>NZ_JAILYE010000002.1:0-447628 GCF_021011285.1 Enterococcus sp. SMC-9 | reverse complement strand
TCCGGCATAGCTCAGTTGGTAGTAGCGCATGACTGTTAATCATGATGTCGTAGGTTCGAGTCCTACTGCCGGAGTTTTTGAGACAGCGTAGTTGCTGTCTTTTTTTATACATAGATTTAATACACCTGTAATTTATAGGAAACGTGTTAGAATAAACAACATAGATAAATTAAAAACTTATAAACGGAGGGGAAAACTGTGCAAATTACTGAATTATCCATTGAGACATTGTTAAGAGCAAAGGAACGGTTTGAAGATACATTAGAACAAATGAATGTAGCTGAGGCTAATAAAATGCCAGCGCCATTAATTAAATCTGTGACTTGGTTAACTTGGCATACTGCTCGAGAATTAGATTTTCAGATTTCGGATTTAAATAATTCACAAGCTTTATGGTTTAAAAAGGGTTTTGGCGAGCAGTTTAATCTTTCACTACCTGATGATACAGAGGATTGGCATCATACGCCGCAAGAAGCTGCAAAAGTTGTTGTAAAGGATAAGGCGTTATTACTAAATTATCTTGCTGCAAGTGTTGATTTTACAGTCGCTTATTTACAATCAATTAATGAAGAAAGTCTGCAAGATATCGTAGATACAAATTGGAATCCGCCAGTAACCCGACAAGTTCGAATTGTCTCTGCCATAGATGATGCAATAATGCACTCTGGACAGGCAGTTTACACTAGAAGATTAGTGATTGGAAAATAAAAAAATTAGAAGCTACAGGGAGATTTTTTTAGCCCTGTTTTTTCTTTGGTACGCTAACTTTTTCAATGGCTTGCTTATTTGGTAGAATAGACAACAAGTTAAAAAAGGAGTCATAAAAATGAAAAATATTAAATTGACGATTGAGTATGATGGAAGACGTTATCTGGGTTGGCAGCGGCTTGGAAGCTCGGATAAAACAATTCAAGGGAAAATCGAAAGTGTTTTGTTCCAAATGACTGGAGAAAAAATTGAAATTATTGGTTCTGGTCGAACAGATGCAGGGACACATGCCAGAGGGCAAGTAGCAAACTTTAAAACTGAATCTGAATTGTCACCACTTGAGATGCTTAATTTTTTGAACCGTTATTTACCTAACGATATTGTTATTAAAGATGTAGCGGAAATGAGTGAACGATTTCATGCTCGTTACAATGCCAGTGGTAAACAGTATAGTTACTATGTTTGGAACGATGTAATTCCGACGGCTTTTTACCGGCATCATAGTTTTTATGTACCCCAAGAGCTAAATTTAGAAAAAATGGAGAAAGCTGCTGAAAAGTTGCTCGGAACCCATGACTTTATTGGATTTTCTGCTTTAAAAAAGACAAAGAAATCGACGGTTCGCAAGATTGAAGAGATTCGAATTGAAAAAGATGGTGCCATGTTGCACTTTACATTTATAGGTAACGGTTTTTTGCATAAGATGATACGAATTTTAACGGGTACTTTGTTGGAAATTGGTATGGGTAAATTAGATATTAATATTATTGATGAGGTTTTGGCAAATAAAATTCGCCAAGATGCAGGAGAAACAGTTCCAGCCGCAGGGCTATTTTTAGATGAAGTTTTTTATGAATGATAAGAGGGATAAAAAATGCAATTAGATATTGCGGATTTTGAGGTTTTAGCTAGAGATAATTATACATTCAAACACTTAAAGGTAACATATTCAGTTACCGAGCTTGAAGAGATCAAGTACGAATATAAAAAACATTGGCAAAAATGGAAAGAACTGAATTTAACAGTTGCTACTAATTTACCCAAAGACTTTGGTATTACAAAGCCCAAAATAGAAAGCTGGACCAATGGTTGGAATTTACGGAACCACTTTTGGTGTGCCTATCGTAGTGAATCACGTCAAAGAGAAAACGCCTGTCTAGCGGTACTATTAAATATAAAGCAGTATCAGATTTATCTCATGTTTCAACATTACAAAAGTTCTGAACGGTCCGGAAGTGTTGCGGCCTATAACGATTTATTACAAGAAATTGCTATCTGGAGTCAAAAGATCGATATTACAGACTATTATATTTGGCCTCAAGTAGAACATGAACTAGATGATCATCTGGCTTTGAAAGATTACTTGGCTAGTGAAAAGTTACAAACAGAATTTCAAGCAAAGCTAGCAGGAAAAACTTTTCAAATCGGGAAACTTTTAATGAAAGCAAAATACCCTCAAATTGAAGATAAGACCGTAGCAACTTTAAAAGAATTAATGCCGTTATATCAAGCATTAGGTTAATAAAAAATGAAAATACAGCAGGTGGCATTGGAAGATGCTGCCGCTTTTTTTATAAAAAAAATTTTGTCGTATAAAAGTAATGATTCAAGTAAAGTGTAAGCTTTAATCTTGCCAAAAAAATTTGAATCAAGTATATTTTAGCAGTTAGTTTAGCACTTTAATTTTAAATAAAAGGAAGTAAGAAAATGACAGCATTCATAAATAATGACTTTCAGGATATTGTTTTAAACCGCAAATCGATTCGACGGTATGATGAAAATGTAAAAATCAGTCGAGAAGAAATGTTGACTATGTTAGATGAAGCAAATCGTGCACCTTCTTCAGTTAATTTGCAGCCTTGGCGCTACGTTGTTGTGGATACAAATGAAGGAAAAGAACAGCTACGCCCTTTTATTCGCTTTAATCAATTGCAAAATAATACTTCTGCTGCAATGATCTTAATTTTTGGTGACCGTAAAAATTATGAATACGGTAAAGAAATATATGGGGCAGCATTAAATGCGGGGCTGATGCCGCAAGAAGTTCATGATCGCCAATTAGCTACCATCATTCCTCATTATCAAAATCTATCTTTGAATGAAATGGATAATGTCATTTTGCGAGATGCTAGTCTTGCAGCAATGCAATTAATGCTAGTGGCGCGAGCCCATGGCTATGATACCAATGCAATTGGTGGTTTTGAAGCAGAAAACTTAGCGGAAACTTTTGATTTAGAAAAAGAGCGCTATTTACCAGTGTTAATTCTTTCTATTGGTAAAGCGGCAGAGTCAGGTTACCAGTCAGTTAGACTCTCTGCTGATAAATTGACAACTTTCAAATAAGCCACAAAATAAAAGACCTAAACCAAAAGTTTGTATTGTTTTTGGTTTAGGTCTTTTTTTCATAAGCAGATTTTTCTAGCTTAAAATGAAGCAGCCTAAATGAAATAACTGACAAAATTGCTTTATCTAAATGGTGCGATAAAATAGCTTAGCTTGGCTTGGATTCGTTTACTTCCGTGGTATAATGATTTTAAAGTAAAACTTAAACAATTAATTCTGTTTTTAATCAGATAAAAATAAGGGTGAAAAGAATGGCCACAAAAGCAAGATATGAAGTGCTTAATTCGATTAAGCACTTAGAAGATGATGGTAAAAAGGATCTGACAACGCAACAGATTGCCGATGAAAATGGGTTAACCAGAGGTGTAGTTAGCCATTATTTATCCCAACTGTTAAAAGAAGAATTGGTAGAAAAATTTGGGACAAAGCCGGTGTATTGGCGTCTTAAAAAAATTAAAGATCCATTTCGCGCATTTATTGGTGGCGAAGGTTCGTTAAAAAAAGTGATTGATGCCTGTAAAGCGGCTGTCAAATATCCACCAAATGGTTTTCCTTTGATTATAACCGGTGAATCTGGGGTTGGTAAAAGCTATTTAGCGCATTTGATTTATGAATATGCTAAGGCAAAAAGTGTAATTTCTTCTGAAGCGCAACTTATTTCTTTGAATTGTGCTGATTATGCCAATAATCCAGAATTACTTTCTTCAGTCTTGTTTGGTTTTAAAAAAGGCGCTTTTACCGGAGCGACAGAAGATACGGCAGGACTTGTGGCAGCAGCTGACGGAGGATTTTTGTTTTTAGATGAAATTCATCGTCTACCTAAAGAAAATCAAGAAAAATTATTTACTTTATTAGATAAAGGAACCTATAGTCCACTTGGTAGTAAAGAAGTACGACAAGTAAAGGTTCGTTTTCTTTTTGCAACGACAGAATCATTGGACGATATGTTACTGTTAACTTTTAGAAGACGAGTGCCAATGACCGTTACAATCCCCAATTTTATTGCAAGGCCCTCAGAAGAACGAATGGCATTAATCCAACATGCATTTATTACAGAAGCTAAAAAAATGAATAGAAAAATTAGCGTGAATAATAGTTTGATTATGGAATTACTAAAAACGCCTCAGGCTGGGAATTTGGGTTCGTTGAACAATCAAATCAAACTTCTTTGTGCCAAAGCCTATGCAAAACAAGCTGGGGATGACTTAATTATTGGAGACAAAAAACCAGCGGTAACTTTTTTACCCACCGATAAAATCACCAATCAAAACAGCGTGGCAAAGGAAATTGTCACCGCAATTTTGGCAGAATTACCCGAAAGCGAAAGTTTTCTTGATGGCCAATTTATTGTTGCAAAACATTTAAAAAAAGCACCGGGTGATAATGTTAGTTTACAAGTGACAAGCTATAGACAAGTGCTAAATGATACTTTAATCTCCTTATTATGGGAAAAATATGGAGTCAAAGAGCTGATACCAAAAGAGATTTTAAATTCTTGCGCTTTCTTTTTAGCTAATGTGCCACCGGTGCCACTTAGAGAGCAAAAAGCTTGGCTACTGAAGATAAAAGAACAATATCCGCGGGCTTTTTATTTATTTCAACAGCTATTTTCACCTTTAAAAAACAATGCAAGCAACGAACAAATCGCACTTGTTAGTGGTATGGCGCTTTTTCTATTAGACTATGCTGCGATAGAAAAAATTGAAGAGGTTAAAACCTTGTGCATATTAATCTCCCACGGAAAAAGTACAGCTTCAAGTATTCAAGGGGTGGTAAATGGCTTAGTGGGAAATTTTATTTTTGCAGCTTTTGATATGCCCTTAGATAGCAGTATGCCTGAAATTAGCCAGAAAGTGCAGCAGTATATTGCGAAGTTAAATCAAAGAAAATTACCAGTTATTTTGCTTTTTGATATGGGTTCTTTAAGTCAAATGTATAAACAAATTAAACAGTACTTGGATTCTGATTTATTAGTGATTAACAATTTATCAACACCCCTTGTTTTAGATGTAGCGCTACAAGTTCAACAACAAAAAAGTTTTAGAGAAATTGCTGAGCGGGCCAATACGTATCACGAAATGATTCATATTCAGTATTACGAAGGAATCTCTCAAAATAAAAATATCATCGTTTCGTGTATGTCAGGTGTCGGATTAAGTGAAGAAATTAAGCAGATCATGTTGGATCGTTTGCAAATGGAAAAAGAAATCATTACCATGGACTATCGAGATTTAAAAAATTCACTTGCTTCCCATGATATGGGGTATTTTGAAAAGACAGATTTTATTATCACCACCACAGATTTACCATATGATTATCAAATTCCAATTTTAAATATTTATGATATTATGGAGGCCAGTGGAACTAAACGCTTAAAAGAATTGTTATTAGCAACAGGTGAGAAGGAAAAAACAATTGCCAATTTAATTGAAGGGTTATTGGAGTTTTTCACTATTGAAGGAATTAGTAGTCGACTGCAATTTTTAAATCCGAAGGTTGTTTTAGGTGAAGTACAAGGCGTTGTAGCAAAGTATCAAGATTTTTTCACCATTGTCTTTGATGCAAAAGTGAAGTTGAATTTATACATGCACATTGCTTTAATGATTGAGCGGATGATGATTTCTTCACGGGAAGAGTCCGTCAGTGTCCAAGCAGAAGAACAACTGGATAAAACCAAACAAGAGTTTTTCTCGATTTCAAAAAATATTTTCCATCCGCTGGAAATGAAGTACAATATTGTCATTGATGATTATGAGCTCTCCTTAATGTATGAACTATTAAAATATTATATCTAACTTGAAAAAACGTCTTAAATAAAGGGCTGCAAATTGAGTTTTGCAGGCTAATTTAAGACGTTTTTCGCGTAATTAAAGAAATTTTTGTTTAGTTAGCTTTCAGGAATCGGCACCAATTTGATTTCCTTATTTTGAAATAGCGCAAGTTCAGTGACACCAAATTTTTTTAGCATTGCTCCCATTTGACTAAATTGGTTACGAAAATCTGACGCAATATGGGCATCAGAACCTAAAGTGAAAAGCTTACCACCTAGATTTTGATACAAGGGGACTGCATATTCATATAGTTGAGCATTTTGGTATTTGGCAAAACTTTTTGCGTTTAATTCTAAGCCCCAGTTTTTTGCGATTATATTTTTAAAGATTCGCGTTAATTGCTCTTCATAACGAGTTGCAAGTTCATGGGAAGTCACGTCTAAACGTCGTAAGCCGTATTCAAAGTGAGTTAGGATGTGACCAGCTTTAAAATCTTCGGTTACGCGTTCCATTTGCTGAAAGTATTCATCCATAATGGTGTATTTATCTTTGGTTAAAACAATATCGTCCATATAGTCGAATTGTCCGTTTTGATGGATACTTACCAATTGTAAATCATAGGGATACGTAGCGAGGTAATCGTAAATTTTACTTTCTTGACCAGGAACCACACCAATTTCAATCCCTTTTAGAAAAGTTGTAGGCTGGCTTATAAATTTTTGCTGTTGCCTTAAAAGTTCTTCGTAATCTGGAATATCATCTTGAAATGCATGAGCTGGATTTTTTAAATCAAAATGATCGGTGGCCACAAAAGTTGCGGGCTGTTGAACAAGATAATTTTCAAACCGTTCTTCAGAATCAAAAGACAAAAAAGTATGAAGATGTTGATCGTAATAATTCATGGCAGGCCTCCTATTGGCTACTATATCCGCTTTTTTAATTAAGATAGCATAACTTTATTAAAAAAACGCCAAGTTAGTCGAAATTTTTAGTAAAAGGATTGCAGCAAGAAGTTTTGAAAGTAAAAAGCTAAGTTACGTGGGAAACAGCGCTTAAAGCTGGGAATCAAAAAAGTCTTTTTATTTTAGTGTATGGGCCTGGTAAACATTGCTAAAATTTAAATTAATCAAAAAAGAAGTGCTTATTTTATTTTAAGCACTTCTTTTTTATGCCCAGTAAAAGCTTGATTTAAACCCTTTTTTTGAAGTTGGCACACAACTTGCTAGTAGTAAAGTGTCAAATGAAGAGAGGAGCAAAGTAAATGAAAAAAGTAGTAATTGCCACTCATGGCAATTTAGCCCAAGGAATTCAATCTACATTGGAATTATTTGTTGGTAAGAAACAAGATATTACCTATATTTCGGCTTATACACAAGGACAAGCGGATTTAGACACTCAGATTGATAATTTTTTTGCCCGTGTTACGCCAGCAGATGAAGTTATTGTTTTTACGGATATTTATGGAGGGAGCGTTAATCAAAAATTTGCGACTAAAACAACAGAAGAAAATATTTTTGTTGTTGCTGGTTTTAACGTGCCGCTTTTATTAGAAGTAATTTTAGCAACAGAAGCGATTAGTGATGAATTTATTCAAGAAATGATTACCAAAGCACAAGCAGGGATGCAACAAGTCAAACTTGCCAAAAATACGACTGAAAATGATTTTTTTGCTTAAAAAGTGTTAAAGAAAAAGGAGAGAAATAAAATGATTAAAACTTTACGAGTAGACGAACGCTTAATCCACGGCCAAATTGCAATGGTATGGTCCCGTGAGTTAAATATTGATGGGATTGTCGTTGCCAATGATGAAACAGCTGGCAATGAAACACAGCAAATGGCTTTAAAAATGGCGGTGCCAAGTGGGATCAAAGTAATTATAAAAACACTTCAAGGTGCAATTGATCTACTGCAAGATCCACGGGCAGAAAAAATGAAGTTGTTGGTTTTGGTTAAAACCGTTAATGACGCTGTTGTACTAGCAGATAAACTGCCTAATATCGCCTATGTGAATATCGGCAACGTCGGAAAAGCTGTAATCGGTGAGAAGAAGACTTTGACACAATTTGTCATGTTAACACCAGCAGAACTTACAAGCTTAGCTACTTTAGTTGAACTGTATCCAGAAACTGCACTACAAAATTTACCATCTGATAAAAAAGAGTTGGCCAAAGACTTTATCAAGTAATTGTTGAATCCACGTAAATAAAAGGAGCGAAAAATTATGTTATATGAAGCAATTGTAGTGGCATTAGTCGTCTTTTTAACAGTCGGCGGCCAGGAATTATTAGGTTTTACCATGTTGGGGCGTCCTATTGTCATTGGACCTTTAGTAGGGGTATTGCTTGGTGATATTCAAACAGGTTTATTAATCGGAGCCTCTTTAGAAACTATTTTTATGGGAGTCGTTAATATTGGGGGCGCAAGTTCAGCCGAACCTGGTCTTGCAACGGCTTTAGCTGCAGCATTTGCCATCAATTTGGGCGGTGGTGTGGAAGTTGCATTGCCAATCGCGATTCCATTAGGGATCATCGGATTACAAGTAAAGACGTTATTATATGTAGCAGTGGTAGGGCCTTTTGCTAGTCGCTTTGACAAAATGGCTGAAGAAGCTAATGAAAGAGGAATTATCCGCTTGCATTTTGGACTATGGGCATTGCAATGGGCGATCTATTCATTAATTCCATTTTTTGCCATCTTATTTGGCTCAAAAGCTACGCAAAATGTCTTGGAAATGATTCCGGATGTGATTATTAATGGCTTATCTGTCGCTGGTAATTTACTACCTGCAGTCGGAATGGCGATGTTAATGAAAATTTTATGGGACAATAACGTTTCCGCATTTTACTTCTTAGGCTTTTTGATTGTCGCATACTTCAAAATTCCATTGATTGCAGTAGCAGTTTTAGGGGTAATTATTGCCGTGACGATTGGACAACGGGATTTCCAATTGAAGAAAATGGAACAGCAAATCCAACAAAAACCTACGCTAGCAGCGACAAATGAAACAACAGAAGAGATTGAAAATGATGATTTCTTTAGTTAAGAAAGATTAGTTAATCGTAAAAAATGAGGAGGAAAAACGATGTCTCGATTTAATCAAAATGTTTCACCAGAAGAAAAGAAATTATTACGCCAAATGTACTGGCGCTCATTCACCTTGTATTCTGCAGTTACGCCAGCAAAACAAGGAGCTTCAGGCTTTGAATATGCGATGTTACCTTTTATCAATCGCTTTTATAAAAACCAAGAAGATAAAAAAGCTGCAATGGTACGTCAAATGTCTTATTTTAATACAAATGTGGCCATGGTACCTTTTATCATGGGGCTAAGTGCTTCAATGGAAAAAGAAAATAGTGAAAAGACAGATTTTAATCAAGATTCCATCAATGCGATTAAAACATCTTTAATGGGCCCATTAGCTGGTATTGGCGACTCGGTTTTCTGGGGCGTTTTGCGAGTAATTGCGGCAGGTGTTGCAGTCGGATTAGCGCAATCAGGTAATGTCTTGGCTCCGATTATCTTTTTACTTTTGTTTAATTTGCCCGTTCAACTTATTCGTTGGTATGGGGGGCAATTGGGTTACACACTAGGATCGGCTTACATTTCAGATTTATACGAAAATGGTCTGATTAATATTTTAACAAAAGCTGCAACCATTGTTGGATTAACAATGGTAGGTGCGATGACGAGCCAAATGGTAAAACTTGATTTGAAATGGAAAATGGTAATGGGTGGCAAAACGATTTTAAAATCCCAAGAAATGCTCGATCAAATTTTTATTGGTTTACTACCTTTAGCAGTTACCTTATTTTGTTTTTATCTATTAAAGAAGAAAAATGTTTCGATTAATGTTCTAATTTTTGGCATCATTATTGCAGCCATTGCTTTGTCATTACTTGGAATTGTATAAAAGAAAGGGGAAAGAGCATGCGTAGTGATTGGTGGAAAGAAGCCGTCATTTATCAAATTTATCCCAAAAGTTTTTACGACAGTAATGATGATGGCATTGGTGATTTAAAAGGAATCATCGAAAAATTACCCTATTTAGTCGATTTAGGTGTCGATGCCTTGTGGTTAAGTCCGGTGTATTTATCCCCGCAAATTGATAATGGCTACGATATTGCTGATTATCGAAAAATTGATCCGATTTTCGGAGACAATGAAGACTTGTATTCCTTAATTGCAGCAGCCCATGACAAAGGGCTAAAGATTATTATGGACTTTGTTGCCAATCATACTTCGGATCAACATTTATGGTTTCAAGAAAGTCGCAAGTCAAAAGACAATTTCTTTTCCGATTTTTATATCTGGCAAGATGCCAAGCCCGATGGTTCGCCCCCTAATAATTGGGGCTCAAGTTTTGGTGGCTCGGCATGGACTTTTGATGAGCGTAGAATGCAGTATTATTTACATTATTATGCGAAAGAACAACCGGATTTAAATTGGGAAAATCCTTTTGTCAGAGAATACATCTACGATATGATGCGCTTTTGGAAAGCCAAAGGGGTAGATGGGTGGCGGATGGATGTGATTACTTCCATTTCAAAAGATTGGCAGTTTCCCGATAACCCCCGGAGCAATACAACAGAAAATCAACAAAATGGTCCCCGCATGCACGAGTTTATTCATGAATTGAACCAAGCGGTCTTAGCACCTTTTGATATGATGAGTGTGGGCGAATCTCCAGCAGCTAAAGCACATGATGCCTACACATTAGTTGATCCTAAGCGAGAAGAATTGGATATGATTTTTACTTTTGAACATATGCATATCGATCGTAAAAAAGGAGATGTCAATGGTCGATGGGCTTTAAAAAAACGAGATTTAGTTACATTGAAAGAAATTTTAAGCAAC
Organism: Enterococcus sp. SMC-9; assembly: GCF_021011285.1. NCBI lineage: Bacteria > Bacillati > Bacillota > Bacilli > Lactobacillales > Enterococcaceae > Enterococcus > Enterococcus sp. SMC-9. The sequence continues at coordinate 436,952 of NZ_JAILYE010000002.1, read as the reverse complement.
TGGCAGCATGAATTAAAAGACAAAGGGTGGAATGCGCTTTACTTTGAAAATCATGATCGCGCCAGAGTAATCTCACGTTGGGGTAATGATACAAATTACCGCTACGAATGTGCAACGGCCTTTGCGACAGTCTTACATGGCTTACAAGGGACACCTTTTATTTATCAAGGAGAAGAGATTGGCATGACGAATGCTGATTTTGAAATTACAGATTATGAAGATATTGAGCTATTAGGAAATTATGATTACTATGTAAAACAGCAGCAAACTATTTCCCATGAGGATTTCCTACAAGCAGCTCGCAAAGTTAGTCGTGATAATGCACGAACACCAATGCAGTGGACAGCGGAAAAAAATGCTGGCTTTACTAAAGGTGTACCTTGGTTTAAGTTGAATCCTGCTTATTCTAAAATCAATGTAGCCAATGATTTAAAAAGTGATCATTCTATCTATCGTTATTATCAAAAGTTGATTGCATTGCGGCACAATGAAACGATTTTAAAAGAAGGAACCTACGAATTATTATTGCCAACAGATGAACAGATATTTGCCTATTTGCGCAAAGATAACCAAAAACAATGGCGGATTGTGGCGAATTTAAGTGAAAATACAATCGAAAATCCATTTGCAGCCAGTGATCAAAAAGCACAAGTGATTCTTAGCAATCAAAAAAATCAGCTGGTTTCAGACTATTTACAGCCTTATGAAGCGTATATTGTTGAAGCTTAAATAAATAACTTCTCAAATTATGATGGATAAATTTCTTCCTTACTAACCGATTTTAGAAAGTAAGAAATTTTTCAGTCACTGTTTGAGAAGTTTTTTTGTCAGGAAAATGAAGTTAAAGACTATATTTTAATGTTTGTCGTAAAAAGGAATAGCTAGAAACATTGCATATTTCAATAGTGTCTCTAATATGTAAGATTTGTCAAAAAAATTATATAAAATATTATATATCGACTTTGACTTTACCAGTATGGCGGCGTAGTATGCAGATGTAAAGCGGTATCATTAACAATGTGAAAATAAGCACAATTTAAAAAAGGAGGGAGTTAATGCAGATTGAAAAATTTATTGCGGCACGAAAAAAGGCTGGCTTCTCACAAATCGAATTGGCGCAAGGCATATGTACACAAGCAACTTTAAGTCGTTTTGAAAACAATGGCCAAGTGCCAAGTTTGAAAATTCTCATAAAGCTCTGTGAACGGCTAGACTTTCCAATTGGAGCGTTATTTCCCAAAATCGGTGTGAAACATACAACGCTTGTTGCCACCTTTGATGAAATCGAATTTTTATTGATTACAATGGAATATCAAAAGGCACAAAATTTGCTAGCCAATATTTTAACAAATGAGCTGGATACTCCTGAGTTAAAGATGCGCTACCATTATTTGTCAGGTTTTCTTTTGTACTATCAAAAAGCAGCAGCTGTCGAGGTTTTATTTGCTTTTAATCAGTTGCTATTGGAAGAAGATACGCTCTATCAGCTGTTGGCTTATACGGGTATGGGACTAGTTTACAGTGAGGCTGGTGAAAAAGTAAAAGGGGAAGTCTATTTTGATAAAGTGTTGCGTAAAATTTATGACTATCCAGTTAAATCCATAGAAGAAACCTGGCGCGTGCTGCATATTTTATATCAATGTGGTGTTTTTTACAGTGAAATTGCAGAATATCAAGTTAGCAATACGTTATTGGAATATGCGCTTTCCATTTGTTCAGATAATCACGTCACCTTCTATTTGGCAAGAGTGGCTACACAGTTAGCCTGCAATGCCATGAAACTTAAAATGCCCCAAGGCGAGATTTTAGAACGGCTTGCAGACGCTAATGCGTATGCCAAAATTAATCGCAACGAAATTGCACAAAAAACGATTGCCCAGCTAACACAAGCAGTCAAAAAAAGTTAAGTTGGTCAAAAAATAAAGAGGTGAATACTTTGGCAACAAGACAGCTTTATATGATGGGTACAGTCATTGATCTTCTTGTTGATCACCAAGAAGCAGAAAAAATTTTGGATGAGTTGGAAAAACGATTAAAGCTTTATGAAAAGCGGTTTAGCGCCAATGATCCTACTTCTGAATTAATGGTCCTAAATCACAATGCCGGCATAAAAAAAGTTGTCCTTCAGCCAGAATTATATGAATTAATCAAGTTAGGAAAAGAAAATAGTCTTACAAGTGAGCAGCTAAATATTGCCATTGGCCCTTTAATTCAAACGTGGCGCATCGGTTTTAGTGATGCTAAAGTACCTTCAGATGAAGTGATTAAAAGTTTATTAGCTAAAACTAACCCCCACAATATTCAATTAGATGATCAAAATCAGACTGCTTTTTTAACAGAAAAAGGCATGCTGTTAGATTTAGGGGCATTAGCTAAAGGTTTTATTGCTGATTTATTGGTGGCATATTTAAAAGAAGAAAACGTCACAGGCGCATTAATTAATTTAGGTGGCAACGTGGTCGTTTTTGGCACAGCAAGACAACATGAAGATGGATTATGGCGCATTGGTGTGCAAGACCCTAGCAAAGATAGGAATCAAACGCGTCTGATTTTAAAGGTAACCAATCAATCCGTAGTTACTTCGGGAATTTATGAGCGTAGTCTAATCAAGGAAAATAAAAGATATCACCATATTATTGATCCAAAGACTGGCTATCCTGTCAAAACGGAGGTTCTTAGTTTAACCATTGTATCAAAAAAATCAGTAGACGGTGAGATTTGGACTACCCGCTTATTTGGGCTACCAACTGCTGAAATCATACGTACTTTAAACCGTACTTCAGGTATTGAAGGAATTATCATCACAACAGATGAGGTCATCTTATCTGATGGAATTAGAGATTTAATGTAGAGAAAGGATTTTTCAAATGTATAAATTTATCGGACTTGTGGGTACCAATTCAAAGGAATCAACAAATCGTGCATTGTTGGCCTACATGCAAAAAAAATTTGCGGCTGAAGCAGAAATTGAATTAGTAGAAATTAATAATCTTCCTCTTTTTAATAAACCGGCAGACAAAAAAATACCAGAAAGTGTGCAGGCTATTGCTGAAAAGATCAACAAAAGCGATGGCGTAATCATTAGCACACCTGAATATGATCATGCAGTGCCAGCAGCGTTAATGAATGCTTTAAGCTGGTTATCTTACGGTATTTATCCTTTTGTTGATAAGCCTGTTATGATTACGGGTGCTTCTTATGGGACGTTAGGTTCTTCTAGAGCGCAAGCCCATTTACGTCAAATTTTGGATGCACCAGAATTAAAAGCGCGAATTATGCCTAGTTCAGAATTTTTATTGAGTCATTCTTTAGCGGCTTTTGATGAAGCGGGCAATCTAAATGATGAAAAACAACAAGAAAAACTCGCAGGCTTATTTCAGGATTTCACTGTTTTTGTCACGATTACCAAACAATTGCAAAACAGTCACGCAGTAAATCAACAAGCAGCTGAAAATTTTTCTTGGGATAACATCTAAAGCAGGGTTATTTTAGTTTAACTATTTACAAGCATAAAGGAGTCTTTGCTATGAAAATCGTCGGTATTGTCGGATCAAATGCAGATCTTTCTTATAACCGTCTTTTGTTAAAATTTATTGGTAAAAAATTTGGTCATTTATTTGACTTTGAGTTGTTGGAAATCACCGATGTTCCCTTATTTAATCAAAGCCAGGATGCAACAAATAGTCCAGCTATTCAAAAATTAAATCACAAAATTAAAATGGCAGATGGTGTAATTATCGCAACTCCAGAACACAACCATACTATTCCGGCTGCTTTAAAAAGTGTGCTTGAATGGTTATCTTTTAAAATTCATCCCCTTGAAAATAAACCGGTTATGATCGTGGGAGCTTCTTATTATGACCAAGGTTCTTCCCGGGCACAACTACATTTACGTCAAATATTAGATGCGCCTGGTGTCAATGCGATTGTTATGCCAGGAAATGAATTCTTATTGGGAAAAGTAAAAAATGCTTTTGATGAAAATGATAATTTGAAAGATCAAGGAACAATTGATTTTTTTGGGAGCACATTGGAAAAATTTCTTCAATTTGTCAATGTCACGGCTTTATTAAATCCTAAGCCCAAAGCAGAACCAGAAGATTTATATGCAACTGGTAAAATTGACACAACAATTGAAGGTGCCGATATGTGGGCAGATGACTGGTTGGAACAAGCGACAGCAATCGTTGAACCTGCAGTAGGTCGTGATTATGTTAAATTAGACCGGGGACTTTTAACCGTGGATCAATTGAATTATTTCTTAGATTCGATGCCGATGGAATTAACCTATGCCGATAGCAACAATCAATTTTTATATTATAACCAAACAAAGCCCGCTAATGAGATGTTAGCGCCGCGGGTGCCAGGCCAAGTGGGAAATCCATTGGCAAAATGTCATCCAGAAAAAGCTTATCAGAATGTCGAATGGGTAATTCAACAATTGCGCTCAGGTGCCACCGATGTCGTTCGCGTACACGTTCCAAAACAAATGCCTGAAAAATATATTGTTCATAATTATCAAGCTATGCATGATAAACAAGGCAATTATATGGGAATTAATGAATATATTTTAGACTTTAAGCCAATTGTCGAATGGTACTTGCAACAAACGGGGCAAAAATTAGTTGGCGATGTCGACGGCGTAACTAGTGCTTCTAAAAAAAATGAAACACCTGCAGTTGACGGCGTCTCCAGTGCTTCTAAAAAAGACGCAGCGTCTGCAGTAAGTGCTGTAACACCAACACCTGCAGTTGATGGTATCTCTAGCGCTTCTAAAAAGGATTAGTAAAAACAAACGATACTAAAAAACACTAAAGACTAGATTCGCAATCTGGTTTTTAGTGTTTTTTTGTAGGTTAAAACAAATGATTTTTTTCAAGGTTACCATTATTACAGTAGTTTTTTTATATATTGTGATAAAATTAATTTATTGAAATGTTAGCGGTTAATTTTGGTTATGGTTATTGGCTTCAAAAGATATAAGGGGGGATTGAATGTTGAAAAAGTGGTTGACACATTATCGAAAATTTAATCAACAACAAAAGAAGTTATTATGGTTTTGGTTATTGGGGCTATCAATAGTTTTTATTGGCTATATTGGCTATACGACGTTTTATTTATACAGCGATAAACAGTCAGAAAACAAATACTGGACCCAGTATTTACATGAAAAAGAACAATTAACAACATCGCAGCAAAAACAAGCAAAAGATGCGATTTCAGTCAGTACGGGTGTCTATGTTGAGAACATTAATGAAATTAGTATTCGTAATTCCAATTTCAATGTCACATTTCAGGTCTGGTTTAAATGGGATGATCACCATGATTTGAATATGTTGGACCATTACGAAATATATAATGGCCAAATTAAGTCACAAGAAATTTTAAAAGAAAGTCGCGTTGGAAAAACGAATTATCAATTGGCACGTGTAAATGCTGTCGTCACGAAAACTTTTTGGACGACGCGATTTCCCTTAGGCTCTTATCAAATTCGCTTTTATTTAGAACCTAAAAGTCCAATTGAAAATATCGTATTACAGGCGGATCGTAAAAATTCATCGATTAATGAGAATATTAATATTTCTGGGTTTTCGGTCAAACGTTTTGACACCAATCTTTTTGTGCAAGAGTATCAAAATAATAAAGCTGACCCAGAGGCAAATGGAAATTACACAGTCACTGAATTTTTAACGGCAATTGAATTAAACCGTGAAAATATTGGGTTATATATCAAATGTTTTATTGCTCTGGTGGGGACTTTAGGTTGGGTCTTAATTGTTTTATTCATTTGTACGTACCATAATGTAGATCCATTGGGGATGATTCCAAGTGCATTATTTGGTACTGTAAGTAATATTTTAGTTGGAGCAAATTTGGTTCCCGATGCACTACACACGGGCTTATTGGAATTTGTTAATATTTTTGGCATCATTGTTATTTTGTTTTCATCCTTTGCTGTCATCACCATTAATCGACAGCGTTCTTACTATCACGATGATGATTTTGCTGCTTTTTTTGGCCGCCATATTTTTTGGATGGTCGCCATATTTACGGTGGCGGGAAATATCTTGTTACCAATGGCAGCTTATAATTTTTAAGCAAAAAATGTAAAAGTGCGCCAAAAACAGTGGATGTTTTTGGCGCATTTTTTAGGCGATAATGAAAGTAGAGATTTTTCATAAGGAAAAACAGCGATCGATTGTTTTAGCTTTTTTTATAGAAAAATAGCGTTGCTAGATTAATAGTTGCCCCGACTAAGTTTCATTTTGTCTATTTTGTGACTATTTAAAAACCAGTACTGATGATAATCTCCGACAAGGGCGGTAAAGGGAACACCGACAATACCTTGTTGTGTTAATTTTTCTTCTAAATAAACTTTTAGAATCCAAGGATCTTCAAGTGCCGATTGCTCTAAGTGCAATATCCGTTCAATTTTTGCAGGAGAGACGTTAAAATCTTCAGCAATTAAGGTAGGACTTAAAGAAGCACGACGCATATTTTCTTGTAGTTGTGCAATCGTATCAATTGTTTGTTGGGTAGTTAATGACATGCTATTCACTCCTTATGCAAATGGATCATTTCAATTCTTTTAGATGAAAAGTTGTAATTACAACTTTTACAACGGCTAATATACGCTTTCCTTCTATAGTTGTCAATGGAAAAGTTGTAAATTTAACTATTTTCCATTAGACTGACTGCAGGGAGTGATAATATGTTAAAATCAGATTCCATTTCAGAAAAAATCTATCAAATTAGCAACTTACAACAAAACTTTGTCGCACAGTCATTAAAATACCTTGAGCTTAATCCAATCCAAGCACGAAGTTTAAATTATATTGCGCAGCATCCCGGTACGATTCAAAAAAATTTGGCTGGATATTTGGAAAAACCCAATGCTACAGTAACGAATATTTTGAAAAGTTTAGAAAAAGCTGATTTTATCAAACGAAAAATTCCAGTTGAAAATGAACGCCAAAAGCAATTATTCTTAACTGCTGCTGGTGAAAGAGTAATTGGCGAAGTAGAGCAGATCTTTGCCCAGTTAAATACTTTAGTAGAATTAGAATTGACAGCCAAAGAAATTGATTCACTAAATCAAGTGTTACCCAAAGTTGCGAGCGTATTCAGTAAGGAGAAATCTTAAGCTAGTAAATGCTAAATAAAAATAGAGCTATTTCCTTAGTTACGTTGGAAATAGCTCTATTTTTTGAACCACCAAAAAAGTAGGTCGCTTTAAAAGCTGTGCTACTGTTTTCTGTCTCGGTTATTGTTTTAAGCAGCCGCTTCAGTATTTTTAAATTGTGTTTGATAAAGCTTAGCATATAAGCCATCTTTTGACATAAGTTTATTGTGTTCACCTTGTTCAATGATTTGCCCATGTTCCATAACCGCAATCTGATCGGCATTAGCAATAGTGGAAAGACGGTGAGCAATCACAATACTTGTCCGATTTTGCATAAGGTTATCCATCGCTTTTTGTACATAATATTCAGAAATAGCATCTAAAGCAGAAGTTGCTTCGTCCAAAATTAAAATTTGAGGATTTTTTAGGATGATACGAGCAATTGCAATCCGTTGCTTTTCCCCACCAGAAAGCTTAATGCCGCGATTACCAACGACAGTATCATAACCATTTGGCAATGTCATAATGAAGTCGTGAATATAAGCCGCTTTAGTAGCCGCAATTACTTCTGCTTTGCTTGCATTTTCATTGGCATAAAGTAAGTTATCGTAAATTGAGCCGTTAAAAAGAAAGGTCTCTTGACTGACTACACCGATATTTTGTCTTAGACTGGTGAAAGTTACGTCTTTAATATTTTGATTATCAATGGTAACAGTCCCACTTGTCGGATCGTAAAGACGTGTGAGCAGGTAAGTTAAAGTTGATTTTCCCGCACCAGAAGGACCAACTAAAGCTAAAGTTTCACCAGGAAGAATTTGTAAGTTAATATTGTTTAAAACTTCATTTTCTTCATAACGAAAATCGACAGCGGTAAATAATACTTCACCACGACTAATGGTCAGATCTTTTGCTTGCGGGGTATTTTGGATTGTTGGTGTAATGTCCATATACTCAAAAATTCGTTCAAATAAGGCAAAAGAACGCATTAAATCAACTTGGATATTGGAAAGCTGGGTAACCGGATTATAAAGTCTACCTAAAAGTGAAGCAAAGGTGATAATGCCGCCAATAGTTAATTGTCCTTTGGTCAGTAAAAAACCACCAACTAAATAAATCAACATCGGCCCAATCGCCATTAAGACAGACATCGCCATGCGAAACCAACGCCCAGCTAAAGATTCTCTAATTTGTAAAGCAGTAACTTCTTGGTTGATTTCATCAAAGGTACTAAAAGCTTCATCTTCTTTTGTAAAAAGCTTCATTAGCGTACTGCCACTAGTGCTTAAGGTTTCTTGGGTATGTTGATTTAGTTTGCTTAAGGCACTTTGACTAGCAGCAGCAATTTGCCATCTTCTTTTGCCGACTTTACGAGTTGGCAAGATGAATAATGGAACGGTGACAAGCGCAACAGCTGCTAAAATTGGATTCATAGAAAATAACGCAAAAAGAGTCGTTGCTAAAATGAAGATGCTGCTTAGTGCATTGATAAAAGTCGTTTGAAACACTTGTTGAATGCCGTCGACATCACTGGTTAGGCGTGTCAAGATTTCCCCTTCTTTTACCGTGGTAAAAAAACTTTGAGGTAAAAAGGAAAGGTGACGGTATAAATTGTTTTTCATCGTCAGCGTAATATTTTTGGCAATCCAAGTACTTAAATAACCTTGGGCAACTTGTAAAAGGTTCAATAAAATCGTAGCCGAAATTGAAAGGCCCACGAGAATGCCTAATTGCGGTAAATTGTGTTTTGGCAAAGCTACGTCGACTATTTTTTGTAATAAAAGTGATGGCACAAGTCCCAGCGTGGAAGTAGCAAAAATTAAAAGAATTACCAGGATAAGTTTTAAGGCATGTGGTTTGAAATAATTGAGGATTCGACGGATGAAACTAAGTGTCAATTCAGGTTTTTTTGTTTGGTCAAAGTCAAAGCGCATTCGAGCCATTAAATCCCCTCCGTTTATTAGTTAGGTACCTAATTATTATACTACCTTTTTTGAAATTTGTAAATAGATAGGCACCTAACTATTTGACGAAAGAAAAATCATTGCGTAAAATTAGAACAATAAAGGATGTGTTTTGATGAAAGAAGAAGTTCTATTTGAAGAATTTCAGCGTTTGAATCGTTTGATGCGACGACGCCTAAAACATAAAACAAAGAAAGAGGAATTTTCCTTTGGTCAGAACCGATTATTACGGATTTTGGCTAGACATGAGGGGCATTCGCAAAAAGAATTAGCTGAAATGATGCATATCAGACCCGCGTCATTAAGTGAACTATTGAAAAAATTGAGCCAAAAAGGATATTTAATTAAAAAGCAAAATGAAACGGATCGCCGCATAACCAATTATTTTCTAACTGCAGAGGGTAAAAGCTACATTTCATCAATTCAAGATGAACAAAAGCATTTGGGACAAGATTTATTTGCGACGTTATCTACTGTAGAAAAAGAGCAATTGCATCACATCTTAAATAAATTGACCACGCGCTTGGAGGCAGAATAAATGAGCAATTTAAAAGAACGGGTACTTGTTTTTAGCGATGCTATTATCGCAATTATTTTGACGATCATGGTGTTGGAAATTCCAATTAAGTATGCCAGTAGCGGTGATATTGTCTGGCAAACGTTATTATCTGCTGTGGGCATTTATTTTATTAGTTTTTGTTTTGTAGCGAATTTATGGTTTCAAACGGCGTATGCTTTTAATCGAATTGAACAAGTTAAAAACAAGAGTTTGGTGGTTTATCTGCTCTTGCTATTTTTCTTGTCTTTGGTCCCAGCGGCGACGCGGATTTTAATTGAAGATACAACACAGCAGACAGTTTTGATTTACGGTATTCTAACTTTAATTGTGACAGTATTGATGCGCCGCTTGGTTACGGCTTTGACGAAGCAGTCAATAACGGAAATAAATTTACAAAAACGCCGCGTAGATGAATTAAATCGCCAAGATATGCTGAGTTTTATTGCCCGCCTAATTATTTTAATAATTGGCTTAGTTCAGGTCCATGTTGCCTTAGTTATCTATTTGGCATTGCCAATTTTAGCCTTTTTACAAAATATGATTGATCGCGAGGAAGATCGTTTTGTTGATACATTAGACCAAACAGAACAAGCTGATTATTTTGCTGATCGTAATCAAATTTGGGGCAGTTCAATGAAACGGTATTCGAAATTATTACGGGACTCTTTAAAAGATCCCAATGAAAAAGATGGTCAACAATGGGAAGATATTATGAAAGAGTGGCTGGGAAAAGTGGATCAAGAAATTGCGATGCGACAAAAAGCTATGAAAACCGCTTCTACTCATGAACAAGAACACTTGCAACAAGAGATTAATCGACTACAAATGCAAAAATCGCGACTGCAAGAGCGCGAAAATCACTTGGAACAACGCCCGTTCAACCGCAATCACCCGAAATTTCAGCCAAGTAGCAAAAAAACACTGTCTAAAAAATAGCGCATAAATGTAAGACAAAATAATTGAAAAGAAAAAAGTTTGGCGTTATCCTTTTTATGTTGCATAAATGGGATATAGCCAAACTGGTAAGGCACTTGACTCTGAATCAAGCAATTGCAGGTTCGAACCCTGCTATCCCAATAAAAAAGCTATAACAAATTGTTCAACGACTTATGAAAATACCGTCTATTTATAAAAAGTGCTGTGGCAACTAGTTGCTACAGCACTTTTTTATGTTAATGACAAACTAGATTGCTTCTTCAGAGTAGTAGGGGCAAAAGAAAAAGGATTTTGCGCTTTTTTTTGCAGCGCATCAAGCAGGTGTTGGAATAATTCTCCTTGATATGCGTGATGCTGTAAAGCTAAGAGATAAATCTCTTTATCAGCAGTAAAGTGATCTTTGGTCACCCCAATATAAAAATCATAGTTTGTATTTTCTTGATAGATTTCATAGCTGACAAATTTGATTTGATTAAGAAAATTTGTCAAACTGGTCATCATATAGTAATTCGGTAAAGGTTGAATACCGACAAAAAGCTCGATTTGATAGTGCTTTTTTTCCACGTAAGGGTAAACAGATTCTGCTAAAAAATAAGGTAAGTCTTTGACTTGCTGGGCTGACAGTAATGTTTTTTCTAAATAATATTCATACTCACATAAAAAGAGCTGACAGAAGGTTACCAATTCTTGATAGTTGTCTTTTTGTGTGACTACAGTTGGTAACATAGTTTGTAAGCGGGTAGCCGCAAGCAATGCTGGTGATTCCAATAAATAAAAAATTAGAAAGATATTGCATTGTAAGACTGTTGCTTCACTTTTAGTCAAGGGTTGATAAAAATAGTCTTTTTGTAGTTTCACGATGAAATCTTGGCTGATAGTTGCCGTGGGAATTCCTCTTGTCAAAAAATCAGTAAATTGTTGGGTAACTTTTTTTATTCGCCAATCATTTTCAGATAAATAGTGGTTGGTGAATAGTTTGAAATATAATGAACAGGCTGCATTTTCAATTTCTGCCGCATCACAGCTGAAATTGGCGAAATAATCTTCTAAAATCTTGGCTTTAGCTAAAAATAATGGTGGTGGACAGCTAGGTTTTGGTAGTGGGTGGTGATTTTTAAGGCGTAGGCGCGCGATTAATAAACAAGATAAGCCGACCCATTCATTTAATAAGGTAGCACCCTGATGTGCTAACTTATCCAATACACGTAATTCTTCTTCAAGGGAAATATCTGCTGCAAATAAGTCTGCACCAAAAGCGCCAACCCCCAATAGCTTGAAAAACACAGCCTGGACGTTTTCTTCATCGCTACTAGTAATGGTCATTTGGCCGGCGTTTAGCCAAACATCATATTTTTTTAAGTAAAGAGATAGTGGACGAATTCTCCTTAATAAAGTTGACTGACTAATAAAATGTTCTTGGCAAAATTGCGGCAAGGTTTTTTCAGGAGTTAGTAAGATGGCTTTTAAAATCTGATACCCTAACGACCTTTGAACTAAAAAGCGGAGATACGCTGTTTCTTTACTATTATCTTTTTTCCAAATGACAATCCCTTTTTCAGGAACAAGGGATCCCCAGCCTAAAGCAAGAAAATCTTCTTCCAGTTCTAAAACTAGTTGCGCTGCTTTTTTATAGTTCATATTTAATTCAATACTTAGTTGATTAATGGAAAAGTGAGGGCCTCGCTGATTATTTATATGGTGTAATAAATCTCTTTTTTCGCTACTAATTTTATCTAAAACTATTGAAAATAGTTCATTTATGACCATATTTTATTCTCCTTGTGGCAATGGATCTGCTAATTTTCTTTAGTTTAACAAATGTAAAGAGAAAAAATGTCTAATCTTTTTTACGGATGATTAAAAAATAACCAAAAATGAGTATATTTATCGTGAGATTGCTTTTGGCTGGAAGCGACGCACACTTTAGGATTTCAATCTTCTACGCAAGCTATTTTTTGTTAGCCAATTGGAATAGTTGCAAACAGGATGGCTGTTCTTCTTAACAAAATAGAAAACGAATCACAAAAAAAGACATCTGGCTAATATGTCTTTTTTTGTTACAGTTCATTATTTTTCATAACAGAGCTAAAGAACTTATTTTGCAAAAAGGGCGAAAAATTAAGGTTTGTCAATTTTGACAAAAAGTACAGAAAAAATTGATATTTTATTGCTATTTAAAATTGAGATAACATTTGCTTTTTAGTTTTTGTTGCTGCTATAGCTTTTTGCCTAAAATAAATAAAAAAGTGCTGTAATTTTTAATTGTAAAATTAGAAAATGGTTAATTTGACGTTAGAAATAGATTTGTTATGATGTGGACGTAGAGCGATAATTTTGTCTAGAAAAGCTTCAGCCTGTGGTTGATTATCGATTGAAGCTTTATAAAAAAATTATCCAAATTTTAGAAGGGATAGGTGTGAAATGAAGAAAAAAGGAATCGCGCTTGCAGTACTTCTAACAGTAATCGCCCCTTTTATTATCCAATTATGTACAGGATTTGCCCAAACTGCCGCTGCTATTACACTGCCGCTTGCAAATAAAGAATACCTCATTATGGAAAATGAGATAGTAAAAGTTCAGGCTAAAGCACAAAGCGAAGATCAGAGGATTATCTGGCAGATTCACTACGAAAAAACTACTGATGAAGTGACACCGTACAAATTAAAATTCAATTTTGTAAATGGAAAAGCTGCACCAGCTAGTAATTGGCAAAATGAGAGGCAATGGCTTCAAGAAACCAGTTTTACAGCCAAAAATGAAGGAACTTTGTTTGTAACGACACCAAAAACACAAACACAATTAAGGCTTTATATCCAAGCAGATCGACAAGATTGTCTTGAAACAGCTACTTTACAGAATGCTTTAAAAAAAAATGCCCCCACAGTTGATACAGAAAAATGCCCCACAGTAAGAATTGTTCCCGATGTTTTCACCGGCAAAGACGCTGAGGAAAAAATTTTGACAATGAGTCAAAAACAAACAAATTCTCTTAATGAATCAGACCCAAATAAACAATCCGTAATAAACGATTCAAAAGAAGAGAATAAAATAAACTCAGTTAAAACCAATGAAACACGCCCAACAAATCAACTGGCAAAAAGAACTACACATGCTGCTGTAACGGCAAAAGACTTAATCATCTCTCCTGATGTGTTGGCAAATGTCACCGTAAAATCTGCGGCAAAAGAAAATGGGGATGGTATCTGGACAGCTGGGGTAAAAACAGTCTCTAAACCTAATGGTACCCAACAGACTGGTGAAAAAAATGATTACAGTTATTATCAAGATGCAATAAAAACGAATAATCGTTATGCACAATTTTCTAAAGGCTCAGGTTCTAGTGTAATTGCCTATCCAATTGAGGCCGTTAAAAAACAAATTAAAAAAAATGGCACAGGCAGTATTTTGCAATACACCGACACCAAAAATAAAAAGATCGATGAAGTTATTGAGCTAAATTTTAGTGAAGTTGGTTTTTATCTCGATAGTAACAGTGACTTAAAGCCAGTAGGAGCTAAAGTTACAATTTCCAATATTCAAATTGGGGCAGGGCCAGATTGGTTGAAATGGGATAATAACGATTCGCTCTATCCCTGGCTGGAGTTTTCTAACAATCTTTTTTCTGGTGTTTTATACAGTTTTGTCCAAGGCTTTGATATTGATTTTGAGTTCTTTGTAAAAGGCGATACTGCAAAACTTGTTCATTTTGAAAAAAATGATAATTCAGTCTTTACTTTTGCTTCTTTAAACGGCTACGGAAAAGGAAATCTCCATCCTTCAAAAGATGCGGAAAATATCGCAATACACGAGTTTGCCGGACTAAGGAATAAAGAAGAAGGGCAACTTGTGGCAGATTCATTATTAAGCCAAAATGAAGGCGGAAAATATTATGCTACTGCAGATACAGGTGGAAAGTTTGATGACCATTTAGGAGCGGCAAACTTTAATTTAGCTGCCGTTTCTTTTGCCTTAACTGGAACAAAGCAAAGCTTTACTATGGGCTCTACCCAAGGCCGGGCTTGGAATACTTTTGCAAGTAGTCAAGTAAAAAAAGTGCAACAAAAAGCACCCACCAAAACGGTTCAACCGATAAAGCAATATAAAAAAGGCGATGCTTGGAATGAACCAACTGGCGCAAGCTCAGGATTTGAGCAACGTTATTGGAATGACTTAGATAGTTACGATGTAAAAAATATATTACCGTGGGATTTACCTAAAAACTATCGTCAAATACAACACAATGCAGAAACTGGAGCATTAGCAGCTGGGGTACCGCCAAAAGCGGCACGTTTTGTGGAGCCAAATAGCGAACATTATTATTTCATTAATCAAGAAACAATTAATCTGTATACGGAGTCAATTTTGATGCCAGAAAGTTATGTTATTACAGATACCCTACCAATAGGGGTCACAATTAAAGGTGCACTACAAGATGTGCTGACACTTTATAATTTAGATGGGCAAATACTTGAACTATCTGAAGAGGAGATAGCATATAATGCCAAAAATAGAGAATTAACAGTAACTATCTCGAAAGAAAATACCATGAACATTCATAAAAAGGCAGCTGAAAATGCCTTTAAAGGTCGGGACTTCAGCTTACGGGTTAAAGCAAGTGTCGTTGACAAATTAGATGAAACAAGCAGCGCTGTGATGACCAATAGCGCAAAAGTAAAGTTTGTTTATGCGGCAGAAAGCGATATGGAAGAAAAGCTCACCAATAAAGTACAAACGCGCTTAAAAGAGGCCACAGTCAATGTAACGTTGACAAAAATAACCGAAGGAAATGCGGCACTTGATGGCGCGGAATTTGGCTTATTTACAGATAAGACAGTTAGCACTGCTAAATATATGACCAAAGCAACGGATAAAACTGGGAAATTACAGTTTGAAAACGTGATACCGGGTCAATATTGGCTAAAGGAAACCAAAACGCCCACCGGTTTTCAAACAATGGAACCGCGTCAAGTGACCATTACAACTACCGGGGAAATGATAGCAACAGGAATAAGTAATAATCAAGTCACAAATAAGTTAAAACCAATTCAAATTTTCTTAGAAAAAATTGACAGCAACGCACAGGCACTTTCAGGTGCAGTATTTAAATTGGTAAATCAGGCTACAAAACAGGAGTACCCTTTTGTAGCCACAAAAGAAGCGGGTAAATATGTGTTAGAAAATTGTCCTACTGGAAGTTATAAACTAATTGAAGAACAAGCTCCAGCAGGCTACGAAAAAATTAGCGACGCAATTGGAACACTAAAAATTACTGACACCGGAGAAATTACCTACTCTTTAAAAGGGGCAACAGTTGATAAAACTAAGGATACAATCAAGGTGAATTTACCAAAAGTCCAAAATCATTTAAAAAAATTCGATTTAAACCTGGTAAAAAAAGATGCCGCTACGAAAAAAACGTTAACCGGCGTAGTCTTTACACTATTTGATGAAACAGGGACACAAGAAATTAGTACGAAGTCGACAGATGCGCATGGGAAGCTGACCTTTACCGGCTTATTAACAGCAGGGAAAACCTATCGCTTACGAGAAGTTGCCCCGTTAGCTGGTTATCTTCCTTTAAACTATGATTTTCTAATCAAAGTGGCAAATAATGGTAAAATATCTGTTACTTATAACGATAAGGATTGGGACTACACCTCTGATAACAGCGCAACAGGGGATACAAATAATTTTATCGCGCTAATAATCAAAAACCAAGCCCGAGGGTCACTACCTAACACCGGAGGAAATGGGCATCACCCATTCCAGTTACTAGGACTAGGCGCTATTTTTGTTGCGGGCATTTTAGGTTGTTGTTACCAACTAAAAATAAGGCAAAAAGATGCATCTTAATGGAAAGACGATTATTTTTTTCAAGCAGCCCTTTTCCTTTCGTTTCTGGTAAAGTGCCCCAAGATCCTAAATGGCTTACCAGAAAAAAGAGCCGCAAATACAAAACTACCAAGAAACTGCTGAAATACCAGCGCCCCCCATTCCATCGATAGGCCAGCTCAAGTGTTAGAAACGCTGATTTCAACTGGATGAGTCTGAACCTGTAAAATGCATTAGCAAAACAAACGAAGCTGATTTAATTCGTGACTGTAAAAATTAGGAGGAATAAAGATGAGAAAAAGTTCAAAGATTTTATGTATTTTAACGATGTTTTTCGTGTTATTACCGTTATTTTGGATATTTGGTGAAAAAGATGCAGCAGCGGCCATTGAAACGCAAACAGTCAAGCTGCACAAAAGACAGTTTGAAAATTATCCCAATGAAAAAACGTCCAATTTAAAGTGAAGGTCAAAAAAAGTGGCCAAAGTTTTTAGTTACAAAAAATTGTTCCAAATCTTAACCAATTGTAAGTGCAGTTACCCTATGAAAATAAATCTTCAATAGGAAAATTTACAACGGAAATAAATGACGAAATAAAAGACGAATTATTTCGGTTTTTTCTTAATTGGTGTTAGATTTTAAAAGTAGTTTTTAGATGAAGGGAAGTCCTTAAAGTGTTAAATGAAAAATTACTTGAAGTTTTAAATCATGAAGGTGCCGTTACTATTATTACCTCCAGCCAACAAGCACCAGGCTTTCATGCAGTGAACACGTGGAACAGTTATATCCATGTAATTGATGATAAATTATATATTCCAGCCGCAGGTATGCATTCAACTGAAGCAGATGTAAAAAAGAATAATCAAGTGCTTGTCACACTAGGTAGTAAGGAAGTTGAAGGAACAGTCGGGGCTGGCGCGGGTTTTCATATTCTTGGTCGTGCAAGTTTTATTACAGAAGGTCCCATTTATGATCAAATGAAAGCCGACTTGCCATTTTTATCCCGAGTATTAGAAATTACAGTTGAAAAAGTCACGCAAAAAATTTAAAGATTTTAGCATTTCTATATCAATAGATAGCGCTTGTAGTACTAATGAATTCTATTAGCACTACAAGCGTTTTTTAGCAGTTACAAGTATATTTTTTTACAAGGGAAAAGGGTAATTTGACTGCTTTTGCGTTACCCGAACTTTTCAAACTCTCTGCTAAGAAAGAAGCAAGCAGCTACGAAAATGAAAAGCCCTTTTAATAAATTTTGGTCTTATGTAGCAAGGTTGAAGGATTTTCTTATTGTTGCAGATTGTTTTGCGTCGCTTTTGCATTTTCTTTGGGCTACAATAAAATGGAGGTGAGACAATGATTTTACAAACAATTTTATTATTATTCGGCGGTGCATTAGGTGGTATTTTAGGCGCTGTCTTGGGCATTGGTGGGGGCATTATTTTGACGCCATTTTTGACGTTAGTCATTGGTCTGGATATCAAATATGCTATTGCAGCTAGCATTATTAGTGTGATTGCAACAAGTTCTGGGGCGACGATTGCCTATTTGAAAGACGATATGCTCAATTTGCGAATTGCAATGTTTTTGGAAATTGCAACAACGATTGGAGCGATTGTCGGGGCAATTTTAGCAAGTATAGTGGCACCCCAATTTCTTTTTGTTTTGTTTGGTGGTTTTTTATTATTTTCAGCAGTAAATATGATTCAAAAATTAGTAAATAAAAAGACAGAAAAGATTGCGGTAACTTCTGATCCATTGGCTGAAAAATTGAAACTCAATGGCTCTTACTTTGAAAAAACGACCCAGCAGAAAGTCGACTATCAAGTTGAAAAAGTACCAGCGGGGTTTGCCATGATGTTAGCAGCTGGTTTAGCTTCTGGTTTACTTGGTATTGGTAGTGGCGTTTTTAAAGTAACCGCGATGGATACGATTATGAAGATGCCTTTAAAACCCTCCAGTGCTACGAGTAATTTGATGATGGGAGTAACTGCGGCGGCATCGGCAATGGTCTATTTTTTCAACGGCACGATTATTCCAGAGGTTGCAGCACCACTTTCATTAGGGGTTCTAGCTGGAGCACTGCTAGGTTCTCGCATTATGCAGCACTTGCAACCAAAATGGATTCGTTTCATCTTTATTCCCGTTTTGGTTTTAATGGGACTACAAATGGTCTTACGCGGATTTGGGGTGAATATTGGATGAGGACAAGTAAAGAGCAAAAAGAAATTCAAGCAGTCGAGTTTGCAATTGGGAAAATTTTACGCATTGGGGTAATTGTTTCGGCTGCGATCATCTTTTTTGGTTTAGTTTTACTTTTAGCAAAAGGTGGGACTGGCTATAAAATAAACGAAACACCCAATACGTTGACCTTAATTTTGACTGGATTATGGGCCTTAAAACCCGGGGCCTATATTATGGCTGGAATTTTTTGTCTAATCTTAACACCAGTCCTCCGAGTAGTGGTTTCAATCTATGCTTTTTTGAAAGAAAAGGACTATTTATATGTCACCATTACCATAATAGTTTTAATTATCTTATTGATTGGTATTTTTACGGGCTTTGTCGAAAGAAAATAGTAAAAAATTTGGACCGCATAAATGACACAGTAAAATAGCATTGGCTACTAGGCTAGTGGTGTCAGTTTATGGGGTCCATTTTTATTTTCATAATAAAATTTATTTACTCCGTGTTTCAATTGAAATTTTGGTCTCGTAGTAGGTAACAACATGAGGATGCAAAGCTTTTTTAATGCCCACTAGTGACTTTGATCCCAATAATTCCCACCAGCAATAACGCTACGAATAACCAAGTTAAAGGTGCTAATTTATCATGGAAAAAAACCACACCGACGATGATAGAGCCAACAGCGCCAATTCCTGTCCAAACTGGATAAGAAAGACTCATTGGCAACACCTTAATAGCTTTTGATAAAAATAAAAAACTGGCGATCATCCCTAAAATTGTATAAATCGAATAGTCCAGCTTGGCAAAACCTTCACTCGCTTTCATCATCGTTGACCAAAAGACTTCTAAAATACCTGCTAACCCTAAATAAATCCACGCCATTTTAATGCGCCTCCTAAATATTTTTAGCAAATTGTGTCCTACTTTTTGTAAAAGGATACCTTAAACTAGGGACAATGAATTTTTGAAAAATAGTGTCAGTTTCAAAAATGTTGCCGCAATATAAAGGTCCTCTGATCAGCAAGACAAAATAAAAAAAGAGGGCACCATTCCTACAAAGACCTAACGGAATGTTTTCCTCTTTAAGCTGCCCGGTAGCAGCGAATAATTGATTTGCTTGATTGAAATTTTAGCACAAGGGGGCAAAAAGTCAATTGGTGTCACTCAAATGAGCAAATTCTTACTGATTTCTGACACTATTCTGACATTGTTGCATCAATTGCGGCAATTAAAGCATGACGAAAGTTGTTTGCTTCTAAAGCAGCTACCCCGCGAATTGTGGAACCACCTGGTGACGTAACGCCATCTTTTAGTGCTGCAGGGTGAATTTTACTTTCTATGGCTAACTTCGCTGTGCCTTGCAACATTTGTTCCACTAATTCATAAGCTAACTCGCGTTTTAAGCCATGAAGTACCCCAGCATCGCCTAAACTTTCAATGAACATCGCAACAAAAGCTGGCGTGCAGCCAGCAATAGAACCCACAATTTCTAAGTCAGTTTCTGGTACCTCATAGACAGAACCGAGTGGGGCTAAACTTTTTAGAATAAATTCCTTCGCTTCTTGTTTGATATTTTTTGTAAAACTTATTCCCAAAACACCTGCGCCAACTTGAACAGGGGTGTTCGGAATGCAGTGAGCAAAAGGATAATCTGTTCCAAGCACTGCTTTCATGTCACTTAAAGTTACGCCACCAGCTACGGAAACAATTGGAATATTCTTGGCTAATACAGTTTGGGGCAATGATTTTAAAATGGGTAGGACACTGCTATTATTGGTCGCAATGATCAGTAAATCCATGGCAGTTAAATCAGATAAATCAGTTAACAGCGTGAAACCCAATTCCTTTTGTAAATTTTCTGCGGTTTGGCTGTGACCTGCTTTAACGTAAATATCTAAAGCGGCTACCTTGTCATCATGAAGCATCCCTTTAATTAGCGCACTTCCAATTTGACCCGCACCAAAAAACGCAATTTTCATCTAAATTCCTCCTCATAATCAATTAAAAATTTTAGCGAAGTTGTAAATCATGGTTGAAATAATTTTTATACGCTTTGTAACCGGCGATAATTGCACCAAGGCTTGTAGTTGAAAGTAACATAAAAGTTACCATGATTTGATATTTGATCGCATGTACAGGATCTACGCCGGCAAAAATCAGACCCGACATCATGCCCGGCAAGCTTACTAACCCCACCGTTTTGGCAGAGTCAATAGTCGGCTGCATCGCTGTTTTAATACTTTCTTGCAAAATCGGTAAAGCGGCTAGTTTTACCGGAGCGCCAAGCGCAAGTTTTTCTAAAACCTGCTGTCTTTGGTCATGGAACTTAGCGTACAAATTGCGATAACATAAGCCAATCGCAATCATAGCGTTACTAGCTATCATACCGCTAATTGGAATAATTTGCGAAGGAATGAATTTGATTGCCCCTGTTGCAATTAAAACGCCCATAGTAAGATAAGTGCTAATAAAAATTGCCACAAGGGAATCAAGAAAATGTTTATGAATGCTGGGATTACGTTTATGGGCATTCCAAGCGGCATTTAAAACAATGAAAAAACTCATGCAGGTTGTTAACCAGAAATTATTGACTTGAAATAAATATTTTAAAAGATAACCGACAATAAATAATTGAATAACAGCCCGTAATATACTGTAAAAAATATCGCGACTTAAGCCCAATTGCTCCTTATAGCTAATGGCAACTGCAACTAAGACCAAAATAAAGGCTAAAACTAATGACTGATTATTAACGGCTAATTGATTCATTGGTGATTTTCCCCTTTTCTAACCACAATATTTTGCTGGCGCTGTGAATTTCTGCTGGATCGTGGGTCACTTGGATGATGGTGATGTTTTCTTTTTGAAGTGTTGCAATCAAATTGTGGACAATCCTTTTACTTTTTTCATCTAAGCCGACCGTTACCTCATCCAATAATAAAACTTTAGGTAAAAACATAATATTACGAATTAAGGCGACCCGTTGTTTTTCACCACCGGAAAGTTCAGTGATTTTTTTGGCGAGGTAGTTCTGAGGTAAGGCGACAAGCTGTAACAATTCTTCAGCTCGTTGATGATTGAAATCTTGATTACGAACAGTGGCAGGAAAAGATAAGTTATCGTAAACTGTTTTTCCAAAAAGACTTGGCTGTTGAAAACAGTAGGAAACTTGTTGTCGATAAGTAGCTATCTCATAATCAGACTGCTTGTTATCCTCAAAATAAATCGTGCCAGCAGTTGGTGTGAGTAACGTCGCGATTAATTTGAGCAGTGTGCTTTTACCACCACCGGAAGGCCCAGTTAAAGTTAAAAATTCTCCTTGTGATAAAGTAAAACTGATTTGATCGATAATCTTTTGATTTTCAACGGTGTATTCCACCTCAGATAGACGTAATAATGACATAAAATTCTCCTTAGTTTTAATCATTCAACTATTTATTTTAAATGAGTTAGTTGTTAAATTCTATTGACAGGACTTAAATGAAAAAGGCTATCAATCACGTAGAAGTGGGCAAAAAATACAATAAAAATGTTTAAGCAGCCATGAATTCCTACAAGCCCTCTTTTTAGGACAGATGCTTTACAAAGTGAAGTTGTCAGCAGACTTTTGGTGTAAGTTCGTTATAATAAAATTAGCAAGTTGTTTTAAAGGAGAGGGTAATCAATGGCAACAATTAAAGTCGTAATGAGTGATGTAGATGGCACAATTTTGAATTTTCACCACCAAATTAGTAATAATTTAAAAAATGAGGTCAAGAAATTAACAGCCAAAGGCATTCCTTTTGTTTTAGCTTCAGCTCGTTCACCAGAAGGAATGAAACAAATTAGTCGTGAGTTAGCACTGGAAAATGTGCCACTTGTGGCTTTTAACGGAGCTTTGATTTTAAAAGAGGCTACGACTATTTTTACCAAGCCCCTTGAAAAATATGAGGTTATGCGGATCCTCACGTTATTAACGGCTCATTTTCCTAACATCGGAATTAATCTTTATAGTGAAAACAACTGGTACGTCAATAAAGTCGATGAGCACATCAAAGGTGAAAGCAAAATTACGCAAATAACACCAAAAGTTGCAGATTTAGCTTCTTTAGCGGCAACTGTGCCGGTCCATAAATTGCTTTTAATCGCAAGTGAAGCTGAGATTAGTGCAGCCTATGAATTTTTAACACCTCAAGTAACCACTAGTGCACTTTATTTATCAAAAGAAAATTATTTAGAAATAACGCATCGCGCGGTTTCAAAAGCTGAAGCACTACGAAAGATTGCAGCTTATTATCAAATAACTTGCAGAGAAATTATGGCCTTTGGAGACAATTACAATGATTTGCCTATGCTAAAAGCAGCTGGTATTGGCATTGCGATGGCAAATGCGCCCCTTGCAGTAAAAAAAGCCGCAGACAAAGTAACCAAAACAAATGACGAAGATGGTGTGGCTTCTGTTTTAGCAAAACTACAATGACGACAACAAAAAAGAAAAGAGGGACTAATTTTTGTCCCTAAAAAATTGCGGTTTTTTTATCGCCGATTAAAATTTTGAAAAATTGTCCTACATGCTTATTTTAATAGCTTGTTCTATTTAAAAATCGGGAAGTATTAAACTTGCGATTGTTACCGTAATGTAAAAATTATTTGAATAATCAGTGAATTTTATTTACAAGCGTTATTTTACATGGTATAACCTTCCAAAAGAGAGTTTGAGGTGGTTCCCATGAAAAAAGAAGAAGTATGTATCAATGCGATTTATGAAGCAGATGTGATTGGTTATGAGGAACGAAAAACAGTCAAAGTTATTAGTATTTTAGAGCGAACTGTAACGGTCGAAGTTTTAGATTGCGGGCTGGTGGCCTTAGCAAAAATTGCCACGATGGAAGCTGCACTGACTGCTTAAGTAAAAGTTTTATTTAAAGAATAAGGTGAAATTTACTTGTTTTGATCTCTTTGGTTGTCTTAATTTTTACGTCATAAAGACAAAACTAGACTTTCAATTTTATAAACTTTCATCTGGAGTGTAGCGGAACATAATTAAAAAAGGGCTCATGTAGTTGTAGTCCAGCAGAAATAAAAAATACTCAAAAGTTTGATTTCTCACGGTGATTAAGGTGAGATTCATTCTTTTGAGTATTTTTATTTACAGCAAAAAATTATTTTTTTCTTGGCAAGACGGTGATGCGGTAATTATCGAAGTAGCTCGCATCGCCCCTACATTGGGTAAAAGCAAAGATACCCATAATAAGCGCACCAATGGTATTGGTTAATAAATCGCCCATGGTATCCATTAAAGCCGCACGGCCAACAAGATCAACACCACTAGCCCGGTAACGTTGTAAATTCATATCGCCAATGGTGTCACAAAGAAATTCCCAAAATTCCCAGAAAACACCGCAGACACCAGCAAAAGCAAAACCAAAAAGTAAAAACAACCAAGGGGAAACATCTTTACTTTGCGCCTTGTTTAACGCAATAGCAGCAATGCCATAGCCAAGGGCAGTTAAAACCATCGGGCTGATACTGTGGAGTAATTTGTCCCACCAACTGATATAGGCAATTAAGTGTAGACAAGTTCCTAAAAATACTGAAATTAATAGAAAGAACCAGTAAAAGATAACGATCATGGCTGGAATTTCAATGCGGAGAAACTTACGGCATAATTGCGGTAAATAAATCAGAATAATACCGGCAAGACATTCTACAAAGACTACTGGGGAATCTGTTCGGGCTTTTGTCACCAGCTCAAAAAAGTTAAATGCTAAGACAAAAAGTCCAAAAGTCAGTAAACCCAGTTGGATTTTTTTAATATTCATAAACAGACCTCCAACAAAAGTGTCAACAGTAACTGTTGCAATAAGTGCTAAATTCAGTATACCAAAGATACTGTGATTACTGAATTAAGAGCCATTTTAAAGCTAGTTGAGCCAAGCTGTTAACTGATGGAAAACGTCAGTGACAGCTTCATTTTCTTCTTTTAAAAAGTCGTGGGGCAGGTAATAAACAGGAACAAATTTACTGTCAGCGCTTTTTTTTGCGAGGGTCTTACTGTATCTAAAGGGCACTTCATTGTCGTTTGCACTAGCCGTGCTGAAAATCGGTGGCAGTTTGGTTAAATCAGCTTCCGTTAAGGTAAACAGTTTTTGATTTTCTTTTGTAATGCCATAGTACTGCGCTAACAAGTTGTGGGAAACACCATATAAATAAAGTAAATAGCGTTTCATAAAAGGATCATCATAAACGGGTGTCGTTTGGTCAATATCTTCGATCATAGCTGCAGTAATGGTCTCACTACTTAGACTACGCGGTGTGTCAATAAAAGTTAAATCATAATAGCCATAAAAATTTATTAACTGCTGGGGCAAAGTGCGGTTTTCTTTTTGCAAAAAAGTTGTTAATAGCAGCATTAAATAGCTCCCCGCAGAACGGCCGCAAAAACTAAAAGGGGCCCCTTTAATAATTGTTGTTTCTAATTCTTGCCAAGTTTGTTTTAATTGGGCAAAGATTTCAGCTAGGCTACTATTTGGTGCTAGTAAATAGTCAAAGCTAATAATCGTATAACCCCGTTGCAAAAAGACTTGGGCCAACTTTTCGGTCAAGTCGGCTTTACTGCCAAAAATTAGACCACCGCCGTGAAAATAAAGGATATAGCGAGGGGCCATTTTGGTTAAGGGCATAAAAATCGTGGCTTTACTACCGCTAGTTAAGGTAACTTGTTTTTTCAATTTTTTTTCTCCTTAATTTTAAGTGTAATAAGTAAGTGGCGATTTCAATATTCATCGTTTGCAAAGGATTGTTCAAGTCTAAAGCTAAAAGTTCTTGAATGCGATCGATACGGTAACGAATCGTTTTTGCATGTAAAAATAATACTTCTGAGGTTTGTTTGTAGTTGCGATTGGTTTTAAAAAAAGTAAACAGGGTATTGAATAATTCTGGTTGTCGCAGTTGTAAGTCAATGAGTTCAGGGGAAATTAAATCAGCGACTTCTGCGAGTTTTTCTTCTGAAATAAAATAGCGAAAAATTCCCAGATCTTGAATATCTACGACGTTTGCAATGAGATATTCTTGATTAAAACGCAGTATAT
Organism: Enterococcus sp. SMC-9; assembly: GCF_021011285.1. Classification (NCBI taxonomy): domain Bacteria; kingdom Bacillati; phylum Bacillota; class Bacilli; order Lactobacillales; family Enterococcaceae; genus Enterococcus; species Enterococcus sp. SMC-9. The sequence continues at coordinate 411,284 of NZ_JAILYE010000002.1, read as the reverse complement.
CCAAGCAGTCAATTAGAATTTCTTTGATTGTTGCCACTGGTTTAATAGGACTTGTAGCAATTACCAAATGACAATTTTGACGTAAGGAATCAACTAGTTGTCGGCGAATTTCTTCTTTTGATAGACGGCGCTGTTCATCTTTTAAATTATATAAAACTAGCGAATAGTTGTGATGTTCAAAAAATAAAGTATGGGTACGTAAACTGCGTAATTTATTTCGTAGCATTCGTTTTTCTTCTGTTGGTAAATCTTTTGTGGCAAAGGCCACACCTTGATAGTAAGGATAGTAGTCCATTTTAGCTTCTTTTAGCAGGCTTTTTACTTCATCTAAATTGTTAGGGGTATTTTGTAAAATGGCATCCGCTAAGTTATTTAAGCGGGTGTAACGGTCTTTTTTAATCAGAAAATCCATTTGCAGTTTTTCTTGAATAACATCAATTAAGTTTTCGATGATCATCAAATCGGTTTCCTTTAGACCAACTTCACCTTCGTGAACTAAAAGAGTACATTCGCTACTAAAATTGTTGGCGATATTGGTTTCAAGAGCAAAATATTCTTTACTCTCACTATGGGAAAATAAAGTTAACAATTCATAGTGGTTTTTACTAAATTCTCCAATTGGCATTTTGACGCGTTTGGTGACCACTAACTCGTGAGGAAGCGTCCCAAAGCGCAACGTCAATTTTTGTTCTGGCAAGAGTAAAAGACAATCTTTTTGAATCATATGATAAAACTCCGTCATGATTTGTTCATAAGAAGAAAAGTTCCGGGTCAATCGGTTAAAACGTTGTCGGACTTCATAATATGTTTTTAAAACATGCGATTGATGATTCAAAATGGGCTGATAAATTGCCAAAACAATTTGTTCATAGGTAACATCTTTTTTTACTTTAATTAAGGGGAGTTGATATTTTCCACAAAACGATAAAAGCCATTCCGGTACGCGGTTAATTAAGCGTTCGACTTTGACCACCATACCGCTGACGCCAATTCCCCGCATTTTTTGAAAAAAGTCTTCAATTTCAGCTAGTTCCATGTTTTCAAAGGCATAAAGGGAAGTTAAGATCAGCTGATTTTTTCGACTCCACTTCTCAATATCCAACGCTTCTAAAATCATCACCGATTCAATTTCATTTTCTAAACCGATTTCTCCGGTTAACAACTGACTGTTTTGAAATATTTCTAACCGCAATAATTCATATATTCTCATTTTATTCTCCTTTTTTACGCTTTTGGATAAAAAATATGTAAAATTTTTGGAATATTATCAAGTGTAAACGCAATCAATAAAAAATACAATAAGAGTGTAAAGAAAATCAGGAATAAATAAACATCAGTTTTGACGTCAGCTGATTTAAATTGACTGGTTTTAATAAGTGAAATTTCTCAGGAGATTTTTTTGAAAACAAGGAGGAATAGTATGTTACAAACGGTGATTTTGAAAAATAATTATCAAGACTCAATCAATCTCATGCTATTAACAAATAAAATTAATGATTTACCAAATGTCAGCATGAGCCAAATTATGATGGGGACAGATGCAAATAAAGATATTTTACAAAATACGAATCTGTTAACGTCACAAGCTCAAAGTGCTTCACCAAATGACTTAATGATAGTCGTCGATAGTGAAGACGGAGAAATTATGGCAGAAGTGCTGCCGGCTGTTCACGCTTTTTTAGATGACTTATCCACCAAAAGTGAAACGACTGAAAATAAAACGGCCACTTCTTGGGAAGAGGCATTAACACAATTGCCAGATGCTAATATGGCGTTGTTTAGTATTCCTGGTGAATATGGCGCGCCTGAGATGGAAAAAGCGTTAAAAGAAGGTCTGCATGTCTTTTCATTTACTGATAATGTTTCTTTGGAAGACGAGGTGCGTTTGAAAAATTTGGCCCACGAAAAAGGCTTACTTATGATGGGGCCAGATTGTGGTACAGGGATTATATCTAGTATCCCGATTGCATTTACGAATGTTGTTTCGCCGGGGAATATCGGTGTTGTGGGTGCTTCTGGTACGGGTATCCAAGAAGTGACAACTATTATTGATCGGCTAGGAAATGGCGTCGTTCACGCTATTGGAACGGGCGGTCGCGATTTAAGTGATAAGGTTGGTGCAACTACGGTAAAAGATGCCATTGTGGCTTTAGAAAATCACGAACCGACTGATGTGATTTGCGTAATCTCTAAGCCACCTGCAAAAGAAGTGCGCAATGAAGTGGTGCAATTGTTACAAAGTGTCTCAAAACCAGTTGTCGCGATTTTTCTAGGAGAAAAACCAACCGCTCATGAAGGCAAAGTTTATTTAGCACATACATTAGAAGAGACCGCAAAAATTGCGATTGATTTAGCTAATGAAAAACCAATCCAAAAAAATTATTTTGAAGCGATGGCAAAACCAGCTGTACCTGTCTTGTCTACTGATAAAGTGGTGAAAGGTTTATACTCTGGCGGGACATTGGCAGCAGAAGCGGGCATGATGATTTCAGAAGCATTAGGTTTGGAGGGGCTAATAAAGCAAGCAGGCTATATTTTAAAATCCAATGGTTATGATGTGATTGACTTAGGTGATGATATATATACCCAAGGAAAGCCACATCCGATGATTGATCCTGAAGTGCGAATTCAAAAAATCCATGAATATGGTGCGCAAAAAGAAACTGGCATTATTTTATTTGATGTTGTTTTGGGTTATGGTGCACACGAAGATATGGTGGGCGCGTTGTTGCCAGCAATAAAAGAAGAATTAGCAAAAGCGCAAAATGAAGGACGTACGCTTTATTTTGTTGCAACGGTTGTGGGTACGAGAAAAGATCCACAAAACTATGATGAAACAGTGAAACGCTTAGAAGAAGCGGGCATTTATGTCGCGGAAAGTAACGCGAAAGCTGTGCAATTGGCATTATTATTAAAGGGCATCACAATTTCTGAAGCAGATAAAGAAGTCGTAGCTTATTCAGGTGAAAAAGTTGCGATTCCCCAGGCAAGTCAAGCCGTCATGGAGTTGTTAAGCACGAAGCCACGAATTATTAATGTGGGACTGCAAAGCTTCAACGATTCGATTACAGATTACGGGGGGAAATCGGTTCAATTTAATTGGCGTCCCCGTGCAAGTGGTAATAAAAAAATGATTAAAATTTTAAGTGCATTAGAAGACCATGCAGCAGAAATACAGGCTGAAAATGACAAAGTAATTGAAAAAATTAAGAATTCACAACCATTTTTAGTTGATGTACGACCAGCCAAAGAAGTTATTCAAGAATTAAATGAAGCACAAAAAACCTTGTTACATGCCGGTCCACCGATTACTTATGGGCAAATGACTGGACCGATGAAAGGATCATGCATTGGTGCGGCTTTATTTGAAGGTTGGGCCAAAGATGAAACACAGGCAAAACAAATGTTGGAAAATGGCGAAGTTCGTTTTATTCCATGCCATCATGTTCACGCAGTCGGGCCAATGGGGGGGATTACTTCTGGCAATATGCCGGTGGTTGTTATTGAAAATCGTTTAGATGGTACAAATGCATATTGTACGATGAATGAAGGTATCGGCAAAGTATTGCGGTTTGGTGCTTACTCACAAGAAGTGGTCGATCGCCTGCATTGGATGAAAGACATTTTGGGCCCAACAATTGCTAAAGCTTTAAAACAAACTCAAGAAGGCATTAATCTAAACGTTTTAATTGCACGTTCCATTACGATGGGAGATGAATTCCACCAACGAAATATTGCGGCTTCTGCTAATTTTCTAAAAGAGGTAGCGCCACTAATCGTTAAACTACAAATGGACGAAAAAGAAAAATACGACGTCATTAAATTCTTAGCTGATACGGATCAATTTTTCTTAAATATTATGATGGCGACAGGTAAAGCAATTGTAGATACTGCGCGTAAAGATACTAAAGGGACAATTGTCACGACCATGACACGTAATGGTGTTGATTTTGGTGTTCGCATTGCTCAAACCGGTGATGATTGGTACACAGCACCTGTTAATACACCAAAAGGATTATACTTCACCGGTTTTACAGAAGAAGATGGTAACCCCGATATCGGCGATAGTGCTATTACTGAAACGGTTGGGGTTGGAGCGATGGCAATGGTGGCCGCACCAGGAGTGACACGATTTGTTGGCGCTGGTGGTTTTCAAGATGCTTTGGATATTTCCAATGAAATGGAGCAAATTTGTCAAACGCATAATCCGACTTGGACAATTCCAACTTGGGATTTTAAAGGTACTTGTTTGGGAATTGATATTCGCAAAGTTGTTGAAACGGGAATTACACCAATTATTAATACCGGTATCGCGCATAAAAAAGCCGGTGTTGGACAAGTCGGTGCCGGCACAGTTAGAGCACCTTTAGGCTGTTTTGAAAAAGCATTAGAGGCTTATGCTAAAGTGTGGGATATTCATGTTGACTAAAATTGTTATTAGTGATTACCTCTTGCCTTTGGAAAAATTTGGCGTAATTGGATCGGTGCACAGCGTTTTTGAGCATTCTTTTAATCTCAAAGTTGGTGAAGCCTTAATTAATGTGGCCAATTATCATGAATATCTCTCTTGCTTTGGTTTGTTTGTTCCAACAGAAATGTTTGCAGCATTAAAACCTTATGTCAAACAAGGAGATCCCGTTAAAATAAAAAATGACCGCATTGTTTTTTATAATCAAATGCAAGTTAAAACCTTACCTCTGATAGATTACACAAGTGTTTCTTTAAAAGTGTCTGCTACACATCTGGAAAAAGAGCCGCTGCAATTTTTGCAGCAGCTCTTAGTAGCAGCCGATTTGGAAGAAAAAATTGGTATCCAAAAAGACGTAAATTTTATAGCTGTTAAAAATCAATTGTTGCAGCCAGAACAAGCAAATTGGGAGGCGGTAACTAAATTTCTAATTGGTCGTGGGCAAGGGTTAACCCCAAGTGGGGATGATATTTTAGTTGCTTATGCTTTTATTGCCCGTATTTTAGGAAAACCTTACGCCACAGATCTAGTAGCTAAATTGGCTAAACAAAAAGGACGCACGACAGATATTAGTTGGGCTTATATAAAAAGTTGTGAGACAGGTTACGTTAACTCGTTGATTTATCAATTGTATCAAGACTTAAAAAAACAGTGCAAAGAAAATTTAGCTCAAGATATTCAAAATATTATGGCAATTGGACACACATCGGGAAAAGATATGTGTTATGGCATTTATCTTGGGATAACTGCAGTTTTAAATACTTAAATTTTTGAAAAAAGGAGCAAGACTATGGAATCTTCCAAACAAGCAGTAAAAGTGAGCAATAATTATTGGATTAAAGTTGTCGCCTTGTTTTTTGTTGGCTGGATTTTAATGTATGCCACCCGAACGATTTTCAATCCAATTATGGGAATTATTGGTGAAAATTTTGGTTTAAGTAATACCCAATTAGGGTTAGCCAATTCTATTTTCTTTTTGACCTATGCAATTGCACAAGTACCATTTGGGGTTATTGGCGATAAAATTGGTCGTAAATTAGTGATTACGATTGGTTTTCTAATTATGGGTGTCATGACGTATTTTAGTGGTCTAGCAACAACCTTTGTCATGTTTTTAATTATTCGGGCAATGGCCGGTATTGGTCAAGGTGCGTATTATGGTCCACAATATGCTCTATCAACAGAATCTATTCCTAAAAGTAAACTAACATTAGGAACGGCTATTATTAATAGTGGGATGGCCTTTGGGACTTCAGGTGGCTACTTACTTTCCAGTAAATTGGTGTTGGAAAATGGGGAACATTGGAGTAAACCTTTCTTCATTATGGCGGTACCGACGATTATTGTTGCCATTTTATTTTACACATTATTAAAAGAAAAGGTTATTCGTCCAGAAGATGAAGCAAAAAAAGTGGCAGTAAATCCTACTGAAAATAAAGTTTCTTTTAAATCAATTATTTCCAACAAAAACTTATTGGCTGCATTCATTTTATGTTTCACAAGCATTTATGCCAATTTTGTTATTATTACCTGGTTGCCATCTTTTCTAATTGCTGAACGCGGTTTTGCTGGCACAAGCGTAGGTTTTATTTCTTCATTAGTACCGTGGGCGTCAATTCCTGGAGCGTTGATTTTTGCACGTATTGCCGATAAATCTGGCAGTACCAAAAAATTAGTGTATTTACTAGTGCCATTAGCCATTCTATCAGTCTTTTCAATTGCGTTTGTAACCAATCGTACACTACTAATTGCGGTGTTAATTTTATACGGTTTGACTGGGAAACTGGCTCTTGATCCAATCGTTGTAGCTTACGTGACAAAAAACGCACCAAAAGGTTCCTTGTCGACTACTTTAAGTGCGTATAACTTTATTGGAATGTCTGGGTCCATTTTAGCACCTTATATTACCGGCTTTTTAGCAGACACCGTTGGTTCTATGAAAATCGGTTTTTATCTTGCTTGTGTTTTACAAGTGATTGGTTTACTCGTTTTTGCGGTTTTAGCAAAAGATACAAAGGAAGAAGCATAGTTTTTAATAGCTGTGGTCGGAGCTAAAATAAGACTATTTTGATTTATAAAAACAATTTCAACTACCACAGCTATTATTTTAATCGCAGCGCTATCGTCTTATGATTGCGGGGAAAAACTAAAGATGGCGGGCGATCATTACAGTTATAGAGGTGAGGAAAATGACAAAAAAATTCTCCATGATCACCCAAATATTGATTGCTGTCGTTTTAGGTTTGGCATTTGGTTTGTTTATACCAGAATGGGCCCACTACTTAAAAATTATTGGCGATATCTTTTTAAAGTTGATGCAGATGGCAATACCAGTTTTGGTTTTAGGTCAAATTATTCAAGCAGTTGGCAGCATTAAGCCAAAAGAGTTAACGAGTTTAGGTATTCGCACGGTTGTAGTTTTTGGTGTGTCATCACTATTGGCAGCTAGTTGGGGTATTTTCATTGCAGTTTTGTTTAACCCCGGCTATGGTGTGGATATGACCGCCTCTTTAGGTCAAGGGATTAAAGAGCAGGAAATTTCTTTAAGCCAAACAATCAGTGACTTTTTCTCGAAAAATATTTTTGCTTCGTTGGCAGAAGGTTCTATTATTCAAATTATCGTATTTGCTTTATTTTTTGGCTTAGCTCTCAGTAAATTTATGCAAAAAAAACCAACCTCATCCTTATTCCAGATTATTGTAGATTTTAATGAAGTCATTATTAACATTATTTATTATGTGATGATTTTTGCTCCAATCGGGATTTTTTCCCTAATTGCTTCTACTATTAGTGAGTTGGGGATTAAGATTATATTGCCGCTAATGAAGTATTTGTTAGTCTATGGTTTAAGTACATTCCTGTTTTTAGTTTTATGGATAATCGTAATCGCCCTTTATGGCAAGTTAAATCCATGGCGGCTGGTTTTGAATATGAAAAATATGTCGGTGATGGCGCTTGCGACGACGTCTTCAGCGATTACACTACCAATTGCGATGGAAGAATCCCGGCATAAATTAGGGTTAAGCAATCGTATTACCAATTTAGTTTTACCTTTGGGGATGTCATTAAACAGTAATGGTTCGGCTATGCACATGGCGATTACGGTTATGACAATTGCCCAAATGTATCAAATGGATTTTTCGATTGAGAAAATGTTTTATCTGGCGATAACAGCAACGTTTGTTTCCTTAGCAAATGCTGTGGTACCAGGAGCAGGCCTTGTTTCGCTGGCGATTATTGTACCTCAAATGGGTCTACCTATTGAAAGTATTGCAATATTTGCTGGGGTAGAATGGTTTGTGGGAATGCTTCGGACGATTTTAAATGTAAATTCAGATGTTTATTCAGCGATTGTAGTAGCAAAATCTGTCAATGAAATTGACTATGGCATTTTCAATCAAACAAAAAGTTAGTCTAGGAGGTGGGAGAAAATTTTTGTCCCACCTCTTTCTTTTGAATAAACGGCGTTTAAGGTATAACTTTGTCAGCAATAGTCGACTGAGGAGCTGGAATCATATCTACTTGATCTTGAAGCTGAACACTTCTATCAAGCCCTTTTTTATTATGAGGACAAATAGGTTGTATTTACCTTTTTACGCCACTGGTTTTTTAATGTTCTTGTGATACTATAGAAAAATATGTAAAGAAGCTTTTTTTACTATTTTTTGAAGGGAAGAAAAGAAATGTCTGTTTTCTTTTATACGGATCGTGGCAACAAACAAAATGAGGACTTTGTCTACGGCAATGATACATTTGGTTTTATTTTAGATGGTGCCAGTGGATTAGGAGATAATTATTTGGCGGGTATGAGTGATGCGCAGGTTTTTAGCCATTTTATCGGCAGTCAGCTGATAACACTTTTGGCGAATGAAAAAATGGCAACAAGTCGTGCTTTGATGCAGGCTGTTACCAGCTTTGCACAAAATTACCGCAAAGAATTAGGAAAGTTAACCCCTGATTTGTGGCCGAGTGCCACATTTAGTTGTTATCGTAAAATTGGCACGGAAATGGAGTTTAGTTGGTTGGGAGATTCACCAATCACTGCATTTTTAAACCAACAAATGCGTACTTTCTATGATCGGACCGTTCCGCAAAATGATCAACGAATTGTTTCAATCTTTCATCAACTATTAAAAAAAGGCGAAACAATTGAAGCTGCAAAAGCGGCAGTGACAAAAGATTTGGTAAAAAATCGGCAAACAAAAAATACACCAAATGGATATGCGATTTTAGACCCGTCCCCAATTGGTATTGCGCGCTTATCACAAAAAAGTGTACCAGCTGACCAATTGGAAAAAATAGTCATTACCAGTGATGGCTTTTATCGGTTAGTGGATACCTTTAATGAATGTACACCGCATCAGTTAGGTCACTTTCAAGATTATGGGACTTTGGTAGCCGCCTGTGATCACCTTCGTAAGTTAGAAGGTGAAGATGCAAAATTGCTAACCTATCCGCGTTTTAAACAAAGTGACGATGCCAGTGTTCTTGTTTGGCAAAAATAAAAAGATGGACCACATCTCAGCTTCATGGCTGTAAACGTGGTCTATCTTTTTATTTTCATGAGATTATTTGCTTGGATTTTCACTAGGCATTGTTGACAATCTTTTGAATTTGATCGTCTAAGCTGCGAATAACATGGGCAGCATTGTTTTTAAAATCTTCACTAAAGCTGTTACCTGCTGGTGTGACAGTACCGACTTCTTTGTTCATAATATCGTAGATAACCAGACTTTCATCTTCTTTTTGCCAGTTCACTTTCCAATAAGGGCCTTCAAGTGCACCGTTTAAAATATCTTGTGCATTGTCTAAAACGGCTTGCAAAATAATTTTTTCTTCAGTCGTTGTGATACCTCGATTTTTGTCGTCGGCTAATTTTTCAGTTACTTCAATCATGTTAGTGGGAACAAGTAATGACATGGTAATTCCTCCTTTTTTTCTATTATAACTTTTATTTGAAAATGGGGGTAAAGATTACCTTTTCATCATTTTCAAGGTTTTTGTTTCACAAAAATGAAGAGAAGGTCTACACTTTAATTAGTGAATAAGTAAAAGTCAATTAATTAGTGAAAGGATGAAAAAAATGAACAATCACAGTGCATGTACGACGATTTTGGTAGGAAAAAAGGCTTCAATTGATGGTTCTACTATGATTGCCCGCAACGAAGATGGAGAAGCGCCATTAAATCCTAAGAATTTTATTGTAGTAAAACCAGAAGAACAAGTGCAAAATTACAAAGCTGTTATTAGCGGTGTTGAAATAAAATTACCTGACAATCCCTTGCGTTATACTGCTACGCCGGATGTTTCACCTAAAATCGGTATTTGGGGAGAATCTGGTATTAATAGCGCGAATGTTGCCATGTCAGCAACTGAAACAATTACAAGCAACTCTCGGATTTTGGGAGTTGATCCTTATGTGACAGGCGGTATTGGGGAAGAAGATATGCTGACTATCGTCTTGCCATATATTAAAAGTGCCCAAGCAGGCGTTAAACGCTTAGGCGCATTGTTAGAAGAATTCGGCACGTATGAACCAAATGGTATTGCCTTTTCTGATCAGGATGAAATTTGGTGGTTTGAAACAATCGGTGGACATCACTGGGCTGCTGTTAAAATTCCAGATGATGCTTATGTGGTGGCACCTAATCGGATGAATATTACTGACTTTGATTTTGATTCACCCGATACATTGTGTTCGAAAGATTTAAAAGAATTGATTCACACCTATCATTTAAATCCTGATTATACTGGCTATAATTTACGGCACATCTTTGGTAGTGCAACGGTAAAAGATAACCAATACAACAATCCGCGGGCTTGGTATGTGCAACGCTTCTTCACGCCAGAGATAGAACAATCACCCTTTGATCAAAATCTGCCATTCATTTGTAAAGCCAATCGTTTAATAAGTGTGGAAGATATCAAATGGGCGTTAAGTTCTCATTATGAAGAAACAGTCTATGATTGTTATGGCGACGGTACGAAAGCACAAAAAAGCCAGTTGCGTCCCATCGGCATTAACCGCAATCAAGAAGTACACATTTTGCAATTGCGTAATGACGTACCAAAAGAAATTGCAGGTATTCATTGGTTGGCTTTTGGTCCGAATACCTTTAACACTGTTGTGCCATTTTATGCAAATGTAGAAGATACACCAGCTTTTTATAAAGAAGTAAAAGAAGATTTTAGTTTGGATAATATGTATTGGTTAAGTGGCGTGATCGCCGTTTTAGGGGATACAAATTATAATTTATATTCAGATGTACGGGATGATTATGTACAAGATAGTGTTGCCGCTTTTCGTCATATCCAACACAAGGCAGATCAAAATGCAGTCAACGAAGAAGATAGCTCAAATTATTTAGCTTCAGTGAATGAAGAGTATGCCAAAGTGGCCAAAGAGTTGACAACAAAACTGCTTGGACAAATGGTAATGCTTGGTGCACCACAAATGAAGTTGCGTTTTAACTTAGGGGATTAATGTGAATACGTTGTAAAAGCCAATTAAGCAAAAAAGGAGCTGGGACCACTTATAGTCCCAGCTCCTTTTTACAATAAAAATTAATCTCAAAGCAGCTTATCGCAAAAGAAGTTGCTTTGAGATTAATCACTTTGTTAAAGGCTATAAAATTTGAAAGTCATGTCACTATTTTATTTCCTTACGCAATTTGTGCAAGGGTTTCTAAATTATTTTATGAATAGAACTTGTGGCGTTATGCTAAATTTGGGAATCATAGGAGGTTATAGCGATTTAATTTAAATGCGTTAATGCTTTTTTGGGTACCGCTTTTTCAGCGACTTCTTCCCACTGGGTCACGCCTTCTTTTTTGGTATTGTACGTAACTTTTAAGTATGCATTTTTCCGCAAGGGGCGTTCTTTGTTGGCACGAAAGGTTAATTCTTTACTTTTGCCATTTTCATCGTAACCGGTTAATTGATATTCGTAGTCTAAATATTCTTGGCCGCTGTCATCTTTTAAGGTCACTTGTTTACCATCTGTTGTCACTTGAACATAATAGGTATCGCCACCCATCTCTGTTGTTTCAATAAATTTAAATAATCCAAAGGCCGCGACGATAACAACCACTAAGCCGATTAATAGTTTTTTCATGTATTCCACCATCCTGTTTACTTTATAACACTATCTTAAACGGATTTTAAAAAAGGTACCATAGCTTTTTATTGCGAAAGACTTACATTTTTGCAATAAGCCGATTTTCATAAGTAAAAAAAATAGCCTTCTAAAAGGCTAAGGTGATCTGTTACAAGAAAATACGTCATGCCATTTTCTTATGTAATACGGCTAAAGGGGCTAAAAAAATAGCTTGGCGGAAACTATGGGGAATAGTTTTCCGCCTATTGGGAAATTAAGGTTATTGGGGAATATCCTTGTTTCTACTACTCATTTTAAACTGTTTTGACTAAATTGCATTATAATTATTCTAAATAGGAAAATCAAGATGGTTTACAATGTTATTTTCTTCATTATAAAAGGCGACAATATCCTCTTTTTTAGATAATTTTCGTTTTACTTCATTTTTTTTTGAATTAGAGAATTTTTTGATAAGAAAAAATTTGAAAAAATAGATAAAAACGCCTGCTGTACAATTGTTTTGAAAATAATTGTACAGCAGGCATTTTGCTTGGATTTTTTTGATTAACCTTTTACAGAACCAGAAGTAATCCCTTCTACATAATATTTTTGCATGAAGATAAATAAAATCGTAATTGGAATTGCAATCAGTACACAACCGGCTGTAAAAGACATAAATAAAGAGTTTGCAGTTGTTTTGTTCATCATTGAGAATAAGCCGATCGCAACGGTGTAGTTTTTAACATCGTCGCCCATGATGATCTTGGCAAAGATAAAGTCCATCCACGGAGCCATAAAGGCCATTAAAGCAGTGTAGACAATAATTGGCTTGGAAAGGGGAAGCGTAATTTTAGTAAAAATTTGCCATTTGTTGGCACCGTCAATCATGGCAGATTCATCCAAGGCCATTGGAATGGTATCAAAGAATCCCTTCGCAATATAAAAACCTAGGGCAGCGCCCGAAGAGTAGATCAAAATTAAAGCGACCAAACTTTGAGTTAAATCCATTGCTTTTAAAATATAGTAGACCGCAATCATACTCATAAAGCCAGGAAACATATTTAAAACTAAGGCCACTTTTAAAAATGGTTTCCGTAGTTTAAAACGCAATCGCGATAAGGCATAAGCCATGGCAATTGTAATGAAGGTTGAAAGCAGACAGCTAATAACTGCAACAAAAAGTGTGTTTAAAAACCAACGGACAAAAGGATAGTTGCCTGAAGCATCACTTAAAAGGGTAGCATAATTTCCCATTGTAAATTCTTTGGGGATGATATAAGGAACAAATGCGCCCCCTTCTGAACGAAAGCTCGTAAGAACAATCCAGAAAATAGGAAAGAGCCAAAAGACTGCCATAATCGTTAAAATGGCGTAGATTAACGTGCGGGTTGCTCTTTGTTTTTTATGATAACTTTTGCTTTTTGATTGTACCGCCATTTTTTACGCCTCCTTAAATGAATTTGTACGCGTGTAGGCCATTAAACTAAAGACTGCTGATAAGATGAAGATCAAAATACCGATAACAGAGGCTAAATTATAGTCCATCGTATTGACAGTCAAGTTATAAAGCCAAGTAACTAAAAGGTCAGTGGAACCAGCGCCGTAAAAGTCAGAGTTGGTTGGACCACCTTGGGTTAATAGATAGATAACGTTGAAGTTATTGATATTGCCGATAAATTGTTGAATTAAAGCTGGTGTCATGACAAATAGGATTTGTGGGAAAGTGATGTTACGGAAAATTTGGAATTTATTCGCCCCATCAATTTCAGCAGCTTCAATTTGATCAGTTGGCAAGTTTTGGATAATCCCAGTTGAAATTAACATCGTGACTGGAATCCCGATCCACATATTGACAACAATAACGGTAATTTTTGCTAAAATTGGATCTGTTAAAAAAGGAATCGAGCTAGAAATCCAACCTAAATTTTGTAAGATGGCATTAATTGGTCCCGCATCATTTAGTAAATTACGCATGACAAGTAAAGAGACAAATTGCGGCACAGCCATTGTAATAACAAAAAGTGTTCGCCACATTTTTTTGTATTTAATGCCTTTTGCGTTAATTAATAAGGCTAAGATAATACCAAAAAAGAAATTGGTTACAGTTGCAAAGATGGCCCAAATTAAGGTCCAGCCTAAGACGGGGAAGAAGGTTCCGGCCATATCACCGCTAATGACATTACCAAAATTTTGTAATCCAACCCAAGTAAATAAGCTTTTTGGTGGTAAGTGATTATGATCGTAGTTCGTAAAGGCGATGGAAATCATGTATAAAAGCGGTAAAACGGTAAAGAACAAGACACCGATTAATGGGACAGACATTAACGTAACATGGAAACGTTCGTTTAATAAGCTGCGTAAGTCTTGCGTAGTTGAAGGGATTTTATCGCCAGATAGTTTTAATTCAAAAAGGTGACGTGCACTTTTTAAGTTGATAACATATAAAATGATTAATAAAACACAGACTAAAATAGCCGCAATCCCAAATAGTAAAATCAACATGGAATTATCGCCTTTTTGTAAAAGTTCAATTCCTAAATCTTCGTTATAAACCAAACCTTGTTTTTTTGTGCCTAAGGTTTGAAGCATCGCTAAGGCGTGAGCACCATTGGTTACAAGCCAATAAATAAAGCCAATTTCACTGGCTAAAAACAAAAGACCTTTTGGAATTTGTTTGTTTGCCAGGTTAGCAGCACCCATAATGAAAAAAGATAATTTAGTGGGCAGATCACCTTTTTTAAAAAGCTCTCTAAAGGTGATGTGGGTTTCATAGTTTTTCTTTTTGAACATGTGGTCTTCACCTAACTTTCGTTTTTCCTGCTTGTATTTAAAAGAGGAATTTTGAATAAGGAGAATTGAACAAAACTCCCAGTTGTGTTTGAAAGCTAGCTGCATTGCCAAGCTTTCTTAACTAAAAAGGCCGAGCGAAAAAATCTGCAGGGATTTTTTGATCGGCCTTAAATTTTACACTTGCGTCAAACTAATAACGATTTATTCTGCTGATTTAGATGTATCAGCAACAAATTTATCCAATTTTGCTTGGTAGTCACTAGCGGCGATTTTACCTTTGTAAGTGTCGTTAATCAAAGCGTCCATTGGTGGCCAGAATGAAACCATTTCTGGTAATTTGGGCATTACAACAGAATGTTCTGGGTCAGCCATTTCCATAACTGCTTTTGCGACAGCGTCTTCTTTAACTTTGCTATCTTCTTGTAATTCTTTGTTAGCAGGAATTACGCCGTTTACTTCGAATTCTTTTTGTTGTGTTTCTTTACCACTTAGGTAGTCTGCTAATGCCATGGCTGCTAGTGGTGCTTTTGTTTGTTGGTTAACACCGTAAACTTTAACACCTAAAAAAGCTTTCATTTGTTTTGGACCATTGCCAAAATCAATGGTAGGGTAAGCTGCAACAGCCATGTTATCACCCAATGCTTTTTTCACATCATTTTTAGACCATGGACCAGAAAGGAAAGCATCTGTTTTACCAGATTGTAAGTTTGATAAGGCAGATGCGTTGGCTTGAACGACACCGGCATTATCTTTTTGTTTAGCGATCCAATCAAGAACTTGTACACCTTGTTCATCATTGAAGTTTGTTCCTTTTAAGTCTTCACCATTTTCACCATATAAAACATTGCCGTTACTCATGAATAATGGACCAAAGATGTAGTTGGCACCTGCTTCAGCAAAGTTTGTCCCGATTTTACCTTTTTGGGTTAACGTTGCCCAAGTTTTTACATCATCTGCAGATAATTTTGCTTTGTTATAGTAAAGAACTTGTGATTCAACACCATAAGGGTAGCCGTAAATTTTATCTTTCCAAGTAACACCGTTAACAGCTGCTTCGGTATTATTTTCTTTAATTTCTTCTGCTTGTTTTTTACCAACGGGATACAAAAGACCAGCTTCTGCCATTTGACCAATTTGATCGTGGGGCATCATGAAAACATCAGCAGCTTTTTCTGGGTCTTTTGAAACATCTGCTTTAGCGTCAGCAGATTGACCGGCTTTAATGGTTACTTTTACATCGGGATATTCTTTTTGGAAATCAGCAACAGCTTCTTTAATAGCTGGAATATGTTCAGTATCAATCCATACTTTTAAATCACCTTTTACTTCTTCAGATTTTGCGGATGAGTTATCTGCGCTGTCATCTTTTGAATCACTTGAACCACAAGCTGCTAATGTCATAGCAGATAAACTTAAAACTACGCCACCCATCAATAACTTTTTCCAATTTGATTTCATTTCTTGTTCCTCCCAAAAATTATTTAAATGATTTCGCTTACAAAATGTATTATGCAACCGATTGCGGAAATAGTCAAGCAATTTATTTGAAATATTTTTTTTGCTTTTTTTAAACACGTGATACAAATTGAAAGTTCCATAAAAGTTTTACGTATATAACGAAAACAATTGACGATATAGACTAATTTTGCGAACGAAAATAAGAATCGGTCATTTTAGTAACACTTGCAAAGAAGCAAAAAAATATAAATGCAATCGTTTGCGGTAATTTCGTTGAAATTCAAATTTTAATATGTCATAATGAAGCCGAAATGAACTTTTTCTCATGAAAAATATCGTGAGTAATCAAAAAAGAAGGGTGCGATTTGATGAATACAGCAGCAATTAATCACCGTCCAGATAGCGAGTTTGCCTATCTATATCAAAAAGATCTCATGCACATTCGCTTAAAAACAGCCAAAAATGATGTGAAAAAAGTAGAACTTCTTCATGGGGATACCTATACTTTAGAAGCAGAAAAGTGGTATCAAAAACCATTAGTAATGGAAAAATATTTAACGACTGAATTGCATGATTATTGGGTGGTAGCAACGAGTGAACCATATAAACGCATGGCTTATGGCTTTAAAGTTGTCGGTTTAGATGATAGTGAAATTTTTTATGGCGATCATGGCTGTTTTCCAGCTGAAAAAGAATACCTAAAGATGCCGAATAACTATTTTAGAATGCCGTATTTTCATGAAGTTGATCGCTTTAAAGCACCAGCGTGGGTAAAAAATACAGTATGGTATCAAATTTTTCCAGAGCGATTTGCCAACGGGGATAAAAGTAATGATCCAAAAGGAACGCTGCCGTGGGGCTCAAAAGATCCTGATCGTCAAGATTTTTTTGGTGGCGACTTACAAGGCGTTTTAGATCACTTAGACCATTTCACCGAACTTGGAATTAACGGTCTCTATTTTTGTCCGATTTTTAAAGCCCATTCCAATCACAAATACGATACGATCGATTACTTTGAAATTGATCCAGACTTTGGCGATAAAAAATTATTTAAAAAATTAGTAGCGGAATGTCATAAACGGGGCATCAAAATAATGTTAGATGCAGTCTTTAATCATATGGGGGATACTTCACCACAATGGCAAGATGTTTTGCAAAATGGTGCCGTTTCAAAATATGCTGATTGGTTTCACATTAATGAATTTCCAGCTAGCTATAAAGAAGGAAAAGATTTTGAAGATGCCTATGATATTACCTATGATGTTTTTGCTTTTACTCCCCATATGCCAAAATTAAATACAGCAAATCCAGAAGTAAAAAAATATCTTTTGGAGATTGCAGCGTATTGGATTAAAGAATTTGATATTGATGCTTGGCGTTTGGATGTCGCCAATGAAGTCGATCACACTTTTTGGCGGGAATTTCGGCAAGTGTGTGATGCAGCCAAAGATGATTTCTATATTTTAGGTGAAATTTGGCACTCTTCTCAAAGTTGGCTTAATGGTGATGAATTTACCGCTGTAATGAACTACGCATATACAGATGCCATTTCCGGTGCTTTTGTTAAAAAAGACATCACGTTAGAAAAAATGGTATCGGAAATTAATCGGCAATTAATGCTTTATCGCCAACAAACCAACCAAGTGCAATTTAATGTCTTAGATTCCCACGATACACCGCGAATTTTAACGGAGGCAAAAAACGATAAAGACTTAATGAAACAAGTAGAGGCTTTTACTTATTTACAACCCGGAGTACCGTGTATTTATTACGGCGATGAATTTGCCATGACAGGAGAAATGGATCCAGATTGTCGTAAATGTATGGTTTGGCAAGAAGAAGATCAGGACTTGGATATGTTTGCCTTTTTCAAAAAACTGGTCAAATTTCGCCGTGACTTTGCAAAAATACTATCAGAAGGTCAAATGATTTGGGAAAATATTGATCTAGCTAAACAGCAAATTGTACTTCAACGCAAATTAGCAGATAAAAAAATTATCGGCTATTTCAATTTGGGCGAAAATGCGAACTCTCTAACTATTAAAGGGGAAATTATTTTGGCTAATGGCTTTACTGCCGATCTGAAATTAGCTCCTAAAGGTTTTGTCATTACAAAAGAGGATTAGAAAGAGTGAAAAAAATGGAAAAACACTGGTGGCAAGAAGTTGTTGTATACCAAATTTATCCCCGCAGTTTTAAAGACAGCAATGGTGATGGAATTGGCGATATTGGCGGTATTATTGAAAAATTAGATTATTTAAAAAAACTGGGAATTGGTGCGATTTGGTTATCCCCAGTCTATGCCTCTCCTAATGATGATAATGGCTACGATATTTCAGATTATGAAGCGATTATGGCCGAATTTGGCACAATGGAGGATATGGAGCGACTAATTACTGAAGCTAAAAAACGTTCCATCAAAATTGTGATGGACTTAGTAGTCAATCATACTTCTGATGAGCATCAATGGTTTCTTGAAGCCAAAAAAGGCAAGGAAAATACCTACCGCGATTATTATGTGTGGGCCGATCCTAAAGCAGATGGCAGCGCGCCCAATGAATTGGGATCGACATTTTCTGGCAGCGCTTGGGAATTTGATGAAGCAAGTGGGCAGTATTACTTGCATTTATTCTCCAAAAAGCAGCCTGATTTAAATTGGGCCAATGAAAAAGTGCGGCAGGCAGTTTATGATATGATGAATTTTTGGATTGAAAAAGGAATTGGCGGTTTTCGTATGGATGTCATTGATTTGATCGGCAAAGTGCCAGAAAAGATGATTACCGGCAATGGTGCCAAACTCCATGACTATTTACAAGAGATGAACAAAGCAACTTTTGGTAAACACGATTTGTTAACCGTCGGCGAAACATGGGGAGCAACACCTGAAATTGCCAAATTATACTCGAATCCTAAACGCCAAGAGTTAAGCATGGTCTTTCAATTTGAACATGTCGCATTAGATGAACAGCCCCAAAAAAGCAAATGGGATTTACGCCCCCTTGCAGTGGCGCAATTGAAGGAAGTTTTTGCCAAATGGCAGACAGAACTAGGTGATGAAGGATGGAACTCACTATTTTGGAACAACCATGATTTACCCCGCATTATTTCCCGCTGGGGAGACGAAAAAAATTATCGTGTTAAAAGCGGTAAATTGTTAGCGATTTTATTACACTTACTAAAAGGGACGCCATATATTTATCAAGGAGAAGAAATTGGCATGACCAATCATTTGGTTAGTGCCATTGAAGAAGTTGACGATATTGAAAGTATTAACATGTATCATGAACGCCTCGCTCAAGGATATAAACCAGCTGAAATTATAAATGCCATCAATGTTAAAGGAAGAGATAATGCCAGAACACCCATGCAATGGGACGATAGTCAACACGCTGGTTTTACGACCGGTACACCGTGGCTTACGGTAAATGAGAATTATCCTAAAATAAACGTCACCCAAGCATTAGCGGATAAAGATTCACTTTTTTATACGTATCAAAAATTGATTCAATTACGAAAAGACAACCCGTTAGTGGTATGGGGGGATTTTCACCTATTAAAAACAGCTCCTGAAGTTTTTGCCTATACACGAAACTTCAAAGAAAAAACGTGGCTTGTTGTGACAAACTTTGCTAGTGAAGCAAATGAATTTCATTACGACGGTGCAATTAAGGAACTGATTTTATCCAACGGTCCTACGCCAAGTCAATTAGAAAAAGTTGTACTTATGCCTTGGGATGCTTTTGTCGTGGAAGTGGTGAAATCATGACCAATTGGTGGCAAAATGCAGTGGGGTATCAAATTTATCCCCGTAGTTTTTATGATAGTAATGGGGATGGCATTGGGGATATTAAAGGAATTATTGCCAAAATTCCCTATCTCAAGGAACTGGGAGTTGATTTTATTTGGTTAAATCCCATGTACAAATCTCCCAATGTAGATAATGGCTATGATATTTCTGATTATAAAGACATCGCGGCCGAATATGGTGATATGGCACAGTTTAAGGAACTTTTAGAGGCGTGCCACAAAGAAAATCTAAAAATTATTTTGGATTTAGTAGTCAATCACACCAGCGATCAGCACCCTTGGTTTGTGGAAGCAAAAAAAGGTAAAGAAAATCCGTACCGTAATTATTATCACTGGCAGAATGCTACGCCCGCTAACTTGCCGAATAATTGGCAGAGTTTTTTTGGCGGTTCAACTTGGACGGTCGATGAACCAAGTGGTCAGGCTTATTTTCACGTATTTGCGCCAGAACAACCGGATTTAAATTGGAAAAATGAAGCTGTGCGTACTGAAATTTACCAAATGATTCGCTGGTGGTTAGAACTGGGAATTGATGGATTTCGATTAGATGCCATCAGCCATATCCAAAAGGAACCTTGGAATTTTAAAATTAAAGATAATCCCTGGGCACCTTTCATGAATGTAGCTGGTATTGACAATTATATGAAGGATTTACAACAAATTTTTAATGAATACAATGTGATGACAGTAGGAGAAGCCAGTGGCGTTTCCAGTAAAAAAGCGGTTAATTGGACAGATTCAGAAGGTTATTTGGATATGATTTTTGAATTGGAACATAATGTTCGAAAAGGTGTTGCTGGAAGCGAACGGATTGATTTATTAGGCTTTAAAAAAGTTATCGCCCGTTGGCAAAAAGATTTAGGTAAAAAAGGTTGGAATGCCCTATATCTTGAAAATCATGATAATCCACGCTTTAACACAATTTTAGGCAACGAAACCAAGAAATCAGCGAAAGCTTTAGCCATGATGTATTTATTATTACGTGGGACGCCTTTTATTTATCAAGGGCAAGAATTAGGCGCAACAAATTATCCATTTCAAACAATTTCAGAAGTGGATGCCAAAGATACCCTTTCTTTTTATCATCGGCTGCTAGCTGAAAATAAAAGTGAAGCAGAAGCATTGCAGCTTGCCACTTCTTGGAGTCGTGATCATGCTCGTACCCCAATGCAATGGGATGATAGCAAAAACGCTGGCTTTACTACAGGTACACCTTGGCTGAAAGTCAATCCCAATTATGTCAAAATCAATGTTGCAGCTGAAAAAGAAGATCCTGACTCGGTCTTGAATTTTTATCGTCAATTGATTCAAATACGTAGACAAGAGGAGACTTTTGCAACTGGGACCTTTGAATTATTGGCTCAAAATGACCCTGATATTTTTGCATATTTAAGAAAAGGGGAAAAGCAGTTTTTAATTATTACCAATATCAGCCCAAAAACTAGAAAATTAACGTTGCCCAAAAAAATCTGGCAGAAAAATTGGCAGTCTTATATTACAAACGACAAAACCGCCCCTAAAAAATTAACAAAAGAAATGACATTTGGTCCTTACGATGCTTTGTTATTCGTGGAGCAATCAAATAGCTGATAATTTATAATCTAGCAAAAAAGCGAGCCCCACTAAGGTCGGCTCGCTTTTTTTGTGCTATCAATATTCTTTTTTTTACTTGCTAAATTTAATGAAATAAATATGGTGGAGTATTATTGTTTTGGCGCGCAATTTTGAAACAAAAGGTCCATTTATTATTCCTGTTTATCAAATGCTGTCTGGTTTATTTGCTATCATTTTTGACCGTATCAGGTATGACAAACTAAATCATTTTAAAATTTAGCTTGAAAATATCTCAGTAAGTGCCAGTTTTATATTTTTGTGTTCTTTAATGCAAGTAAATGTTTTCTGAGAGTAGCATCGGTAGCATAAATATATAAACCAAATTTTCCGCGTTTGAATAAAATATTGATGCTGTTTGCGACAATCTCATTTTTTGCTTTTGCTAATGAAGCAACATCTGTTCTGGTTTTAAAGGCTTCATGATCTTCGTAAAGATTACTGTCAATGTAAATTTTTTCCTCTGCTTCATCATATTTTACGCTCGGTCCTAAGATGACTCCGGCATAATTTAAATCAAAGCCTTGGATCGTGTAAATCGAGCCGACTTCATTAATAGTTTCGGGGCGTTCTGCCCAAGGGCGATCGGTAAAATTAAGTTTGTCCCAGGGAAGTTTCAAATTTCCGGCGGTTACAAACCATTTTTTATCGTCCAAGACAGTGAAGGGGAAATCAGTAGTAGCTAGTAATCGGGATAGGCCAAATTGCTGATTTTTAGTTTTGATTTTCTCGTAAAGAGACAGCCCATCGGCAAAAAATTCTAACTCAAAGTTTTTTGTTGTTGGTTTTGGGGCTAAATGCCCCTTTACAAAGGCATTAATCCAGTCTGTCACTTTGGCATCCTGGAGCCGATATTGCTGATCTAAGTAATAATATTGGGTAGGGTAGTCCTTTAATAGACTTTTTAACCAGTTAGGTTGCCAATAGCTTTTCAATTTTATTACTTGTGCAAAATCAAAAACTAAAATAACGACCTTGGCTAATTTCATAATTTCGACTAATTGATTTGTCTGTTGAAATTTATTAAATGGATCTGACTTACTCAATAAGAGATGCCCCTCATCAATCATGATAATCTCAGCTTTTTTATGCTCCTTTTGATAGTGGTTAATAAAAGGTGTTGGTTTCATGAAATCTTTTTTGTATAAATAAGTAGATTGCTGGGCTAATTCTTTATAGATCTTCAACATTTCGTTGTGATTGACCAATAATTTATTGTCAAAACCGCTAAAGGCGGTGTTAGGTTGCCGACTTAGTTTTTGCAGCTTTTCAAAGGCGCTGGCTAAAACAATACTTTTTCCCGCGCCAGCCTCACCACTTAAAACAAAGACAGCTGTTTTGTCACAAGGAATATTTGTTGCACTAAAATCTAAAATTTTGCGGACTACATTTTGCTGGTTGTCATCGAGTTTTGCTGTTTTTGGCAAAATAAAACTGCTAGTTAAAGTTTCCATTTAATCACTTCCTAAAACTATTGTAGAAAAATTGCGAGTATTTG
Organism: Enterococcus sp. SMC-9; assembly: GCF_021011285.1. Classification (NCBI taxonomy): domain Bacteria; kingdom Bacillati; phylum Bacillota; class Bacilli; order Lactobacillales; family Enterococcaceae; genus Enterococcus; species Enterococcus sp. SMC-9. The sequence goes on along the minus strand of NZ_JAILYE010000002.1, from coordinate 388,556 downwards.
TAGAATATTTTGTTTTAAAAGCGCTATTGTTTTTGCTAAATTGCTAGTTTCTTTATAATAAAGAAGAGACTTCAATTAATTAAAAAAAGGGATGAGAAAAATGGAAAAAGAAACAAATCAAGGGATGATGGCCGTAATTGCTGCTTTAGTTGCCAATATATTAGTGGCGATTAGTAAATTTGTCGGCTACTTGTTAAGCGGGAGTGCCGCAATGTTAAACGAGAGTATTCATAGTGTCGTCGATTGTAGCAATCAAGCGCTATTGCTAATCGGGGATAAGTGGGCGGCACGTCCGGTCAGCCAGTTGCATCAGTTTGGTGAGGGGCGAGCAAAGTATTTTTTTAGTACCATTGTCGCGATGATGCTTTTCTTTGGTGGTGGTGCTTTAGGTGTGATGGAAGCAATGGAAAAGCTTTTTCATCCGGCTCACGAAGTTGGTAACCAATGGCTTGTGATTATCATTTTAATTTTTGGGATGGCAGTAGAAGGGAGCTCACTACGCATTGCCTTTAAAGAAATTAAGGAATTGAATGAAGAGAAGTTACCGTTATTTCGCTTTTTAAGAGAAAGCCGTCACAGCGAAATTTTAATTATTTTTACCGAAGATTTTTGTGCAGTGATTGGTTTAGTAATAGCTTTAATGGGAACTATTTTAACCATGGTAACCGGCAATGCACTATTTGATGCTTTAAGCGGGTTATTAATCGGTCTATTGTTAATGTTCGCTGCAATTTTTCTAGCACGGGAATTTTATAGTCTAATTATTGGCGAAAGCGTTACTGCTAGTGATTTGAAAAAGATTAAAGCAGCCTTTTCGCGCACAGAAGTAAAACGTCTGATTGATATTAAGACTGTGCACTTGGGGCCAACAGAAATTATGATTGCCGCAAAAATTGACATCGTTGATGAAGCAGAAGCCCATAGTTATAGGGTTGTAAATGAGATCGAGCGCCAAATTCGTCAAAGTCTGCCAGATAAAAAAGCCTATATTTATATCGAAACAGACGAATACGATCCCAACTACGTTAGAAAATAAAAAGAGGCTAAATGAGAATTTTGGCTAAAACTAGCATAAACGCGTCTTGTTTGCTACAATGAAAAAGAATTTTATAACAAGAAAGAAGGATTTAGACAATGATTGCAGCAAGCGACTTACGGGCAGGGATGACATTTGTCCAAGACGGTAAATTAATCAAAGTTTTAGATGCGAGTCATCATAAACCAGGTAAAGGAAACACGGTAATGCGAATGAAACTTCGCGACGTTCGAACTGGTGCGACGTATGACACAACTTTACGTCCTGATGAAAAATTTGAAAAAGCACACATCGATACAAAACCTGTGCAATATTTATATACAATGGATGATACAGCCTTTTTCATGGATTTGGAAACATATGAACAATATGAAATTCCAGTTGAAACAATTGCAGAAGAAATGAAATACTTGTTGGAGAATATGGAAGTTAAAATTCAATTCTTCGGTTCTGAAGTAATTGGGGTGCAATTACCAACAACTGTTGTCTTAGTTGTTACAGAAACACAACCTTCAATTAAAGGTGCAACTGTAACTGGCTCTGGTAAACCGGCAACAATGGAAACAGGCTTAGTTGTTAACGTACCAGATTTTATTGAAGCCGGTGAAAGCTTAGAAATTAACACGGCTGAAGGTACGTATATCAAACGTGCAAAATAATTGAAATGAAAACCAAGAGGTGCAACTTTTACTCTTGGTTTTTTTGTGCTACTTTTTTAATAGCAAAACTTTTTTTGAAGAGGGGGCATTTGAGTGGATTACATAATTGTAGCTTTCTTTGCGTTTTTTGGTGGCAATGCACGCTATTTATTGGGTTTAAGTTTACCTGTAGTCAATGGCTTTCCGCTAGGAACCTTGGTGGCCAATTTATTGGGCTGTTTTTTGTTTAGCTGGTTAGTAAAACACATTATGGCCGATCAAGATGTCAACGGCCGGTTAATTCTAGGCGTGGGTACTGGCTTTTTTGGTGCCTTTACAACATTTTCTTCCTTTGCTTTAGATACGGTAAAACTTTTTGAAACAAACGTTTTATTGGCGGGACTTTATTTAGCTGTATCCATTTTTGGTGGAATTTTAATGGCCTATCTAGGAGAAAAAGTATGGCGCCCAAAGCCTCATAAGGAGGACTTAGAATGAATATGCTACTGGTTGGTTTGGGAGCTGCGTTAGGTGCTATGGCACGCTTTTTTACTAATCGTTTTTTTGAAAAGCGACCCCATCCGTATCCGTGGGCGACCCAAATTATTAATTTAACAGGTGCTTTTATCTTAGGAGTATTTTCTGGCTTGCATTTAAGTGATGCCGCATATTTGTTTTTGGGAACGGGTATGATGGGCGGGTACACGACTTTTTCTACCTTTAATTTTGAATTATTAACTTTGTGGCAGGCAAAACCTAAACTTTTTTATCGCTATTTTGCTATTTCTTATGGTGGCGGCTTATTTTTAAGCTTTCTGGGGGTTTTCGTAGGAAGTTTGGGACAATAAAATACCCAAAGAATATTTAGTTAAAAGACGGTATTTTGTCTTTGCTAAAGTCCTTTGGGTATTTTCTATTTCATGATTTGATAGACATCTTTTGAAATACGCGAGATAATCTCATAGCCGGTACCTTGTGTCATTACACTAATAACATAAGGTTCTTTTGTATAGACAATGCCACAATCGTGAGCATAGCCGCCGAGATCACCAATTTTATGAGCCACCCGCACTGGCAAATATTTTGGCAAACGCTGACTATCATAGGTTGTATGGGAAAGATAAGTCAGCACCTTGCCTCCTTCAAAATACATAGCTTTTAAAAGACGCGTATTTTCTTTGGCATTAATCACACTAAAACGCGTCCATTTGCGGCCAATGATACTACTAATTTCATTTTTCATTTTTTGACTATATTTATCAGCCCCATAATAGCCTAAGAAATTAGCACCTTGATTATCCGAATACTTACAAGTCCAGTTCATAATTGTATCTAAAGAATAATAGTTACCAAAACGTTTGGATTGTAAAATACCAGCTCCGCCCCGCATATAAGATAAAGACATTTTATTGATCGCATCGGTGTAACGATATTTTTTATAAGGATTTAACTTTTTGGCATTGATTTGCTTTTGCGTATAATACAAAGCCGGTAATTTGCCGGTGCTGGCCGCATGAAAATTTTTATTTCCATTTATTTGGGCTACGCTACCGTCGGTTAAACTCATCACGTAAATGCCTAAATTTTTATTTTTATATTTACGATTGAGTAATTGTTGCACCTGTTTTAATTTTTGGGCTTTGGAAGTTGCTTGTTTTGTGGCACCAGCATTAATGTATCCTTGCCATTTGCCAGATTGGGTATAAAGACTTAAATAGCGAGCTCCATTTGCGTGCTCGTAGTAGCCTTTAGCAACATACAGACTGCCCATTAGCTTTTGACTTGTATTTTTCTTTTGCCATTTAAAATTTTGCCATAATGGTTGATTTTTGTTGGTTAAAACAACGCTCTTACCCCACTTTTGATAAATGCCTTGAGGACCGGCTGCTATTTTTGTGGCGGCACTATTTAAATAGCCAATCCAGTTGCCTTTTTGATTATAAAGTGTGTAATAAGTTGCGCCATTAACATGGCGATAAAGACCGCGAGCCAAAAATGTTTTGCCGTAAAGATTTCTAGTTTTATTGCGATATTTCCAGTTGAAATTTTGATGAATTTGATAATTTTTATTGTTAATGGTAACGTATTTGCCTAATTTTTGGTAAACTCCTTGTCCACCGGGGGCAGTTGTGGTTGCTTTGACATTGGTAAATCCGACTCGTACTTGCTTGCCGCCTTTAAGTTGGTAAAGGCTGTAATAATCATTGCCGTCAAAATGGTGGTATAACTCTTTTACTAAAAAGGACTGCTGATAATATTTTTTAGTCGTTTGTGGGGTGCTCTGAATCCAAGATTGCAAAAAAGGATAATTTGTAGCGGTTAAGGTTACATATTTTTGCTGTTTAATCGCAGTTCCTGCAATTGAGGTGATATTGGTACTACTGGCTTTAATAAAGCCAACGAAATTTCCTTTATTTGAATATAAATCAAAATATTTCTCACCATCGGCATGAAGGTAAGTATTGCGACTTTGCCAAGTTTTCAGTGTCAAAGGATTGGTTGACTGTCCATTTTGTAAGGTGTTATCTCCCCAATATGTTGTGGCATTTTTGAAGGTGAGATACTGAATTTTAGGTTGAGGCAATCCCAGTGGACTATCACTTAGGACACCGCTAGTAGCTAAGACATAAAATATGGTTTGACCTTGCAATTTGTAATAGACTTTATCATCAAAAGTGGTAATTTTACTTAAAATTTGGAAAGTCTGCTGGAAATAATTTTTTGTTATTCCTGCTGGTGTTGCTGTGAAATCTGTCCAAAAGTTATCATTTGGCGTTGTAATGGTAAAGTATTTCTTTTCACTGGCTGTTGTATAAAACGCAGGGGCGGTGTTATTTTTTTGCAGTTGTGCTTCATCTTTTCTGTCTGTTGTTGCGATAGGTTCATTATGTAACGAGGTACTTGTCTCTTTTGTGGTGCTAGTGATTGTTTCTGTTACTTCTTCTTGCATACTCGTGTTTGTTGTTGCTGCTAAAGTGCTGGACGAAAAAGAAATCACTAACGCCAAACCAACGAATATCAACCCGATCTTTTTCATAGTTATCCTCCTTTTTTGTTGCCGCTTTCATTTTTGATGGTACCATAAAAGGGTCCTCCAGCAAAAAGAGAACCCTTTTTTTAGACGATTTAGTTAAAGTTGATTTTGCTTTTGATGGGCTTTTAAATAGGCTTCTTTTTGTAGTCGGCTTAACTTTTTAAAGGCAGCTTCAGCTTTAGTTGCACTACTGCGATCAAAAAAGACTTCTGCATGCACCATTTGTAGTGGTCGTCTTTTTTTTAGCCGAGTATACTTGGCACCAACGCCGTCATTATGTTCTTTTAAGCGGCGGGCCAAATCTGTCGTATAGCCGGCATAAAAAGTATTATCTCGGCATAAGAGAACATAAAAATAATGCTTATTGGCCATAAAGCATCGCCTTAATAGCTGGGGTATATTCATTTGTTTTGGAATATACGGTTAGTGGTGGCAAAATTTTAAATCCGTCTTTTTTACCATTTTTTATTCCTTCAACTAAAACAATATTTGCATCTTTATTGGCTTTAGGATAGACAAATTGAACGCGCTTTGGCGCGATGCGATAGGCCTGCATCAATTCTAAAATTTCTAAAAAACGATCAGGTCGATGGACTAAAGCCAAGCGTCCATTCATCTTTAGCATTTGGCTGGAGACGTCAATGACATCTTCTAGTGTCGCGTGGATTTCATGGCGGGCAATGGCCAAATGGGGATTAGGATTTTTTTCATTTGTCGCTAGGTTTTTAAAATAAGGAGGATTGCACAAGACCAGTTCTACCGAATCTTTTTTTATAACCGATAAGCTATCTTTTAAATTTAGTTCATAGACTTTTAGCTGTTCTTCCAAATGGTTTAAAGCGATACTGCGTTGTGCCATATCCGCTAAGCGGGGTTGAATTTCGATTTGATCAATTTTGGCATTTGTTTTATGACTGACAAAAAGACCAACCGCCCCATTGCCAGCACAGAGATCAACAATTTTACCTCGCTTGGGAATATTGGGAAAGTTTGCCAGTAAGACGGCATCGATGGAAAAAGAAAAGACATCTTTACTTTGAATGATCTTAATTCCTTCTGCGTATAAAGCATCAATACGTTCATTTTTATTTAACACAATTTACACCTGCAATTTTTTTTAATTGAAAATCTCTACTCGTATTATACTCGACTGATAAAGTGGTGCAACTGTTGGTAAAAAAAGCTTGTCAAAAGATACTTTTTTTTGCATACTTAGACCGTGTTGTATTTGAAATAATTTGTGTAAGGGCAAAAATAGAAGGATTACTCCTTACCCATTAAAAACGCAACTTGCAGATAATGAGAGAAATAGAGAGGAAGATCAGATGTTTTTTACCATGATGCGGGGCATTGTCCGCTTTTTATTATTTGTACTAAACGGTAATTCTGAATTTCAAAATAAGATTGCATTACCTCAGAATGAAAATTATATTTTAGTTGCACCTCATAGGACTTGGTGGGACCCATTGTACATGGCAGTCGGTGCGAGACCGAAAAAATTCAGTTTTATGGCGAAGGAAGAATTATTCAAAAATCCTATTTTGCGTTTCATTTTAATTCACGCCAATGCTTTTCCAGTTGACCGCAAAAAACCGGGTCCTTCTGCCATTAAAACTCCAGTAAAGTTGTTAAAAAATACTGATCTAAGTTTAATTATGTTCCCTAGTGGCACCCGGCATGCCACTGAGTTAAAAGGGGGCATGGCACTCATTGCTAAAATGGCTAAAGTTAAGATTGTGCCTTGTGTTTACCAAGGACCATTGACCTTTAAAGATTTGCTAAAACGAAAAAAAGTTACCATGCGTTTTGGTGAACCCATTGATATTAGCGATGTGAAAAAAATTGATAAAGAAGGCATGGCGGTGGTGGAAACGCGCATTCAAACAGCCTTTGATCAATTGGATCGCGCCATTGATCCTAATTTTAAATATATTGTTAAATAATTTTTTTACCAGCGTATTTTACGCTGGTTTTTTTATAGTCAAAAATGAAGGAATTATCTCATTTTTAAAGTTTGCACGTAGATTTTAATTGTTCATAAATGAAGTGATGTTGTTGATAAAGTCTTTTTTTTAGGCATTTTTACAAGCAGTAGCCGTGACTTTTTGAAAAGGGGTTGAAAGTGTTATAATGGTCTGAAGATGCTTTTTTAGAAAGGTTGGAGTACAAATTGCGTTTTTTACACACGGCAGATTGGCATATTGGCAAAAAATTAAACGGTTTTGATCTCTTAGAAGAACAAAGTGCCGCCATTGACCAAATTTTATCGTTGGCTTTAGCAGAAAAAGTTGATGCAGTGGTAGTGGCTGGAGATTTGTATGATCGGGCGGTACCAGCAGTAGATGCTGTCAATTTATTTAATGAAAAAATTATCGCCTTTAACTTGCAAAATAAATTACCGCTGTTGGCCATATCTGGTAACCATGATAGTCATGAACGCCTAAATTTTGGGACGCCTTGGTTTAGTCATACCGATTTTTATTTACATACAGAGTTGGCGCAAGCTTTTGAACCGGTGGAACTAGCAGATACACAATTTTTTCTTTTGCCATACTTTGAGCCCTTTAATGCGCGCGTTTACTTTCAAGACGATAGCATTAAAACTTTAGCCGAGGCTATCAAAAGCGTAATAGCCGAAATGAAGCGCCACTTTAAGCCGAATATGCGGCACGTATTAGTTGCGCATTTTTTTGCAGCTGGTAGCAGTAAAAGTGATTCTGAAACAAAAATCATGGTAGGCGGTTTGGATAGTGTACCGGTAGATTTATTGCAGGATTTTGATTATGTTGCCTTGGGTCACTTGCATAATCATTCTGCTCTTAATCATTTGACAGTACAATACAGTGGTGCACCGTTAAAATATGCGATTTCAGAAGAAAAGCAAACAAAAGGTGTTTATATCGTTGATACCAGCGACTTATCCCGCACATTTTATCCTTTGTCTCCGTTACATGACTTACAAAGGCTTGTGGCCAGTTATGAAGAATTATTGACACCAGCTTTTTATCAAAAAATTGCAAGAGAAGATTTTTTACACATTCAATTAACTGACCGTGGGGTTATCCCTAACTTGATGAATCAATTACGCGTAATCTACCCCAGACTCTTGGGGATTGAGCGAGTAAATCCGCTTGAAAGTAAAGCGCAACTGACCCAACTAAAAAAAAGAGCAGATACGCCGAAAAAAGTCGTTAGCGATTTTTTTGCTGAAATGACCAACGAAGATTTAACTGCCAACCAAGAAAAATGGTTAGCAAAAGGGTTACAAGCAGTAGAAAAATTAACCAAAGAAGATTAAGGACAATTCATTAGATATATATGAAAGTTGTTTTAACAAGGAGGAAACCACCGCGATGCAGCCACGTACTTTACGCATGAAAAATTTTGGTCCATATCTGGATGAAACCGTTGAATTTGGGGCTTTTTTAGACCAGGGCTTGTTTTTGGTCAGCGGGAAAACTGGTGCTGGAAAAACAACAATTTTTGATGGAATGACCTTTGCTTTATTCGGTCAAACCTCTGGTAAATTGCGTAGTGGTAAAGAAATGCGTTCCCTTTTTGCGCAGCCGACAGAAGAAACGGAAGTGACGTTTTCTTTTAGCCACGGCGGCTTACTTTACGAAGTGATGCGACGCCCCGAACAAGAGGTAGCTAAAAAGCGGGGGACTGGTACCACCAAAAGAGCCGGCAAAACAACGCTGACTATTTATGACGAACTAGGAAACGAAAAAAAACAATACACTAAAAATGTCGATTATGAACTTTATCAACTACTACACTTAACTGCAGACCAGTTTTTCAAAATCATCATGTTACCACAAGGTGAATTTCGTAATTTTCTCGTTGCTTCAAGCACAGATAAAGAACAAGTTTTACGACGCTTGTTTGACACAGAAATTTACCAAAATTTGCAAACTTGGTTAAAAGAACAAGCAGCCGCTAAAAATCAAAGTATTGCAGAAAAACAAACACAAGCCGCAGCTTTAGTCGATAGTTTCAAATGGTTTAAAACTGCTGCTGTTTTTTCGACCTTGACTGAAACCCTAACTGCCTGGCAAGGTGATTTAGAAGAATTAGGCAGGGAGGTCGCCAACCAAACCGAAGTGGTTGCAAACTTAACTGCAAAAAAGAATACGGCCGAAAAACAGTACTATCAAGCAGAAGAGTTAAAACGCAGCTTTGATGAACTAAAAAAAGTTTTGGAAGAAGAAAGCAAATTAGCTTTAGAAAAAACGGTGATAACACAAAAAAAAGATGAGCAAAATTGGCTTTTGTGGCTCCAACAACACCTGCCGCTGATCAATTCTGTTAAATTGGCTGCAAGTAAAGTCAATCTTCAAGCTGATAAATTAGCCATCGCAAAAAAAGAATCGCAAAAAAATGCGGAAGCACTGGAAATCTGGCAAGAGCAAAGAAAGACTGTAGCAGCGTGGACATCACAGTTAGAGGCAGCGCAAAAGTCGCTTCACAATTTAGAAGTGAAACTTCCCCAAGCCCAACTATTGGAACAACAACGACAAATACTTGCCACAAAAAAAATTGCTAGTGAAAAAACGCAAGCTGAGCTGACAATACTGAATCAAGCTATTGCTACTTTACAGCTAAGTCTTAGTCAGCTAGAACAGCTCACAAAAAAAAGCAGCCAGTGGCAAAAAACGATGACTGCCTTAACAAAAATACAGCAAACAGTCCGTGATTATGAAAAATTAATTGAAACAAAAACTTCTCAAAACAAAGAGTTACAGTTGACCAAAAATACAATGACAAAGTTGCAAGTTACGATTCGTAATTTGCAAGCAGAGCTAAAGGACGCAGAAGAAAACTACCGTTTGCAAAAAAGCAATTACGCAAAAGCCATGATTGCCCGATTAAGTTTAGATCTAGTTTCTGGGGAGGCTTGTCCAGTTTGTGGGGCAACTGAGCATCCTATGGTAGCCCAGCATGATTTGACTTTAAAGACGGTTACAGAAAGTGAAGCTTTATTAAATGCAGCTGAAGAAAAAAGAGCAGATTTAGCTGAGGCGCTTGCCCGCAACTATACAAAACAAGAACAATTGACACAAGAAGCAGATAAATTTCAAAAGCTAATCCTCAAAACCCAAGCAGAAATGACCGACTTAAAAGAGCAGATTACTCGTGATTTTACCCTGTTACAGACAATAGGAGAAAAAGAGGATGTATTTACAGCAATCACGCGTTTTTTTGCGCAACAAGAACAACTAGGCAATGAGATTCAAAAGGCAAGTGAAACACAAGCTGAAATAGCAGTGAAATTGGCCGAGAAAAATGAAGAACGCCAAACTTTGACAAGTCGCTACCAAAAAGAAGTTAATCAACTAGAACGACTTAAAGGAGAAGTTGAAAGTTTACAAGGTCAAGTTGGTAAAAGTGACGCACCTGTTTTACGTCATCAGATTGAAATTTTCACAACAGAAATCAAAAAACTAAATGCACAATTGCAAAAAGATCAAACCACAGGTGAAAATTTAAAAGCCGCGGCCAAAAGCTATTACGCACAAATTAAAGAGTTATCAGATTATCATCACGAGGCGCAACTAGAAGTGGAAAAATTAGACGCACAACTTACAACAAGCTTAGCGTCTTCTCCACGAGAACTTTCTAAAAAGCAGCTGCTAGAGCAACTTGTAGACGAGAAAAAACTACATGAGGTATCAGAAGCAATAAAAACGTACGAAAATAAGCTATTGTTAATAAAAGAGCAAAAACAAAAGCTACAAGAACATTTGAAAGAACAAGAAATGCCGCAAATTGCTCAAATGGCGGTTTCTTATGAAAACGCGCAAGTACAATTGCGTGAAAGTCAACAACGGCTTTTACTTTTAAAAGAACAGCAAAAAGATAACGAGCAATTAGTGGCAAAGTTAAAAACATTGCTTGCTTCCCACGAAAAATCTTTGGCTAAATTGGCAGAAATAGAACAGTTAAGTCAAGTATTGAGTGGGAAAAATACGTATAAAACTAGTTTAGAACGCTATGTTTTACAAGCTTATTTAGCTGAAATTTTAACATTAGCCAATGTTCGCTTAGAGCAGCTGACTAATGGTCGTTATCAATTTAGTTTAGCGGAAAAATCAGATGGTGGTCGTGGTCAAAAGGGACTAGATATCGATATATATGATGACAATGCAGGGCAAGTGAGACGCGTTCAAACATTATCAGGTGGTGAAAGCTTTATTGCGGCTTTAGCTTTGGCATTATCTTTAGCCGATGTCATTCAAAATAAGACCGGTGGCATTGCTCTTGATGCTTTGTTTATTGATGAAGGTTTTGGTTCACTAGATGAAGAAGCGTTGGAAATGGCGTTAGAAGCTTTAAGTACACTCGAAACACAAGGAAGGTTAATTGGGATTATTAGTCACGTACCAGCCTTAAAAGAAAAGATTGTAAGGCAGATAAATGTTAAAACCAATGGTGCCGGTCAAAGTAAGATTGCAGTGAAATTAGCTTAACAAATAACAGCTTATGCTGTTTGCAAATATTAGATGGGAGAGATTTGGGTGAAGTGGAGTATTCCTGAAAAAGTGATTGAACGAGGGCGTACATACCTCAATGAAGGAAGAGTACTATCAGTAACGCCGGATCCGGCCAATAAAGTTTGGCATGCTGTTGTATTAGGTAGTGAAGAATATTTGGTGGATTTAGATGCTACTGCCAAAGAAGAAGATTATTGTCAGTGCCCTTACTGGGAAGAACACCATTATTGTAAACATACAGTGGCAGTCGAATTATTTTTGCGTCAACAAGGCAAGACGCGTTTTATGAGCAGTATGGAAGTTCCAGTCAAAAGTAAATTTTCAACAGCAGAAATGTTTACCAACGGTTTTGCCAAATTAAAATTACCAGTAGCAGAAGGGCCGGCAGTACCGTTACGTTTACAATTTAATATAGAAGCAATTGAGACAAATCCTTATCATAAAGAATTGGCAGTTTTTGGGATTAGTTTAAAGGTTGGCCAGCGGGGTGTTGCCCGCAATTATATTGTAAAAAATATTTATAAATTTCTCCAAGCCTATTCAGAGCATAAAAAAATCCTCATTAATAAACAGCATAGTTTTCTAATTGAACCAGCTGCTTTTAGCCCAGACGTTAATGAAGCATTAGATGTTTTGTGGGGAATGGCACAGACACAACAATTAATGGGGCAAACTGGAATTTTAGTCAATGGCAAATTAGACAAAAAATACTTATTGGTTCCAATTGGTTGGGGCCAAAAATTATTAACGATGCTAGGAAATTTAGGCGGAACATTTTCCTACGATGAAAAGAAACTAAATCCAATTGTCTTTTCTGACGTTACATTACCACTAGAATTTACCGTCAAAAAAGTTGAAGACCAATTCATTTTAGCAATTGAAAAAGACTACGATCAAGTATTTAACTATTATCATTGGGGCGTAATCGATGAACAAATTCACCCATTGTCTAGTTGCCAACAAGAAATTTATTTAACGTTGGATCAGTTATTAAAAAGAATAGAAAAAAAAGAAATTCCTTATGCCAAAAAGGAATTATCGGTTTTATTTAAGCAAGTCTTACCATTATTGCGTCAAATCGGGAATGTTACAATTGCAAAAGAAGTTTATCGCTATATTAGCGATGAAGATTTAGCAATCAGTTTTATCTTGCGTAAGAAAAAAGGTCAGGTTGCAGTTGAATTGCAATTTGCATATGGCAATGCGATCTTCTCCAGCGATGCTACGCATAATGTTGTTGAAGAAAATCAGCCCGAGGTACTAAGGGATTACCAAAAAGAAGATCGTGCACGTCATTTGTTGCAACAACAAGACTACGTGGAAAATGATACCGGCTTTAGTAAAGATTTGCCGACTGGCAGTGGACTGTATTATTTTTTCACGCGGGAACTGCCAACTTTACAACAATTAGGTACAGTTAAGCTGGGTAAAAAATTGCGAGAATTGTATTTGGATGCCCATAAGATTGAACCAGAAGTTAAAGTGGACAGTGATGGTTCTTGGTTAGATGTTCACTTTGATATCTCAGGTATTGGTGAAAAAGAAATTGATAATATTTTGCAAAGCTTATTAAATCAAGATGCTTTTTACACGCTAACTAATGGGCAGATATTGTCACTGGAAACACCAGAATTTCAAGAAACCAGCGCGATTTTACAAAAATTGCGACAAACAAATAGTCAAGACGGCGTCATAAAAATGCCGTTAAATCAAGGTTTGGTTTTACAAGAGCAGCTAAAAACAGCGAATGTCGCGTTTAGTGATAACTTTACCCAAATGGCCAAAGATTTAACGCATCCTGAAAACTATCCTGTGGCTTTGCCTGAAGGTTTAAATGCGGACTTACGCCCTTATCAAGTAACGGGTTTTCGTTGGTTAAAAATGTTGTCTCATTACCAATTTGGCGGAATTTTGGCCGATGAAATGGGTTTAGGGAAAACATTACAGACCATTGCTTATCTTTTATCAGAAAAGCAAGAAAAAGCTAGTAGGACAACGTTGATCGTGGCACCGGCTAGTTTAACTTTCAACTGGTTAGCGGAGTTAAAGAAATTTGCCCCAAGTTTGAAAGCAGTGGTGGTGGGTGGCAATAAGCATGAGCGGATGCAGTGTTTAAGTCAACCGGTGGATATTTACATCACCTCTTACGCTAGTTTGCGTCAAGATATTGCCCTTTATCAAGAATTAACTTTAGACCAATTAATCCTAGATGAAGCTCAAATGGTGAAAAACGCGGCTACAAAAACAGCAAAAGCCTTACGCTCTTTAGTTATTCCGAATCGGTTTGCTTTGAGTGGGACCCCAATTGAAAATAATTTAGAAGAATTGTGGTCGTTATTTGAAATGATTATGCCAGGCTTTTTCCCAAGTCAGCAACGTTATCGCCAATTATCAGCCGAACAAATTGCCCAAATGATTAAGCCTTTTGTTTTACGACGGGATAAAGCCACCGTCTTAAAAGACTTACCAGAAAAATTGGAAACCAATTATTACAGTGCCTTAACCGAAGATCAAAAGAAAATTTATTTGGCATATTTACGGCAAATGCGCGAAGAAATCAGTCAAATGGATGCGGCTGCCTTTAAGAAAAATCGAATTAGTATTTTGGCCGGCCTAACGCGCTTGCGGCAAATTTGTTGTGATCCGAAATTATTCATTGACGATTATACCGGAACGTCGGGTAAATTAGAGCAAGTAAAAGATCTAATTCAAGCGGCTCAAGAAAATGGCCGGCGGGTTTTATTGTTCTCGCAATTTACCGGTATGCTGACAATTATTGAAGAAGAGTTAGCTAAATTAGGTTATGATAGTTTTTATTTGCGGGGGAGTACACCACCAAAAAATCGGATTGAAATGGTAGATGCTTTTAACAAAGGGGAGAAGGATGTCTTTTTGATTTCTCTAAAGGCTGGTGGAACTGGCTTGAACTTGACCGGAGCAGATACGGTGATCCTTTACGACTTATGGTGGAATCCGGCTGTAGAAGAACAAGCGGCCGGGCGCGCTCATCGGATTGGTCAAGAAAAAGTAGTTGAAGTGTGGCGCATGATTGCAGAAGGAACTATTGAAGAGCGGATGAATGCCTTGCAACAAGACAAACGGGAATTGTTCCAAAAAGTTATCCAGGGCAATGAAACACAACTCCAACAACTGACAGAAGCAGATATCCGCATGATTTTAAGTGCGGGAGAATAAATGAACGACAGGTAAAATAAAAGGCAGTAGGACCACTAAAAAGTAGTCTTACTGCCTTTTTTATAATAGGAAAAAGGATCAATTTTTTACCAAGCTGAATCCCTTTATGATAAGTTTATCCATGACTAGTTTTTCAAACTAAGCATCGTGATAGGCAGGTGAACTTTCTTGAAATCTTAGCTTAATATGTGAAAGTAAAAGGAGTTTGAACTGCTTTTCATATCGCTGATTACTCAGCGAAAATTGCCTTAATTGTTGGGGTTAGTTGCGCAAATGAAGTCAGTTCAATATCTTGAACTGCTTGCTCTCCAGCTGGAATTTGACGGTTACGGTGATTAAACCATAAAGATTTCCAGCCAGCGCTTTTAGCGCCAACAACATCATTTTCAAAACTATCTCCGACATATAATGTATTTTCTGCAGTAAGATTAAACTCTTTTTCAGCGAGCCGGAAAATTTCGCGATCAGGTTTTTGAAAACCTGTTGCCTGTGAAATAATGATGTTATCTTCTTTAACCCAGTTTAAAAGATTTAGTTGGATAACTTTTTTGTATTGGTGGTCAGTCGGTCCGTTTGTGATAATACTGATTGGAATATTTTGGGCCTTTAAAAAGTTTAATGTTTCAAAAACAGCATCGTGCATGACGATATTGTCCAACTCTTCTTCATAAATTTTTTGAAATTCTAAAGCTGTGGCCTCTGTGATTTGTGGATAGTCCAAATCCTTCAAAGACTCCATGATGCGTAAGTTACGCATATACGTTAATGTCCATTCTCCTTTGGCAACTTTGCAAAATGTTTCGTCGCTATGAAAACGAAAACGAATGTAAAGGTCGTGCATGTCGTTATCTGTTACTAAAGGAATAATACGGTGGACAGCGTTGCGAAAAGGTTGCTGTTGGTCATAAATTGTGTCATCGACGTCAAAAACAATTGCGTTAATCAAAAAAGGCCATTCCCTTCAATTTTTCTGCAAATTTCATAATATCCTGATTCATTCTAACGAAAAGGATAGTAGTTTTAAAGAGTAAAAAGTTGATTTATAAAGGTTTTCTTTACCTAATTAAGAACAAACCTTTTGATAATAGGCAAAATTATATTACAGTTCTTTTTACTTAAAAAACAATTGTGATAATCACAAAGGAAGGAATTATAAAAAAACGAAGGTCATTTTAGTTAATGCTAAATACTCAAAAATTAAGTTAATTTAAAAGAAATAAGACAAAAAAAATTATTTAAAGGGCAATATCATTTTGTTTCTGAATTTTCTGAAAAAGAGATTTTTTCAAAGAATAATTAAAAAAAATTTTTTTTCAAATGATATTTTCACAATCTCACTACTGATTTTTTGTTAGTAATTTATTACAGATTACCGCTAAAAAAAAGAAAGAAAATAACGCGATTTCTATTTGAGACTATCTTTTTTTTAGGTATTTGCAAAAAACAGGGATAAAAAGGGCGATAAATGCCGATAAATTTGTCTAGACAAATTTATTGTTGTGAATGCAACAAAATTTAAAAAACGAAATTACAGAAATTATATAACAAATTTTCTGTTTGTGTTACAGTGTTTTTTTCATTTTTAAACTGTGCTATATATAAGCAAGTAAATGGCATTTAAATTTGATAATTCTAATCTTTCTAACGTGAAAATCGATGAAAACGTATGTAAGTTAGGAATGTGTCATTAAGATAACTTTAATTTTTTAAAACTTTTTTTGAGAAAAGGGTAGTATTTTTTTTTTTCAATTAGGTATAATGAACTCAGATGAAATTATAAGTGATGTCACAAAGAGATTACTTATATAATAAAAAAGGAGTGATACACGTTGTTGACACTTTATACTTCCCCTAGCTGTACATCGTGCAGAAAAGCTCGCGCGTGGTTGCAAGAGCACGAAATTCCCTTTGTAGAACGCAACATTTTTTCAGAACCTTTGAATATCACTGAATTAAAAGCGATTTTACAAATGACTGAAGATGGTACCGAAGAAATTATTTCTACTCGGTCAAAAGTCTTCCAAAAATTGAATATTGATTTAGATGAATTACCATTAAAAGAATTGCTAGATTTGGTACAAAACAATCCTGGTTTATTACGTCGTCCAATTATGATCGACGAAAAACGTCTACAAGTTGGTTTTAATGAAGATGAAATCAGACGTTTCTTACCACGCGAAGTACGCCAATTAGAATTACGGCATGCACAATTAATGGCTGGATTATAAAAGTTTTGACTGCTACATATTTTGTGGCAGTCTTTTTTTACGCTATTTTAAGCCGTTAGTGGATTTTAGCGGTTCTAAAAAAAATTTTGAAGACAGCGTTTTTTTGAACTACTTTAAGATTTACTAAATCACGAGGTTTTTCTTTACATTTGATAAGGTTCCGTTACAATGTAGCTATAATGTTAGAAAAGCGAGGTGTAGCTAAGATGGAAATGGAACATATTAACGAAAATACAATTCGTGTTCTCATTAAAAGCGAAGATTTAGCTGCCCGGGGAATTACCTTTTTAGATTTATTAGGTAACCACAATGAAATTGAGAACTTCTTTTATAGTATTTTAGAAGAAGTTGATGTCAACGAAGAATTCAAAGGCAGTGAAGCTGTCACTTTCCAAGTTTTGCCAAAAGGTGATGGTTTGGAATTATTTATCAGTAAGAATATTCCGAATGAAGAATTTAATAATTTGGAACAAATTGCTGACGGCAGTGCTGAAGAGGTGAGTGATTTCTTGAAAAAGCATATTGCAGAACAATTACAAGAAGTCGAAGAGACAGAAGAAGAAACAACGGATATCAAACGCGATTACGTCTTTGAAATGATAGATTTTGAGCAAATGATTCAATTGGCCCATGAATTTGAGGGCGAAGGAATTGTAAGTAATCTTTATGAGTTGAATCATTTTTATTTCTTGGAAATTCGTTTCACAGATGAATACTTATTAAAAAATCAAATTGACGATTACTTAGCGTACTTAAGTGAATTTGCTCGTTTGAGTCAAGTAACGCCAGAAGTGCTAGCCGAACACGGTAAGCTTTTGATGGAACTTGATGCTTTAGGAATTACCCGTCGTTACTTTTGATAAAAAAGATCTGGATTTTTC
This sequence comes from Enterococcus sp. SMC-9, assembly GCF_021011285.1. Taxonomy (NCBI): domain Bacteria; kingdom Bacillati; phylum Bacillota; class Bacilli; order Lactobacillales; family Enterococcaceae; genus Enterococcus; species Enterococcus sp. SMC-9. The sequence goes on along the minus strand of NZ_JAILYE010000002.1, from coordinate 371,050 downwards.
CAGGTCTTTTTTTGTTGCCCCTAGCTAAATAGTGCGTAAGTTCTTATGGGGGAGATAAATGCTAATTGCCAGAAATAAAGCAGGCGAGCTTGTTGCCGCTTTAAAAGCAAAAAAACAAGAAGAATATCATTGTCCCGTGTGTCAAAAGCCCGTCTGTTTAAAACAAGGACAAAAACAGCGCACACACTTTGCGCATCAGAGAGAACACTGCTGCAAAATAGTGACAGAAGGTGAGACAAATGAGCATATTGCCGGCAAAAATTGGTTACATCAACGACTAGAAAATAGTCAATTAGAAGTTTATTTGCCACAATTAAAACAGCGACCAGACCTGTTAGTTAATAAAACAACCGTAGAATTTCAGTGCTCTGTTTTAGACTTAAGCCGTTTAAAAGCCCGTACAAAAAATTATCAGTCTTTTCACTATCAACCCTGGTGGATTGTAGGACAACGGTTTATTCCGCAACAACAGTTGAGTCAGTTGCAAAAAGCTTTCTGTTATTGGCAACAGACAGCCTATTTATGGCATTTGGATACAGCAGCAAAGCAACTTCGGCTTTATTATTTGGCCAACTGGGATTTTAATCGCGGGTATCAGTGGCAATGTCAAAATGTTGCAGAAAATACGAACTTGACTTCCTATACGTCCCATGTTTCATCTTTAACAAGTAATAAGTTTTATTGGCGTAATGCAGCGTATAAACGTTTTTTGCGCCAACGCTTATTCCAACGCCAGCCGCGCTTTTTGCGTTTGCAACATTTTTTTTATCAACGCTATAGCCATATATTGGATTTACCTTTTTGGTGTTATAGTAGCAGTCGTTATCATTTTTTCTTTGAACATGAGCTGTTGTTATTGCGTTTTTTATATTTGCGTAACAACAATTGCCAACAATGGATAAAAGACCTAAGCCAACTCAAATGGCAATGGGATTTTCCCTTAGTTTCGCAAAAAATAATTTTAAAAGAAATCTATTTGGAATGCCAGCGCTTATCTGGTCGGGAAAAAGAAAGTTTTTTACCACCAAAAAAAGGCAGTTGTGATAGTATAGAAAGTAATCGAAGAGGATAACTTTTCGTTTAAGTAACTATCAGGAGGTTTCAATTATGGCGACAAAACAATTACCAACAAGAGAAAGCTTACCGACAGAACTGACCTGGGATTTAACTCCAATTTTTGCTGACGACCAAGCTTTTGACACAGCCTTTGCTGATTTGAAAGAAGAATTAAAACAAGCGGATAAATACAAAGGAACACTAGCAACGAATGCTACGGCTTTCTTAGCGGCTTTGGAGTTTTGCTTGGCTATTTATCGCAAATTAGAAACGTTATATGTGTACAGTCACTTAAAAAATGATCAAGATACCGCAAACACCACTTATCAAGGATTATATGCGCGAGCTAGCAGTTTATTAGCAGAAGCAAGTGCGGCTATTTCTTGGTTTGAGCCAGAAGTTTTGACACTGTCAGATGATCAGATTTGGTCTTATTTTGAAGAAGAACCAAAATTGGCAGTTTATCGCCATTATGTAGCGCAAATGGTCGACAATCGTGCCCATGTTTTGCCGGCGGACCAAGAAGAATTATTGGCTGGGGCAAGTGAAATTTTTAATGCAGCAGATGATATTTTCTCTGTGTTAAATAATGCAGATCTCGTGTTTCCTACGATTGAAGGCAGTGATGGAGAAAAAATTCAATTGTCCCACGGTGTGTACGGCCAATTAATGGAAGCAACGGATCGCAGCGTGCGAGAAGCTACTTTTAAAGGATTGTACAGTGTGTATGGCCAATTTCGTAATACGTTTGCCCAAACACTAAGCTCTCATGTCAAAGGACATAATTTTAAAGCAAAAGCACGAAAATACACGTCAGCTAGAGAAGCTTCTTTAAGCAATAATCATATTCCAGAAAGTGTTTATGATACCTTAGTTGAAGTTGTGAATAAACATTTACCACTACTACATCGTTATGTAGCATTGCGAAAAAAATTACTCGCAACTGATGAATTGCACATGTATGATATGTACACACCTGTTTTAGGAGAAGCGCCAATTCGCTATACTTATGAAGAAGCGGTTGAAAAGGCTAAAGAAGCTTTACATGTGATGGGACCAGAATACAATAAAATCGTAGAACAAGCTTTTTCAAGTCGTTGGATTGACGTGGTTGAAAATAAAGGCAAACGTAGTGGTGCTTATTCTTCCGGTGCTTATGATACAGCTCCTTATATTTTAATGAATTGGCATGATACCTTAGACCAACTATTTACTTTAGTACACGAAATGGGTCATAGTGTCCACAGCTATTTTACTCGTAATAATCAACCTTTTGTTTACGGGGATTACTCTATTTTCTTAGCAGAAATCGCCTCTACAACCAATGAAAATATTTTGACAGAATATTTGTTAGAGACTGAAAAAGATCCGAAAGTACGGGCATATATCTTAAATCACTATTTAGATGGCTTTAAGGGAACTATTTTCCGCCAAACGCAATTTGCTGAATTTGAGCACTTTATCCATACTGAGGATGCAAAAGGTACGCCTTTAACAAGTGAGTATTTAAATGACTATTACGGGGATTTAAATGCGAAATATTATGGACCTGATGTAACAAAAGATGAAGAGATTAAATTGGAATGGGCGCGAATTCCACATTTTTACTACAACTATTATGTTTATCAATATGCGACGGGCTTTTCTGCCGCTTCTGCCTTGGCGAAGAAAATTTTAACCAAAGAAGAGGGCGCGTTGGAACATTATTTGAATTATTTGAAGGCTGGTAATAGTGATTATCCAATTGAAGTAATGAAAAAAGCCGGTGTGGATATGACAAAAGCTGATTATATTGAAGATGCCATGAAGATGTTTGAAGAACGTTTGAGTGAATTGGAAACATTAGTAGCTCAATTATAAAATAAAAACAGAGCAGACAGTTGCGCAATTGTCTGTTCTGTTTATTTTTAGCAATAAAAAAAGCTGGGACAAACGTCAACCTAACGTTTGTCGCAACCTTTTTTGTTACATTAATTTTAAATGCTTGGTATCGTGAGTAACGCGACGTTCATTTTTACGCTGTAAGTAACCATCAATGTGAAAAATTTGATAATTTTCTTGATCGACTTGGCACAGGCGCGGGATATCAGCTAAGGCGTCTTCGCCTTCTAATAAAACACCATAATCGCGTTCGCAAGCATAATTGTAAACAACTGCAGACGGATGCGTGGTAATTCCCATCTCACGAGCGGTATTTTGATCTTCTTGGAATAATGTTTTGACTAAGTCGCTCTGTCGATCTTCTGTAAACATTTCTACGTCGCCACCAACAGCTTCAACCAATGAAATGACCAGTTCATGATTATATTCTTTGCCATTACAAGCTACTTCTTCTTGCATTTGCATCAAAAATTCTCGTGCTTTCTTTTTGCCTTGCAGTTGGAGTGCTTTGGCATCTAAAGCAGCTGAATAAGTATTTTCAAAAAGTTGATTTCTAGCATGAATGTCGTGTTTTGGTGTACCGCGACGTGTTAAAACAGCATCAATTGTCTGCATATTCACTAAAGGCATCAGCCTGAATTGGATTTTTTGCTCCGATGTTTGTACAAAGTTCCAAAGATGCTTTTCTGATCCTAAACAGATAGCACCCAATGGATTGACAAACAAATAAATTTCAATCACTTAAATCTCCTCCAACAAATTGAGTCATTTCTGGCTATTTCAACTTAGCAGAAACGTAGAAAAAATGAAAATAAATAGTTTTTAGCTTTGCTTTTTTTTAAGACTCCGACTAATTTTATTTTCCGCTGGAATATAAGAAACTGCCAATGTCTTTAATAATTGCGTGAAAGCTTCTTGTCCTAATTTAGCATCTTTTACTTCTAATTCTAATTCAAAGTCATGGCCTGCCGGTAGATAGAAACTTTCATCTAATGCCAACAAACCAGCGTCAATTTCAAATTCAGCTCGTTTAGTAGTTAGCTGACTGATGATATGTAATTCCTTTAATGTAACATGTAACGTTTTTAATTTTTCTTCAACCGGTCCATTTGCTGGAACTTGTTGTAATGTTAAGTATTTTTGCGCCTCTGCTAGCGTCAACTTTTCCGTGGTTTCTAGTAGACCTTCTTTTTGTGGTGTTTTTAAAGTCACTTCAGCAAAAGAAGGGAGTAAACGAATTCTTAAACCGGCATTGGCATTTTTTAACTTATTGTCAAAGGTATCAAAGTAACAATTTGTCTGTTCTACGACCATCTCATCTGTAACGTGATAGTACGTCATAATGCGCTTGAAGTCAGTTGCGTTTAACATTGTTTTAAATTCGATCTCAGTCGATTGGCTCATAATAATCCCTCACTAGTTTACGTGTTCAGGTGTGAAACTGCAAGCTAAAGCATTGAAAAAATGACAATCCTCTAAGAAAGTAGAAAATAAAAAAGCAGTAAGTGGATTGTAAAAATTCTGAAAATAAGATTTAGAAGATACAAATTTTCTTATAAAGGGGAACCATTCCGAACTTTTTGTTTCGAATGTGCTAGCTTTGTTCACATCTATCAATTCATTGAATTTATATTCTGACATAAAATGACAAGATACGCAATTGATACGATTAAATTGTGTGAATATTTTTTCAATTTGAGGGGATAAAGATTTAAGGCGGTTTGTGGTAAAATGTAACTTGTATGTATTAAAGAAAATTGAGGGATAATTATGGATCGAGATTGGGATAAATTTTTAGCACCATATGAACAAACCGTATCAGAATTGAAAGTAAAGTTGCGGGGGATTCGCAAACAATTTCGCGAACAAAATCAACATGTGCCGATTGAATTTGTCACTGGACGAGTTAAACCAGTGGAAAGCATCATTACAAAAAGCCAGATTCGCCATATTCCCATGGAACGTCTGGAAGAAGAGATGTCAGATATCGCGGGGCTTAGAATTATGTGTCAGTTTGTGGAAGATATTCATCAAGTTGTCCAATTACTACGCAACCGCAAAGATATGAAAGTTATTATTGAAAGAGATTATATCACCAATAAAAAAGCTAGCGGGTATCGTTCTTACCATTTGGTCATTGAATATCCTGTCCAGTTAGTAAATGGCGAAAAAATTATTTTGGCAGAAATTCAAATCCGGACATTGGCGATGAATTTTTGGGCGACGATTGAGCATTCTTTGAATTATAAATATCAAGGGGCATTTCCAGAAGAGATGAAAATTCGCCTGCAAAGAGCGGCCGAAGCAGCCTATCAATTAGATGAAGAGATGTCGACGATTCGGGAAGAAATTCAAGAAGCGCAGCGTCTATTTTCCCACGGCAGAGGCAAGTCAGACGATAGTTATTATCAGGCTTCAATTGATCGGGAGGAGACATAATGACCTTAAAAGTGGCCATCGTTTCAAATCATGGTCTGCAATCGGAAAAAACAGAGCGGCAATTACGAAAACTTTTAGCAGAAAATGAAATTGTCATTGATCAACAACGACCAGAAATTGTCATTTCTGTTGGTGGTGATGGTACTTTGCTTTCAGCATTTCATCGTTACAGCCATATTTTAGATAAAGTCAGTTTTCTTGGTGTTCACACTGGTCATTTAGGGTTTTATACGGACTGGCGTGACTATGAAATACCAGAGTTGGTTACGAGCTTGAAAAAAAATCGCGGTGAAAGTATTAGTTATCCGCTGTTAGATATCCGCATTGAATATCAAAACGGTAAAGCTGCCAAACACTTTTTAGCTTTAAATGAGTCGACCATCAAACGCGGGAATCGAACGATGGTAGCAGACGTTTATTTAAAGGGGGAACTTTTTGAACGATTTCGTGGGGATGGTTTATCTATTTCAACGCCAACTGGTTCAACTGCTTATAATAAAAGTGTTGGCGGAGCGGTGTTACATCCCAGTATTAATGCGATCCAACTAGCAGAAATTGCTTCGTTGAATAATCGCGTCTTCCGAACGTTGGGATCTCCGTTAGTTATTGCTGCAGATGAGTGGATGGAAATTCGCTTGCAAGATAGTAATGATTACATGATTACCGTCGATCAATTAGATATTCAAAAAGATCACATTGCAGCCGTCTATTATAAAATTGCCACAGAACGGATTCATTTTGCTTCATTTCGGCATATGGATTTTTGGCATCGGGTTAAAGACGCTTTTATTGGAGAAGATTAGGCAATTATGAAATTTACGTATCATTATCAGAAAAACTCAGAGCAGCAGTTAAAATACTTCTTAAAAGAACAAGGCATTTCCAAAGGTTTGCTGGCGAAAATTAAATTCCAAGGGGGCTTGATTTTAGTCAATGATAAACGTGAAAATGTCTTGTATTCTTTGCGCCCTAATGATAGGGTTACTATTGTCGTGCCCGATGAAAAGGAGCATGAAACAATGCTTTTGGATGAGACGCCAATTGCGATTGTTTATGAAGATGAACATTTATTGATTGTCAATAAACCAGCAGGAGTTGCTTCGATTCCGGCGCAATATCATCCTAATGGTACAATGGCCAATCGTGTGAAAAATTATTATAAAATGCAAAATTATAAAGATCAGGTAATTCACGTGGTTACGCGGTTGGATCGTGATACAACTGGCCTGATGTTATTTGCCAAACATGGTTTTGCCCATGCGCAACTCGATCGTCAATTACGTGAAAAGCAAGTGGAAAAAAGATATCAAGCTTTAGTGGCTGGCGCTATTCAAACGTTAGCACCCCATGCAGTAATTGATTTACCGATTGCTAGAGATTTAAGCTCGTTGTTAAAACGTAAAGTAGATGATACAGGACAAAAAGCACAAACAGAATATTGGGTCCAAAAAGAAAACGACCAAATCGCATTAGTGGATATTAAACTTCATACGGGTCGGACGCATCAAATCAGAGTCCATTTTAGTGAGATTTCTTGTCCACTACTAGGTGATGATCTCTATGGTGGGCTTATGACAGCTGGAATTATGCGGCAGGCCCTTCATTGTTACAAACTTTCTTTTAATCATCCTTTTAGTGGTGAAAAATTGACTTTTACATTGGCTTTACCAGAAGATATGGCACAAGTTGCCCAAAATATATAAGAACGCGTGGTGAGTGTGAGTGGATGAAAATTTAGAACTGGAAAAACGTTTTGCTGAATTGAAACAAGCGTTGCTTGAAGACGATATGCAAGGGTTTAGAGAACCTTTCTTAGAAATGCACATATACGAACAGGGGCAGTTCTACCAGTCCCTCACCAGCCAAGAGCGCCATCGGATGTACGGTTATCTGTCACCTAAAGAATTAGCAGACATGTTTGACGTAATCGAAGAAGACGATGAACATATGACAGATTATCTTTCTGAAATGCGTCCGGGCTATGCTGCGGCCATGTTAGCTGAAATGTATACAGATAATGCCGTTGACTTATTAAATACTTTGGATAAAAAAGCTGTCAACAAATATTTAAGCTTGATGGACAAAGAAGACGCAAGTGAAATTAAAGAACTACTGCATTACGAAGATGATACTGCCGGTTCAATTATGACCACAGAGTTTGTCTCAATTGTGGCTAATCAAACGGTTCGTTCGGCGATGTATGTTTTAAAAAACGAAGCCGACGTAGCCGAAACAATTTATTATATTTACGTAGTAGATCAAGAGAATCATTTGGTGGGGGTTATTTCTTTAAGAGATTTAATCGTCAATGAAGATGATACGATGATTCAAGATATTATGAGCGAACGGGTCATCTCAGTTCATGTGGGAGATGATCAAGAAGATGTCGCTCAAACTTTCCGGGATTATGACTTTTTGGCATTACCAGTTACAGATTATGATGATCATTTATTAGGGATTGTCACAGTCGATGATATTATTGACGTTATCGACGATGAGGCTGCAAGTGACTACTCTGGTTTAGCCGGTGTCAACGTTGAAGAAGTTTCAGAAAATCCTGTCAAGGCTGCTAGTAGACGACTCCCTTGGTTGATTACGTTGCTATTTTTAGGGATGGCGACGGCGACTTTAATTTCTCATTATGAGAAACTTGTAAGTGAAGCGAGTATTTTAGCTGTTTTCATTTCCTTGATTACAGGGACGGCTGGTAATGCTGGGACGCAATCTTTGGCTGTGGCAGTACGGCGACTCGCAATCAATGATGACAAAGAAAGTAGTTTTGTTAAAACAGTTATTAGTGAAGTTTTGACCGGTTTAGTGACCGGGTTCATTACCGGTCTAACCATTTTCATTATTGTTGCGGTTTGGAAACACAATCCAATTTTAGGTTTTGTAATTGGAATGGCTATGATGTGTGCGATTACGGTGGCTAATTTGGCGGGGAGCTTTATTCCAATGTTAATGGACAAACTTGGTTTTGATCCTGCTGTGGCCAGTGGCCCATTTATTACCACCTTGAGTGATTTGACCAGTGTGTTAATTTATTTTAATATTGCGAGTCTTTTCATGCAGTACTTCATTTCTTAATTAAAAAAATAAAATGAGCAATCCATAAAAAAGGCTGTGACAGATTTTTGTCACAGCCTTTTTATCGATAAACGGTGGTCTGGAAATAGCTTCTTTTGTGATAAGCTTAAACTTCACAAAAAATTTGAGCAACAGCCATTCCAGTAGGGACATGTAATAAAAATGCTACAAGTAAGGTGTTTCCAGTCTTTAAAAAAATTATTTTTTACAGTACCTGCTTGGCTCTTGCGGCTGAATATTTTGTTCTAACATTATTTTGATCGGTAGTTTTTATTGTAAAAAGCGTTGCTTATATTCTTCATATTCTGCTTGGGTAATTAAGTCAGCATCTAGTGCTTTTTTACGTTCTTTCAACTTTTCAAAATTTGTTTCTGTCGTAAGTTGGGATTTAGACAACTTCGCTTTTTCCTGTATTTGTTGGGAACGTTTGGCAGAAGTGATGCCATCCATAATGCCGTCTTGCATATCGCTTTTACTATCTTCTAGCAATTTGGCAATAGCAAAGACCGTTTTTTTCGTCCAAAAAATACTAAAGACTTCGCGAAAGCTTTCAATTCGTAAAAAACCCCAAAAAATTCGCGTATTGGGATTAATGGTGTTGATATTATGCAACGGAATACTTTTATAATCGTGGTTAAAAGGAACCCAGCGGGCAAAAATCAGGCGCCCAGCGTCAGTAATAGCATAGGCGTGGAATCCTTTACAGTCAAAGTAACGCACTTTGCCAGTTTGTGTTGCGCGCATTCGTTCTTCAAAGTCTGCGCGGTCTTCACCTTTAAATGGTGTGAAATTTTCATTATCTTCGGGATGATGGCGTCCGATGAAGCTTGCAATGACCTCTTCATCTTTACCTAAAGCAGCCTCAATTAAACCAAAGTGTTTTCGTTGGAGCCAGCCGCCGAAAATTGGTGTGATATTTTGGCCTAATTTATGGTTACGGGCATAAGCATACATGGCATCTGCTTTTTTCATGGCATCTCCTTTTAATCGGTTATTTTTACAATTTTAGTTCCGTGAGCTTCATTGACCCCTAAGGCAGTTACAATTTCAGCCACATTTTCAGCGTTAATTCCAGCTCCAGGTAAAATAATCAAGCGGTTCTTGGCATAAGCGATCAATTCTTTTAATCGAGCGAGGTTTGCTGAAATTGGCGTACCACTCGGGCCGCCATGGGTTAAAATGCGTGTAACGCCGTGGTCTGCTAACCAATCAATAGCTTCAAACTGACGACTTGGTAAGATGGCATCAAAGGCCATATGAAACGTAATTTGTAGCCCTTCTGCGGTTTCAATTAAAAGTTCCAAAGCTTCTTCATCTAACCAACCACTAGGTGTTAGACAACCAAAAACCACACCGTCTGTTCCTATTTTTTTAGCTTCGATTAAGTCGGTATGCATGATTTTTAGTTCTGTATCATTGTAGATAAAATCACCACCGCGAGGGCGGATCATGGTCATAACGGGAATACCTTTTTCACCGGCATAATTTAATGTTTCTTCAATGACACCTGTACTAGGTGTCGTTCCGCCTACAGCTAAGTTATCACACAGTTCAATGCGCTTTGCTCCTGCGTGAATGGCTCGTGGAATATCAGTGAAATTTTCGGCACAAAATTCTTTAATCATAATAGTCTCCTTTAGTATCTCATTAAAACTGTTAGACAGCTTACTTTCATGTAGTATTTTATCACAGCCTTGTGTTAAAGTAGAGTAACTAAAAAGTACCGCTGATTTCGCCGTATTTAAGGGGAAGTGAGGAAATAAAATGTTAAAAAAAATTGATTGGGGCAAACAATTTGTGACTGCAAATCACCCATTGTTTTTATGTCCTTTGTGTCAAAGTGAAATGGGGGCAGTTAAAGCGGGGCTTGTCTGCCAAAAGGGACATCACTTTGATGTCTCAAAAAAAGGAACGCTATATTTTTTACAAAAAAATATTAGCAGCGGCTATGATCGCCGGTTGTTTACCGCAAGACGTCAGCTGATTCAAGCCGGAATGTATAACGGGCTACTGGAAAAAGTTCGAGAATATATACCGGAAAAGTCGACAGTCTTAGATGTAGGCTGTGGCGAAGGTAGTTTTTTTAATAAAATAGCAGCAGGCAAAAACATTACGGGAATTGGCTTTGATATCGCAAAAGATGGTGTCTACATGGCAACGCAGCAAAGTGAACCCTTATTTTGGTGTGTCGCAGATTTGACACGACTGCCTTTTGCCCCACAAGTTTTTGATAGTGTATTAAATTTATTCACACCATCTAATTATAAAGAGTTTAAACGCGTTTTAAAGCCGACGGGAACATTAGTGAAAGTTGTCCCAAGAAGCGGTTATTTACAAGAATTACGGCAAGCTTTTTATCCCGCCGATAAAAAGAAACAGCATTATGAAAATCATGAAGTAATTCAACATTTTAAAGAACAATTTAAATTAGTAAATCATCATGAAATAACGTATACATTTGATGTTTCCAAGGAAAATCAAGCTGCTTTATTGGAGATGTCTCCCTTAGAGTGGGGCGTTTCTTCTGAGCAAAAAGAAATTGTAGCAAAGAGTCCGTTAAATAAAATTACAATCGATTTGGATGTTTTAATTGGAAAAGAGAAATGAAATTTTTGTGACTTTTTTCGGTTAAAACTGTTGCATTATTTAAGTAAGAGTGATATATTACAAACAAGTCATTTTTCATTGGTTTTTATCAGGTTCCTGTTCTGATAAAAGTTAGTGAAAAGAACTTCACTAACGTAGCGACTCGCAGTGATTAACACCGAGCCGATACGTTCTTTTTTTGCACTTTTTTTAAAAAAGTAGCTATGAAGTGATATAGTAGGAGAGAATATTTACTTTTAAATACAATTCATAAAAATCACAGAATTTTTTATCAAAAGGAGTAATGAAGTTGAATCATATTGTTCTATTTGAACCACAAATCCCAGCCAATACAGGTAACATTGCCCGTACTTGTGCGGCGACGAACACACCGCTACATTTAATTGAACCATTGGGATTTTCAACCGATGACAAACATTTAAAAAGAGCAGGCCTAGATTATTGGCATGATGTGAATATCACGTATCATAAAGATTTGGCAGCCTTTTTAGCATACTTGGGCCAGCGACGCCTTTATTTGATTACAAAGTTTGCCAACCAAACTTACAGTGAAGTAGATTATACTGCCGACGAAGAAGTATTTTTAATGTTTGGAAAAGAAACGACCGGATTACCAGAAACATTCATGCGGGAAAATCCAGAAAAGTGTTTGCGTATTCCTATGAATGATGAACACGTTCGTTCGTTAAATTTATCCAATACGGCGGCGTTAGTAATATATGAGGCGTTGCGCCAACAAGGATTTCCTAATTTGGAACTACGTCATCACTATGAAAATGATAAATTAGACTAGTTTTTATCTACTAAACTAAAGGAGCATTTGTAATGGAGTTATATTTTACCCGCCATGGTAAGACTCAGTGGAACAATGAACGCCGCTTTCAAGGAGCCAAAGGCGATTCACCACTTCTTGCAGAAAGTTTAGCTGAAATCAAATTATTGGGTCAGCACCTAAAAGACATCCCCTTTGAAAAAATTTATGCCAGTACAGCGCCTCGTGCCATGAAAACGGCACAAGGAATTTTAGCTGAACTAAACTATCAACCAGAAATTATTTACAATGCTGGTTTAAGAGAACTGGGTTTGGGGAAACTAGAAGGCCAACTAATCGATGAAATGACAGACTGCTATCCAACTGAACTACACAATTTACGCTATGCTTTAGATCAGTATGATCCAAGTGTTTTTAACGGTGAAAAAATTGAAGCAGCACTGGCACGGATTGAAACAGTTGTAAGTGACGCTGTTATGCAAAATAAAGGGCCACTTTTATTTGTGGGGCACGGCGCTTCCCTAACTGCTGCTATCCAGTGGTTAGCAGGCAAAGAGTTGGGGCAATTACGGGAAATGGGTGGCTTAGTGAACAACAGCTTAAGTGTTATGACTACCAGTGAACCGGAAAATTTAACACCATTCAAATTAACAAAATGGAATGATGCCAGTTTTTTAGGTGATCAAAGTAGTTTAGACGCCTTATTGTAGAAAGGAGCCGGTTTTTGATGGAAGAACGAAAATTTGTCAGCGGTACAGTCGCGGCAATCTTTTTTGAAAACCCCGGCAATTTTTATAAGGTGATGTTGATTGATATTGCAGAAACCAATACCGCTTATCGTGAACCGCAAATTGTCGTGACGGGTTCTTTTGGAGATATCAACGATGATACTTTATATCAATTTTATGGTGAGCTAATTGAACACGCACGATACGGGCTACAGTTTCAAGTAGAAAGTTATGCCCAAGATCAACCAACTTCTGAAAATGGTTTGATTAACTATTTTGCTAGTGAAAAATTTCCTGGTATTGGACCCAAGACGGCCGAAAAGATTGTAGATACACTAGGGGTTGATGCAATTAAAAAAATCGTTGAAGATGATTCAGTGTTAGAAGCAGTTGAAGGGTTAAACGAAAAAAAACGGCAGCAGATAGCAGAAATTGTGCGAGCCAACCAAGGTATGGACGAAATTGTTGTCGGCTTGTCTCAATATGGTTTTGGCAGCCAGTTATCTTTTGCCATTTATCAAATGTACCGAGGACAGGCATTAAGTATTATTGCAGAAAATCCTTATCAATTGGTAGAAGATATTGAAGGTATCGGGTTTAAAAAAGCCGATCAATTAGCCGAACAGTTAGGGATTGCGGCCACTAGCGACAAACGTTTGCGGGCAGCGGTCTTGCATCAAGTTTTTCAAAGTGCGCTGCAAAGTGGGGATACGTATGTCAAAGCGGATACCTTGTTAGACGATACCTTAACCCTACTGGAAAAAAGTCGTCCGGTAGAAATTAACCCCGAACAGTTAGCCGATGTGATTATCGCGTTAACTGAGGAAGATAAAATTCAGCAAGAAGCTACGCGTATTTACGAAAACAGTCTATATTTTGCCGAGATTGGAATTGCTGGGTCGATTCAGCGAATGTTGCAGCGCAAAAAAGAAATTAAGTATCCAGAAAAAACGATTGAAAAAAAATTAGCCAGTTTGGAAAAACGACTCAAGATTAAATATGGGACATCACAAGCTGAAGCGATTAAAGCAGCATTGGCTTCACCATTATTTATTTTGACTGGCGGTCCTGGTACCGGTAAGACGACGGTTATTAACGGAATCGTACAATTATTTGCTGAATTAAATGATTTAAGTTTGGAGCCATTGGATTATACACAAGAGGTTTTTCCAATTCTTTTAGCCGCACCAACTGGCCGTGCGGCAAAGCGTATGAACGAGACAACAGGATTGCCCAGTGGTACGATTCACCGCTTACTGGGTTTAACAGGTAGAGAAAAAGTCGGTGAGACAGAAATCAATGAATTAGCTGGAGGGTTGTTAATTGTCGATGAAATGTCGATGTTAGACACATGGTTAGCTAATTCTTTGCTAAAAGCAATTCCGAGTAATATGCAAGTTATTTTTGTTGGTGATAAAGATCAATTACCTTCTGTCGGTCCAGGTCAAGTATTACATGATCTGCTGCAGATAAAAGCAATTCCCCAGCGCGAGTTAACTGACATTTATCGCCAAGGGGACGGTTCGACGATTATTTCATTGGCCCATGAGATTAAAAACGGCCGCTTACCAGCCGATTTCACTAAAAACCAAGCGGATCGCTCTTTTTTTCCTTGTCATGCGCAACAAATTGAACCTTTAATTGCACAAATTGTTAAAAAGGCAAAAGCCAAAGGGTTTAGCGCCCAAGATATTCAATTGTTAGCCCCTATGTATCGGGGGCCTGCTGGGATTGATGCGTTAAACAAGATGATGCAAGAAATTTTTAACCCCAATGATGGGACAAAAAAAGAAGTAACCTTTCACGAGCACGTTTATCGCATTGGGGATAAAGTTTTACAGCTAGTTAATTCACCAGAAGAAAATGTTTTTAATGGTGATATGGGTCAAATCGTGGGAATTATTTACGCCAAAGACAGTGAAGATAAAGTCGACGAGTTGGTTATTCAATTTGACGCCAATGAAGTGACCTATAAGCGCAATGACTGGCAAAAAATTACCTTATCTTATTGTTGTTCGATTCATAAAGCGCAAGGTAGCGAATTTGAGATGGTAATTTTGCCGATGGTTTACCAATATCAACGTATGTTGCAAAGAAACCTGCTTTATACAGCCGTAACCAGAAGTAAAGATAAATTAATTTTGCTTGGAGAGACACAGGCTTTTGAAACGTGTGTTACGAATCAATCCGCCAATCGTTTAACGACGCTAAAAGAGCGCATAAGCGCATTTGTCGGTTTGACAGACGAAGAATTAACCAAGGCGGATCAAAAAAAGACACCTGAGGCTAACGAGCTACAAAAACAACAGCAAGCTGTTACCTATGAAGAAGTGCAACTAACAGAAGATGGTCACCAAAAAGAGGCTGGGCATTTACAAAATAATAATGAAGTGAATGAATCAGCAGAAGTGAGCCCTGTTCACGTTATATTAACGGGAAAATTGGTTCGAGAAAATGCCATAGATCCTTTAATTGGTATGAACGGACTGACCCCGTTGGACTTTATGTAGGCAAAAAAAGACTTAAATGATTTTTAGTTTCGGAAGGCTAAAAATCACTTAAGTCTTTTTGTAAATTATCAATAAAAATTTCACAGAAATATACGTTGCAGTCAAAATATACAGGTAAAATGTTATAACTAATACGCTACGTGCAGTGGTAATAAGCAGAAATTTTTAAATTTGAGTAGCAATTTAGCAATATGTTGCTCTTATTTGCAAAAGCTATGGGAATTGACGAAGTCTTCTTTATTTATTCTGGATAATACCAAATTAATTGTGGCCGGGTGGAAAAGGTGATATCAAAAGGGCGCAAGCCCATTACTTCACCATCTGCTTGACCGTATTCTGGAACAGTGGAGACAATTCTAAGTTTATGTCCGGTAAAATGGTGATAATGTTTTGATGTTGTTAGTTTGTTGGTAATCAGACGAATAATCAACCCGAAAATTTTAATCATCGAAATTCTTTCTACTACAACCAAGTCAATATCTGAGACAGTAGCTTTTGCCATGGGCGCAATCGCCACGCCGCCACCAAAATAGGGATGATTGGTCGTAGTACATAAAAATGCTTTTTTAAACGTAAACTCTTCACCGTTGACCTCAAGTAAAATAGGGAAGCCCTTTTGTGTAAATAAAACTTTGACAATAGAGGCGATATAAGCAAAGGAACCAAGATTATATTTGTTTAACGTTTTTTTAGTCATGGAATCATTCGTAGCCGCCACAATTGCTGCATCCAAACCAATACCGATATTGTTAATTGCCAGCCCTGTTTCCGTTTGAATTTTTTCTTCATAAGTCAACGTGTTAATAACTTGTGGCTCTTTTGCCCGCTGAATTGCCCAAAAGGCTTTTTGGGGATCTTTTGGTAAGTTTATTCCCCGCGCAAAGTCATTACCAGAGCCACCCGGGATATAGCTGACGGGAATTTCTTTGTCCATCCGGTAAAATTGATTTAAAACTTGGTGTAAAGTGCCATCACCACCAATTACGACCAGCAAAGGATAAAGTTTATCTGCATAATCTGCTTTTATTTCCGCATTCCAACCAATTAGTTTAGAATTAGCAAGTTCTTTGGCTAATTCAGCTTCATGGCCTGCATATTCGGTATAATAACTTTCGTAACTCATTTTTTGTTCATCTAATAAATTTTGAATAATCGCACCGGTTTTCTTTCCATTGCCGTTGCCTGAAACCTGATTAATCAAGAGTATGTAATGGAATTTCACAATGTTTGCTCCTCTTTTACACTTAATGCTCCATATTTTAACAGAAAAAATAGAGGAGGGAAAAGAAAAAAGCACACAAAAAAAGATCTAGTGAGTTTTTTTGTAACGTGTTACTCTTCTTGTTGCCTTTTTGTCCTTTTTATTAAGGTTCTGATGTCCACTTAATAAATGATAAACTCACTAGACCTATTCAATTAGTAAGGAGTAACTCAAATTCCCACATCCTTTAACAATTTTTTTAAGTCTCATAACAATTCTTCGTTTTGTAGAACCTACATCGTCTACGTTACTGGGAATTCCTATGACCCCTTACACTTATTTTATACCATATACGAGCACTTTTTGCAATCGTTTACAACGTAGGTTACAATTTTTTTCGCTTTTATCTGATAACTCGTGTTTTCTTTTAGCGTTAATTTTGCTATACTCCACAGGGGAGGAAAACGATGAAATATTATCATTTAGTTGGATTTTCAGCAGTCTTATTTTTACTACAATGGGGTTGTGAAAATTTGTTAGGTTTAACTTACACCAAAGAGGCCAATTTATTTTTTGTCAGCTGTCAGATTATGGCGTTAAGCATTTATAGTCTATTTTTTTGTGTTTATTTCATTGCCAGTAAAAAACAAAGAACTAGTAAAAAGATAGCTGCTGTAGTTAAAATGGATCAAGACATCAAAAAACTTAAAAAGGCCAGTTAACCTCCCGCGGTTCATCAACCATCCCGCGTCATCAAAACTCGGAGAAAGAAGGAATAATTTGTGCAAATGAGTAAACGTAGCAGTAATGTTAAAGTTTTGGCGGTAAATGCAATTGTTGCGGCTTTATATGTCGCCCTTTCGCTTATTACGCCCTTTTCTGCGGGACCTATTCAATTTCGGGTCTCAGAAAGTTTGAATCATTTAGTTGTTTTTAATCGTAAATATTTGTGGGGAGTCTTTTTAGGCGTCGTCATTTATAATGCCTTATTTGGTTATGGTATTTTAGATGTGCTCTTTGGTGGCGCGCAGACACTATTGGCTTTAAGTCTCACGAGCTTTTTACAAAATAAAGTCAAAGACAAAAAAGTATTGTTAGGTCTAAATATTGCCTTTTTCACTTTTAGTATGTTCTTAATTGCTATCATGCTAATGATTACGGCTAATTTACCATTTTGGCCAACGTACTTCACTACAGCTTTAAGTGAACTGATTATTATGAGTATTTCCGCACCATTGATGTACTGGTTAAATAATAGCGTGAATTTTGATAAACAATTTTAAACGTATAGCATAAATGGACTTAGCAATTTTTTGCCAAGTCCATTTTTTTAGCTTCTGTTTTAATTTTAATCAGTAAATAGCCAAGACCTTAGCCCATATTTTCAAAAATCAGCTATGATTTTTTTATTCTGAAAGAGTTAGATCTTCAACTTCAACAACTTTGAAATTCTTACTTTCTAAATGACTAATAATTTTATCGCACAACGCTTTGTCAGTTTTGGCTGGCAGTGTAATTAATGTGCGACGAATAAATTCATCTTTACCGATATCTAAGGTAATACAGCTGGCGATGCTACTGTATTTTGCGATGATTTTACTAATAGCAGCTAAATCACCTTGTTTACCTGTTGAGGCAATTGTTAAAACGTAACTTCCCTGATCAATACTCCACGATTGGGATAACATATTTAATAAGGAACTATGAGTTAAAATACCATAAAATTCATTATTTTCATTTAAAACCGCAATATAAGGAAGTTCTTTAATCGTAAAGAATACTTTAAAGAAAGAAGAATTTACATAAATAAATTTTGTTGCATTTTTCAATAAATGAGTAACAGGTAAATTCATATCACCGCCGTTAGCTTTGTGGCGGTAAATGTGCATTTTATAAATGTTGCCGCGGAAAATTTTTTCACTTTCATCTAGAATCGGTACACAGCGGAAACCAGAATCTTCTAGAATTTCCAATGCTTCAGCCAGTGTTGCTGTTTCTTTGACCGTAGTCAAATCTCTTTTTTTATACACCATGGTTTTAAGTAACATAACAAACCCTCCATTGTCTCCAATTTAACAAATTAATCATATCATATTCTCTATAAAAAGACATAACCGACTACCTTCATTGACAGTCTGAAAAAAACATGCTAAGTTAAAGTGTACTTTTGTGAAGAAATTAACCGAAACTCGGGTAGTTTTAAAAGTGTGATAAATTTGAAGGAGGCCATAAAGATGGGTGCGAAAAAAGCCGCTTTAGCCTGCTCCGTTTGCGGATCTCGTAACTACACTAAATCAGTGAGTGAAGGGAAAAAAGGCGAACGTTTGGAGATTAATAAATTTTGTAAATATTGCAATCAATATACATTGCATCGAGAAACCAAATAGGAGGCAGCAGGCATGAAATTTTTACGTAGTGTAATAGACGAAATGAAAAATGTAACATGGCCCACCAAAGCTCAGTTACGCAAAGATACATTGGTTGTCATTGAAACATCTTTGATTTTTGCTGCAATGTTTTTTGTGATGGACACTGTGATTAAGAGTGTCTTCGGCTGGATTTTAAAATAAATTAACTAGCTGAATAATACAAAAAATGCTATAATAGCCAAGAAGAAAAAACTTCGGGTAACTGAGGTTTTTTTATTTTAGACAAAAGGAGCCAAA
Organism: Enterococcus sp. SMC-9; assembly: GCF_021011285.1. Taxonomy (NCBI): domain Bacteria; kingdom Bacillati; phylum Bacillota; class Bacilli; order Lactobacillales; family Enterococcaceae; genus Enterococcus; species Enterococcus sp. SMC-9. Next base: position 352,103 of record NZ_JAILYE010000002.1, on the reverse strand, counting down.
CAAATGGAATCATTTGAAAGAAACTGGTATGTGCTGCACACGTATTCTGGTTATGAAAACAAAGTTAAAGCAAACATTGAATCACGGGCGCAAAGTATGGGTATGGGAGATTTTATTTTTCGCGTTGTCGTCCCAGAAGAAACTGAAAAAGAGCTAAAGAACGGTAAAGAAAAAGAAGTCGTTCATAAAACTTTTCCAGGTTATGTTTTAGTGGAAATGGTCATGACAGATGAATCGTGGTATGTAGTGCGGAATACGCCTGGTGTTACCGGTTTTGTCGGCTCACACGGTGCTGGTAGTAAACCTGCGCCTTTATTACAAGAAGAAATCAATCATATCTTACGCTCCATCGGTATGAGTACAAGAACTAGTGATTTAGAAGTCAACGTTGGTGATACAGTTAAAATCATTGAAGGTGCATTTGCTGGTTTGGAAGGGCAAGTTGCTGAAATTGATGAAGAAAAACAAAAACTAAAAGTCAACATTGATATGTTCGGCCGCGAAACAAGTACGGAATTAGATTTTGAACAAGTAGATAGCCTATAAAATAGGTTGTAATAAACTTGTCTTACATTTTTATAAAAATACCTAAGAAAGAAATGTTCAGGCTAATTGCCTGGCATACTGCAAAGTGTAAATTGGCAGTATACATTTTGGACTTAGGTATTTTTTTGTTGATCTTGAAAAATACAAGCTTATAAGACAAGTATAATTTTTTTAGATATATTGTGCTAATTATTAAAAAAATTATCAGGTTACAACCAGTTATGTATTTCCTTTACTTTTCTAAATAAATGAAGCTGTTAGTTCTTTTTTAGTTGAAATTACTTTAAAAAAACAGGATTTTTCTGATTAAGCGTGCTATTTTATTTGTTAAACTTTTTCTTGACAGATAATGTTAGCGCTTTTATAATTGGTCTGTGGTTACTACCAGATAGAGTAACAAAAGATTCAAGGAGGGGATAAGATGATTGGTTGTATATTAACTGGTCACGGTTCGTTTGCGCCGGGAGTTTACGGGGCATTAACAATGATTGCCGGAGAACAAGATTTTTTTGATGTAATTGCCTTTGAGGATGGTCAAAATGTCGATGATTTTGAAGAAAAAATGAAACAAGCGGTAAAACAATTAGATCAAACCTGTGAAGGTGTTTTAATCTTTAGCGATTTATTGGGAGGTTCACCTTTTAAAACTGCAATGATTGCAGCACAAGATTTTGATGCAGTAGAAGTTATTGCAGGTGCCAATTTACCCATGCTTATTGAAACAATTGGTTTGCGTTATGCCAATACAGACTTAGAACAATTAACACAACAAGCAATAACAGCCGGACAAACCGGTGTCGTTCATCCCAAGCTGGTTATTAAAGAAGACGAGGAATTCGGGGAAGAAGGAATTTAATTATGAGCATTTGGAACAGTATTCTGGGTGCTTCGATTGTGGTATTAATTTTTGTAATCGCTTTTGCTATTATTTATTATTTTGTTGGCGCCCGTGGCATGAAGTCACAAAAAGAGCATTTCAAAAAATTACATCAATCTCTTGCGCCAGGACAACAAGTGAAGTTTGCAAATGGGCTTTATGGCACTGTGAAAGTTATTAACCAAAAGAAAGAAACAGTGGATATTGAAGTCAAGTCAGGAACTATTATTGAAGTTTCTCGGTACGCAATTTCAGAAATCGTTAAATAAAAAACATTTAATTTAGGGGGAATTCTCATGTCAGAACCAAATATTTTATTAACACGTATTGATAATCGCTTAATTCACGGACAAGTAGCAACACAATGGAATGGTACTTTAGGAGCTAATTTGATTTTAGTAGCCAACGATAAAGTAGCAGGAGACAAAGTGCGCCAAGGATTAATGGATATGGCTGCGCCAACTGGAGTTCAAACACGGTATTTCTCGATCCAAAAGACGATCGATATCATCCACAAAGCATCACCAAAACAAAAAATCTTCATTATTGCGGAAAATCCCGAAGACGTTTTGAAATTAGTTGAAGGAGGAGTGCCAATTAAAAAATTGAATATTGGAAACATGCATATGGCAGAAGGAAAACGCCAAGTTGCGACAACGGTTGCCGTGGATGATGCAGACGTTGCAGCCTTTAAAAAATTGCAAGATTTAGGGGTGGAACTTGAAATACGCCGCGTACCAACTACAGCAGTAGAAGACAGTAGCAAACTATTCAACTAAGCTTGTGCTTAAGGAGGGAGTTTAAGAATGGATTATAATTTCATTCAGATTTTATTGGTCTTTATCGTGACGTTTGTCGCTGCAATTGACCAATTCAGTTTCTTGGAATCATTATATCAACCAATTGTTACGGGTATGGTAATTGGTCTTATTTTAGGGGATTTACAAACAGGTTTAATCGTTGGTGGTACGTATCAATTAATGACCATCGGCAATATGCCCGTTGGGGGAGCACAGCCGCCTAACGCCGTTATCGGTGGGATTATGGCCGCTATTTTATCGATTACATTGAAATTAGAACCAACTGCAGCTGTTGCAACAGCAATTCCATTTTCTTTATTAGGTCAATATGCAGTTACTTTAATTTTCTCTGCAATGTCACCAGTGATGTCTGTTGCAGATAACTACGCTCACGAAGCCAACACAAAAGGAATTGACCGCATTAACTATTTAGCGATGGCTGCAATTGGTGCTATCTTTGGTTTAATCGTTGTCTTATTCTTTATCGGTGGTGCAACTTTTGGTGAACAAGTCGTTAGTGCCATTCCTGAATGGTTAATGAAAGGTTTATCAGCTGCCGGCGGTATGATGCGTTATGTCGGTTTTGCAATTTTATTAAAAGTTATGGTTTCGCGCGATATGTGGGGCTTTTACTTTATGGGCTTTGGTCTAGCAACAATCGTAATGGCAGCTCCAAGTCTATCAGGTCCAGCCTTGATTATCTTGGCATTTATCGGTTTTGCGTTAGCCTTCTGGGATTACCAAATCCAATCTAAATTCAAAACAGCAACAGCCAATGCAAATGACTTCGGAGGTGACGAAGATGGCATATAATATTCCAGATACGTATCAAGATCAATCAGTCGGCGAAACACTGGATAAGAAAACGTTAAATAAAATGGTTTGGCGTTCATTGTTCTTACAAGCATCTTTTAACTATGAACGGATGCAAGCAGGTGGCTGGTTATATGGTATTTTACCAGGCTTGAAAAAAATTCATAAAAACAAAGATGACTTGGCAGCTTCCATGAGTCACAACCTTGAATTTTTCAACACCCATCCATTTTTAGTAACTTTTGTTATGGGGATTGTTTTATCACTAGAACAAAATAAAGCAGATATTCCAACAATTCGTGCCGTTCGTGTCGCTGCGATGGGACCTTTAGGTGGGATTGGGGATGCCTTATTCTGGTTTACCTTAGTACCGATTACTGCTGGTATTACTTCAAACATGGCTATCAGTGGTAATATTGCCGCACCATTTATTTTCTTACTTGTTTTCAATATTGCCCAATTCGCGTTACGTTTCTTCTTGATGAACTGGTCTTATAAACTAGGAACAGATGCTATTGGTGTCTTAACCGAAAATGCCAAAGAATTTACGCGGGCAGCAAGTATTTTAGGTATCTTCGTCGTAGGTTCACTAACTTGTGTTTACGGTGCTACAAAAGTAAACGTTCAAATTCCAAACGGTGAAACAAATGCTGTTCATTCTGTAACAACAGTTGTCCCTGCTGGGGAAGAACACAAATATGATGAATATATCTTCAAAAAAGATGACAGTGGTAAATTGACAGAAGAAGTGCAAGCGGCAGCTGAAGGTGAAAAAGCCTTAGGCGTAGTTAAATTGCCTTCAGGGGATTTTGAAGTAACCTTCAACCGTAATGAAACAACTCCGGTTACGATTGATATTCAAAAAATCTTAGACGGTATTTTACCACAAATGATTCCATTAGCTATGACTTTACTTTTATACTTCTTATTATCAAAACGTGGCTGGACACCATTGAAATGTATCTTGTTACTATTGGTAATTGGTTTAGTAGGCTCAGGATTTGGCATTTGGCCTAATATTTGGCCTTAAAAAAACTTTGACAGATTATACCACTTATCCGTAGTTGATAAGTGGTATTTTTTTAGGTAGTGGTCTAGATCAAGTTTTAAAATAAAGCGTTTTATTTACTATTGCTATTGACTTTATAGGCCTTAGAAGATAAAATCATACTGTGGTAGTAACCAGTTAGAGGAGGTGTCATATGACCCGAGCAAAAAAACAACCTTTGTACGATCAATTAGTCGAATTATTAAAAGAAAAAATTGAAAATGAATACGAAGCCAATATGATGCTACCTTCTGAACGGGAATTATCAGATGTGTATGGTTTAAGTCGCACAACGGTTCGCTTGGCATTACAAGAGTTAGAAAAAATTGGCTATATTTATCGGCAACACGGCAAAGGAACTTTTGTATCTGACTTAAAAGAGTCTAGTTTCAATTTGCAGAGTATGTATAGTTTTACCGAGCAAATGAAATCTTTGGGGCGACATCCAGAAACGAGAGTTTTGGATTTTGAAACAATCGAAGCCAACAAATTTTTAGCTACGAAATTTAATGTCAAATTAGGAACGAAATTAATAAAAATGAAGCGTCTCAGAAGTGCTGATGGCGAACCATTAATGCTAGAACGCACCTATTTGCCGCTAAATAAATTTTTATCCTTAACCAAAGAAGATTTAGATCAAAAAGCCTTATACGATATTTTTCGCGAAGATTATAATGAGATTGTCAAAGTAGCCGAAGAAGAGCTATTTGCCAATATTGCACGGCCAAAAGATGCGCCTTTTTTAGATATTAGAGAAGGGGCGCCGGTGTTGACTTTAATGCGCAAAACTTATAATCAAGCCAATGAAATAATCGAGTTCACCTATAGTGTTGCCCGTGCGGATCACTTTCGCTATAAAATCGTACATCACAATGGCAATTAAAGAGCAAATAAGATCACGTTTGTAAATTAAAGGAGGATTACAATGTTTCAACTGACAGCAGCAGAATTAACTAAAATGGGAGCAGAAATTACCACCCGTGAAATTAAGCAACAACCAGAATTATGGCAAGAAGCATTTTCTTATTATAAAGAAAATCAAAAAAGAATTAACAATTTTTTATCAGAAGTAAAAGATGCCGCACATGGTAAAATCCGCGTTGTTTTCACTGGTGCGGGGACTTCTCAATATGTAGGCGATACAGTAAAACCTTATTTAAGTAAAGTAGGAGATAACCGTAAATTTATCTTTGAAAGTATCGGGACAACTGATATCGTGGCTTCTCCGGCTGAATATTTACATCCAGATGATTGGACTATTTTAGTATCTTTTGCCCGCAGTGGAAATTCACCAGAAAGTGTGGCCGCTGTGGATGTGGCCAATAAATTCGTGAAAAATTTGCGTCATATTACCATTACTTGTGCTCCAGAAGGACAATTGGCAAAAGCGGCTACCGATGATGCCCACAATTTATTATTAATGATGCCCGCTCGTGCCAATGACCAAGGTTTTGCTATGACTGGAAGTTTTTCTTGTATGGCGCTAAGCGCATTATTAGTCTTTGATGAAACTAACGACTTCACTCAAAAAGAAGATTACGTCAATGCAATGACAACCTTAGGCAATGAAGCAATCGCTAGAGAAGCTGAGGTACAAAAAATTATCGATTTAGACTTTGAACGTATCGTCTATCTTGGTTCTGGCAGTCTATCTGGTTTAACCCGGGAAGCTTCCTTGAAAGTATTGGAATTAACTGCTGGGAAAATGGCTACGATCTTTGATTCTTCAATGGGATTTCGTCATGGTCCAAAATCATTTATCAACGATAAAACAATTATGTTTGTTTTTGTGAACAACGATGAATATACGCGTCAATACGATGTTGATATTTTAGAAGAGGTGCATGCAGATAAAATTGCGCCATCTGTTTTAGGAATTACTCAAAAGGCAGCAGAATCAAACTTTAGTGGTGATAACTTTGTTTTTGAAACAAGTGATGTGAAATTACCAGACGGATACGCAGCGTTGCCATTTTTAATTGTAGCCCAAACAGTTTCGCTGTTAGCCTCTATTAAAGTTGGGAATACACCAGATACACCGTCTCCTACTGGCACGGTTAACCGGGTTGTTAAAGGAGTAACGATTCACCCTTTTGAAGCATAAGTTGAATACAAAGTCTGACTCCCGTGTTTTTTACGGGGGTCTTTTTTTAGACGAGAAGCACAATGGGATAGGCAAAGAATTCTTTAAAAATAGCTATAATTTTCGTCAGCAGGTTATTGTAGCGTATAATTAGGCGAAAGGAAGTGAAGACATGAAGAAGATACTCACAGTACTTATTTTATTGTTGGCTTTAGCTGGCTGTGGTGGAAATGAAAAAAAAGCCAATCCTACTGCTAAAGCGCAAATAAAACCAAAGACGAGTGTAATCCTTAAAAAAAGTGCGGTACCCACGCTATTTATCCACGGTTATAGCGGTACTAAAAATTCTTTTGGCGGTATGTTGCAACGTCTAGAAACAAGTAACTTAGCCAAAAAAGAGTTGATTATGACCGTCTCTAAAGAAGGTTCAATCACAACAACAGGGACACTGAGTGGTAAAAAAGATAATCCGATGATTCAAGTCATCTTTCAAGATAATAAAAATACGGAATGGTCACAATCTGAATGGTTGTATAATTGTTTGGCTGATTTAAAAAAAATGGGGGTTGAAGCGGTCAATTTGGTAGGACATTCGATGGGTGGCGTTTCGGGATTGCGGTATATGATGAGTTATCCTGACGATCCGTCACAGCCTGAAATTTTAAAATTTGTGGCGATTGGTGCACCTTTCAATGATTTTTTAGACACTAGTAGCAATCAAGATATGGCCGACTTATTAAAAAATGGGCCTACTGAAGTTTCTAGTCGTTACCAAGATTACCAAAAATTAGCAGCCAATTTAGCTAAAAATACGAAAATTTTACTTTTAGCTGGACAGTTAGATGAAAATACGTTTAATGATGAAATGGTCCCAACTACGAGTGCTCTAGCAGTGAACGCCTTACTAAAACAAACCAACAGCGTGACAACCCAAATTTTTTATGGTCCTAACGCACAGCATAGTCAACTGCACGAAAATAAGGAAGTCGATAAAAAAGTTTCAGACTTCTTATGGCCAAAGAGCTGAATCGCAAAGCCAGACAACCAGAAAAGCTTTTCTGACTTGGTCAGCGCTCGAAAAATAAGCGTGGAATTGCTAGAAATTGCTGCACAAATTTCTTGAAATTTCGCCTTATTTCTTAGAGGGCTAGTGCGTAAAGCCAGACAGTGCTAAGCGGTCAAATCACTATTTATCTTTTGAAAAATGTATCTCTTCTTTATAGTGAAGAAAATAAACGAGCCAATCACGTCACACAAGGCGTGATTGGCTCGTTTATTTTTCTGGTGCTAAGCCTTTTAGTAAAACTTCGCTCCACTCTGCAATGTAAGGCAATGCACGAGTATAAATTGCTGGTTCGGCAATGCCTGCGATCATTGATTCAGTGTAAATAAAGAGAAATTCATCGGTATACTTCGGATCAATAAATCCTTCTTTTCGTCCTTGTTGAAATAAGGTGAGGAGTGTTTCATTGCTTTTTTTTGCATAGCCGTTCATGAATTCAGCTAATTCTTTATCTTCTGTTTGCGAATAATAAGCCATAAGATCAAGATAAAATTGTTGACTACCCTGGTCTAAGCGGTCGATTTTTAGTTGTGTTAAGGCAGCGAAGGTATCTGGAAAAGATCTTTTTTCTTGTAAAATTTCCTCTGCATCACGGGCTGTCTCGGCCATAAAGTTTTTAAACACCATTTTAATTAAATTATCCTTGGATTGAAAATATTTAAAAATCGTAGCTTTTGAAATATTGGTTGCAGCAGTTACTTTGTCAATGGTTAGAGCTTTGCTTCCTTCAGGTCCATTCATTATTTCCGCTGCTGCCTTTAAGATGGCGTGCTTTTTTTGGGCACTTCTTTTTTCAAAACCGTTCAATTTTGTGCCTCCTTTTTAATCCATTACTACTTATATTATAGTAAAATAATTTTAAACTGCAAATTAAAAATAAGTTCAAAAGTAGGTGGTTTTTGATTGACATTTTCAACTGAGATGCATAATATTGAACTCGTATTAAGTAAATAGTTCAAAAATATTTTTTTGGAAAAAGGGAGACTTAAAAATGACGCAGTTAATTGAAATCAATAACTTGCAAAAAAGTTTTGGGAAATTTCAAGCATTAAAAGATGTAAGTTTTGCGGTTGCTCCAGGAGAAGTAGTGGGATTCATTGGCCCCAATGGTGCTGGGAAATCGACAACGATTCGAACGATTTTGGGCATCTTAAAAAAAGATGCGGGCCATGTTCAAGTATTTGGCAAAGATGCTTGGCAAGATAGTATCGAAATTCATAAACGACTATCCTACGTTCCAGGGGATGTCGCCTTGTGGGGAAATTTAACCGGTGGGGAAATTATCGACTTATTTATGAAGTTGCATGGAGGCGGTAATTTACAAAAGCGAGATGAATTAATTCAAAAATTTGAATTAGATCCACGAAAGAAGGCCAAAAGCTATTCAAAAGGGAACAGGCAAAAAGTCGGGTTGATTGCTGCGTTGTCGGTTGATTCCGATCTTTATATTTTAGATGAACCAACATCTGGTTTAGATCCACTAATGGAGGCTGTTTTCCAAGATGAGGTAGAAAAAATAAAGAATGCTGGTAAATCTATTTTATTATCTTCTCATATTTTAAGTGAAGTAGAGCGCTTAGCAGATAAAGTTGTTATTATTCGTGAAGGCAAAATAGTAGAAACCGGCACACTCCAAGAATTGCGACATTTGACGCGCTCTACGGTTTCACTCGTTGCAAAAGGCGATGTGGCAAGTTTAGCTGATGTTACTGGTGTTTACGATTTCAGTCAAAAAGGAACAGAAGTAAAATTTGCGATCGATAATAAAGCGTTAAATACTATTTTAACCGCGGTAGCAAAATTTGAAGTTGAAAAATTTGAAGTTGTACCGCCGACACTGGAAGATTTGTTTATCAGACATTATGAAGGGTGATGGCAGCAATGGCAGAGAAATTTTCACAATGGAATTTATTATTTTTTCAATTTCTAAAACGCGATTGGAAGAAAATTGTTGTTTGGTTACTGGGTTTAGGGTTATTTAGCGGTGGCTTTGTCTCCGCCTTTGAAGAACTTTCAAAAGGACAAGGGTTAGTGGGAATGTATCACACGATGCAAAATCCAGCCATGATTGCGATGATTGGCACAACACCCGTTTCTGATGCAAAAGCATATACGATTGGTGCAATGTATGCCAATGAAATGCTGCTGTTTTGCGGTTTATTTGCTATGGTAGTGGCCGCTTTACATGTTATTAGTCATACTAGAAAAGAAGAAGAACAAGGTTTAACAGAATTAATTCGTTCATTTCGTGTCGGACGACAAGCCAATTCGCTAGCTGTTTTACTTGAAACATTTCTAATTAATGTTGTCTTGGGATTATTTATCGGTATTTTAATGGCATCATTTCATGCTACAAGTATCGATCTAAAAGGAAGTTTATTGTTTGGGGCATCAGTAGGATTAGCCGGTATATTGGGTGCTGTGATTGGATTGTTATTCGCACAAATTATGCCTTCATCAGCAGGTGCAACAGGCGCCAGCCTCGGATTTATTGGTCTGTTGTACATGGTGCGGGCTGTAACGGATATCAGTAATGGTGATTTATCAAAATTAAATCCTCTTTCCTGGACGTATCTTACGTACCCATTTACGGAGAATAATTGGTCTTATCTGATAATTGGCTTTATTTTTAGTCTGATCATTATATTATTTAGCTTCTATTTAGAAGGAAAACGAGATTATAATGCAGGCTTTTTACCAGAAAAAGAAGGGCGCAAAAATGCTAGCAGGGCACTTTTGTCTATACCAGGTTGGTATTGGCGTATTAATGCTGGCATGATCATCAGTTGGCTTGTTGGTTTTGCAGTGATGGGAGCAGCCTATGGTTCTGTTTATCAGGATATGCAAAGCTTCATGGAAGGTAATGAATTAATAAAACAAATGTTTGTGCATACGGGTGGAAGTTTAGCTGAATCCTTTACTGGCACGATCATGATGGTAATGGTAGCGTTAGTGGTGATTTTACCTGTTGCGATTTTAAACAAATTATTCACCGAAGAAAGCAGTGGGCGTATGAGTCAGTTGTTTTCGACTAAAGTTTCTCGTTTAAAACTTTATGGTAATAGTGTTTTATTAGCTATAATCAGTGGTGTGGCCGGCGTTTTCATTAGCTCAGCTTGTCTAGGAGCAACAGCAGTTAGCGTTATGAAAGAAAATGCAACAATGCCGATACAAGAATTTTTTGAAGCTGGTTTTAATTTATTACCAGTCGTCTTGTTCTTTGCTAGTTTAGCGGCATTATGTTTAGGATTTGCACCAAAAATTAGCAAAGTGATTTACGCATATCTGGGTTATTCCTTTGCGCTAAGTTATTTTGGTGGTATTTTAGATTTACCAGATTGGTTTAGTAATACTTCTGCTTTAAAATGGTTGCCACAGCTGCCTGTAGCAGATTTTGATTTTACCCGTTTTGTTGTGATTAGCTTAATTAGTTGTGGCTTATTTATAGTTGGATTTATTGGTTATAATCGTCGCGACTTACAAGAATCGGCTTAACAAAAAGCATTATGAAGGCGTCTGCTTTCATAATGCTTTTTTTAGACTAACTATAAGGAGAACCGTTACTCATTTATTCTTGTTTGGCAAAAATTTCTTTTTGCAATCGTTGGGCTGTAGGGGTCATGGCTAAACCGCCTTCTGCTGTTTCTTTAAAGATAGAAGGCATTTGACGTCCGACTTGATACATTGCAACTACCACTTCATCTGGTGGGATGACACTTTCAATTCCGGCTAAGGCCATATCAGCGGAAATAAAAGCTTGAGAAGAACCTAATGCATTACGCTTCACACAAGGCACCTCGACTAAACCAGCAACTGGATCACAAATTAAACCCATCATATTTTTTAAAGTAATCGCCACTGCTTGGGCTGCTTGATGGGCACTGCCTCCGTTAGCACAAACTAAAGCCGCTGCGGCCATTGCACTAGCAGACCCGATTTCTGCCTGGCAACCACCTTCAGCTCCAGAAATCGAAGCGTTATTGGCAATCACTAAACCAAATGCGCCAGCAGTAAAAAGAAAGTCCACTTGTTCTTTGTGACTTAAATTTAAACGCTCACGTACCGCCAGTAAAACCCCAGCTACGACCCCGGCACTACCAGCAGTAGGGGTAGCGCAGATTAAGCCCATTTTGGCATTGACCTCGTTGACGGCGATGCCGTTTCTGACAGCCGTTAAAATTGTATCACCACTTAAAAAATTTCCACTGTTTAAGTAATCATCCATCTTTTTAGCATCACCGCCAGTTAAACCTGTAACAGAAGTAACTCCCGCAACACCTTCGGCAACGGAATTTTCCATAACGGTTAAGTTACGTTCCATTAATGCGATAATCTGTTCTTTTTTTCGTCCTGTGACAGCTATTTCAGTAGCAATCATTAAATCTGCAACAGAAGGATAATTTTTAGCTTGTTCTACTAAATCTGCAATTGTATAAAACATCAGATAATGCTCCTTAATCAAAATAATTAACAGTATACATGTGATCCAAAGCTTTTAACTGCTCACAAATACCTGGTTGCGGCTCATCAACTTCAATAATCATAATCGCTTTTTCACCTTTTGACTCCCGCGTGACAGTCATGGTACCGATATTTGCCCCGCGTTTTGATAAGATATTGGTAACTTTAGCAATCATACCTGGCACATCTTGATGAACTGTAATAAAGGTTGGTGTTCCCATAGATAAAGAAATTTTAAAACCATTTAACTCGGAAATTTGAATATTGCCACCGCCAATTGATTTGCCGGTTACAGATAATGTTCGCTCACCTTTATGCAGGACCATTTTGACTGAGTTGGGATGTTCCGCCTTTTCACTTTTAGGAATGAAGTATACTTCCATACCATTTTCGTAAGCGATTTTTAAAGAGTCTGCCAAACGGGTATCATCTGGCTCCATCCCCAACAAACCACCAACTAATGCGATGTCTGTTCCGTGACCGCGATAAGTTTTGGCAAACGATTCATATAAATAAATATCAACACTATCAGGCTGCTCGCCAAAAATACTGCGAATAACTTTCCCAATTCGAGCCGCACCGGCAGTATGAGAACTGCTAGGGCCGACCATGACAGGTCCGATAATGTCGAAAACGCTGCGATATTTCAGCTGTTCCATTGAAGGCACCTCGTTTCGTTTTATGCACTTGTAGTCTAACACAAAAATAACAATTTTTAAGCGTGTTTTTCTTATAAAAAAGATAAGTTTTTTGAAATTTTAATTCAATTCAACTGCGCAATAATAGCAAAAAAAATCAGATACCACAATATATTTACACGAAAGCATTCTTTTACGATATAATTATTTTATAAAACGTTTTCAAAAATAGAGGAGCGATATTAATGAAACTAATTATTGAAAAAGATTATGAAGCTATGAGCCAAGTAGCCGCCAATATTTTACTAGGTTTAATGAGTGAAAGTCGTCGTGTTAATTTGGCGATTACTGCGGGCAATACACCCAAACGACTATACGAGATCATGGTGCCTCAAGTAAAAGGGCGCCCTTATTTTGAAAATGTTCATTATTATAATTTTGACGAAATTCCAATTGTCGGTAGCCAAGGTTATGGCATTACCATGCGCAATTTAAATGACCTGTATTTTGGACCAGCTAATATCAAAAAAGAGCAGTTGCATCCATTAGATGAAACAAATTGGCAAACACAAGATGCGCGTCTAAAGGAAGCTGGTGGCTTGGATCTAATTTTAATGGGTATTGGTGCAGATGGCCATTTTTGTGGAAATATGCCTGGTTGGACAAAATTTGGCTCTGAGACATATGCTGTGGATATTTCTGATGCCGATGAAGCCAGAGAGTCATTGGCCGCAGAAGTTGATGGCAATTTAAGTAAAGTTCCCAATGAGTTTTACACGATGGGACCAAAAAGCGTAATGGCGGCGAAACACTTAGTCATGTTTGCTAACGGTAAGAAAAAAGCAGCAATCGTCAAAAAAGCATTTTTTGGTGAAGTAACAGAAGATATCCCATCTTCAATTTTACAATTACACCCGAATTTAACGCTAATTTTAGATCAAGAAGCAGCCAGCGAATTAACTAATCAGAACTAGAGGACCTGCTAGCTTCTCTGGTTTACCAACTCAACTTTCAAAACCAATAAGTCAAAAGTTCGCGAAATTAGAAGAGCAATTTATCAAGTTTCTGTCTTATTGCAAGAGAGTAAAGCAGGTTTGTTAAACTTTTCTTGTTGTCTAGTTTACCAACCCAACTCTCAAAGCCAATAAGTCAAAAGCTCGCGAAATTGGAAGAGCAATTTATCAAGCTTCTGTCTTATTGCAAGAGAGTAAAGCAGGTTTGTTAAACTTTTCTTGTTGCAATTTTTGCGAATTTTGCTATAATATTTCAGTGTGCGTAAACTCACGCTTATTTTGAGGCACGCATTTTTAATTGTGTTTTTACTATTTAGTAGCAGCACAAGTACGTGGGAGGAGAAATATGCATCTCCAATTAACCACATCACGGACTCAAGGAGGTATGTCTCGTGGCAAAGAAAGTTGAAAAAATCGTTAAATTGCAAATTCCTGCAGGTAAAGCAACACCAGCTCCACCAGTAGGTCCTGCGCTAGGTCAAGCGGGTATCAACATCATGGGCTTCACAAAAGAATTTAACGCCCGTACTGCTGATCAAGCAGGTTTAATCATTCCAGTTGTGATCTCTGTATATGAAGACCGTTCATTTACATTCGTCACAAAAACACCACCAGCTGCAGTATTATTGAAAAAAGCTGCCGGTGTTGAAAAAGGTTCAGGCGAACCAAACAAAACTAAAGTTGCAAAAGTTACGCGTGATCAAGTTAAAGAAATCGCTGAAACTAAAATGGCTGACCTAAACGCTGCTGATGTAGATGCTGCTATGCGCATGGTCGAAGGTACTGCACGAAGCATGGGGATCACTGTAGAATAATTCTACACCCTGAGGAAGTAGCTTCTCAGTTTACTCGCTATTGAAAAATACGAGACACGTGGGAGGTTCTACCGTTATAACCACATCAAGGAGGAAACAAAATGGCTAAAAAGAGCAAAAAAATGCAAGAAGCATTAAAAAAAGTTGACGCAACTAAAGCTTACTCTGTTGAAGAAGCTGTTGCTTTGGCAAAAGAAACAAATATCGCAAAATTCGACGCAACGGTTGAAGTTGCATACAAATTAAATGTTGACCCTAAAAAAGCGGATCAACAAATCCGTGGTGCTGTTGTATTACCAAACGGTACTGGTAAAACACAAACTGTTTTAGTTTTTGCTAAAGGCGAAAAAGCTAAAGAAGCAGAAGCAGCAGGCGCTGACTTTGTTGGTGACGACGACATGGTTCAAAAAATCCAAGGTGGATGGTTTGACTTTGACGTAGTTGTGGCAACACCAGATATGATGGCTACTGTCGGTAAATTAGGTCGTGTTTTAGGCCCTAAAGGTTTAATGCCTAACCCTAAAACTGGTACAGTTACAATGGACGTTACAAAAGCTGTTAACGAAGTAAAAGCTGGTAAAGTTACTTACCGTGTTGACAAAGCTGGTAACGTGCACGTGCCAATCGGTAAAGTTTCATTTGAAGATGACAAATTAGTTGAAAACTTCAAAACAATTAACGATGTGTTAGTGAAAGCTAAACCATCAGCTGCAAAAGGTCAATATATCAAAAACATTTCAGTGACTACAACATTTGGTCCTGGTGTTCACGTTGACCAAGCTTCATTTTAATTAAACGTAATTAAAACATTGACTTGACTACCTTATCTATGGTAAGGTAGTCAAGGTTAATAATTAACTGTACCGAAGACAGTAGGTGACGTATGTCTTAATTTCCTACCGAGGACGTTTATTGGAGAACATTCAATAGTCCCTCTATGTCTACGGTGACAAGGAGAGGCTTTTTTCTTTGCCTAAAATCCTTGTTCATCAAAATCAGGAGGTGAAATACAAGTGAGTGAAGCAGCAATCGCTAAAAAAGCGCAAATCGTTGACGAAGTTGCTGAAAAATTCAATGCAGCTGCATCTGTTGTAATCGCTGATTACCGTGGATTAACTGTTGAAGAAGTAACAACTTTACGTAAACAATTGCGTGAAGCAGGCGTTGAAATGAAAGTTATCAAAAACTCTATCCTTTCTCGCGCTGCAAAACAAGCCGGCTTAGAAGGTTTGGACGAAGTTTTCACAGGTCCTACTGCCGTTGCATTTAGTAACGACGACGTAGTTGCACCAGCGAAAATCATGGACGAATTTTCAAAAGACGCAAAAGCATTAGAATTAAAAGGCGGTATCATTGAAGGTAAAGTGGCTTCTTTAGAAGAAATCACAGCTTTGGCAAAATTACCAAACCGCGAAGGACTACTTTCTATGTTGCTATCTGTACTACAAGCGCCAGTCCGCAACGTGGCTTACGCTGTCAACGCAGTGGCAGAAAGCAAAGATGGAGATGCAGCCTAAGCGCCGCATAATCTAAATAAAAAAAACAAAACCTAAATTGGAGGAAAATCAATCATGGCATTGAATATCGAAAACATTGTCGAAGAGCTAAAAGGCGCGACAATCTTAGAATTAAACGACTTAGTTAAAGCTATCGAAGAAGAATTTGGCGTATCTGCAGCAGCTCCTGTAGCTGTAGCTGCAGCTGGTGCTGCTGGTGCAGCAGAAGAACAAACAGAATTTACTGTTGAATTAACTTCAGCTGGCGACCAAAAAGTTAAAGTTATCAAAGCAGTTCGTGAAGCAACTGGCTTAGGCTTGAAAGAAGCTAAAGCATTAGTTGATGGCGCTCCTGCACCAATCAAAGAAGCAGTTTCTAAAGAAGAAGCTGAAGAATTGAAAGGCAAACTTGAAGAAGTTGGCGCATCTGTAACAGTTAAATAATCACTGATTATTTCAAAAGCCGGGATCCTTTGGGGTCTCGGCTTTTTTTTTAAAATTGCTATTCAAAATGAATTGATAAGTTTATGTAATTTGACACATATGAAGCTCTTTCATTGGGCAGTTGACCATATTTTTGCTACACTTGAAGAGTAGTAAAGAATAAGGAGGCTATATCAATGGATAAAGATCAAGTTAAAGGTAAAGTAAATGAAACAGCAGGTAAGGCAACAGGTGATGATTCAAAAGAATTAAAAGGTAAACTACAACAAGAAGCTGGCAAAATTAAAGAAAAAGCTGAAGATTTAAAAGATGATGTAGCTGGTGAAATCAACAAATTATTTGATAAAAAAGATAAAGAAAAATAAATTTTTGACTTACAGGCTGCATGCAGTCTGTAAGTTTTTTTTACATTTTACCTCGGATTGTTAAGAAAAACTCTGCTACTTTTAAAATTTGTAAGCATAATTTTATAGCTAACACATGTTTTTGTACGCATACTCGCAATATTTGAGAGAAAATTTTATCTAGTCACACGTTTATAAATTTCTTAAAAAAGGTGGAATTTGGTCTAGACTTTTGTTGCCTACACAAAAAAATGGTGCTATAATTGGGCTATACCAAACAAGCGTAGAAAGAGGTTATCAAAATGGAAATTATCCGCGTAAAAGATGCCGTTGCTGGCGGAAAAAAAGCCTTTGAAATTATTCAACAAGCCATGAAAGATGGTATCCATACATTAGGTTTAGCAACTGGAAGTACACCGATTACTTTGTATCAAGAAATGATGGCAAGTGATTTAGATTTTTCAGAAATGACTTCTGTTAATTTAGATGAGTATGTCGGTTTAGGTGGAGAAGATAAACAAAGTTACCGCTACTTCATGAATGAAAATTTATTTAATCAAAAACCATTCAAAGAAACATTTGTTCCAAATGGTAAAGCAGAAGACTTAATTGCTGAATGCAAACGTTATGATGACGTAATTGCAACGCATCCAATTGATATCCAAATTTTAGGTATTGGTCGCAACGGTCATATCGGTTTTAACGAACCAGGGACACCACTAGATAGTAAAACATCAGTGGTTGATTTAACGGAGTCAACAATTGAAGCAAATAAACGTTTCTTCGATAAAATTGAAGATGTACCAACAAAAGCTGTTTCAATGGGAATTGGTTCTATTTTACAAGGTAAAAAAATGGTCTTAATGGCCTATGGTGAAGACAAAGCAGATGCGATTGCCGGCATGGTAAATGGTCCGGTTACAACAGATCTTCCTGCTTCTGCGCTACAAAATCACGCAGATGTGGTCGTAATCGTCGATGATGCAGCTGCCAGCAAATTATAATAAAAGCTAATTAAATAAAAGCACTTCATTATCTGTAAGGTACGTCATTGTGACGAATGCTTACGTAATGAAGTGCTTTTTTGTTAAAAGAATTATAAATTTTATGATTTATAAATGTTCGAGATGGAGCTTTGTGCACCAGCTCTTTGCACACTAAGTCAAAATCTTGAGAAATTTGAAGGACAATTTAGCATAATTTTATTTTCCTGCTATTCTTATTAAATAAACATGGTTATAACTAAGACTATAAAACCGGTAAGCAAATTAACAATATCGTTATCAATAAATTTTAGTCCATGGACAAGCTGGCAGGGTTTATTGTGATGATATTCCTGCTCAGTTATTTGATGGCAAACGACGCAGCGGTATTTACTTTGTAAAGATGAACCCAAAAGACTATCGACAAACATTCCCAATACACCAAGTAAAAATGGCTGCCAAAAAGTAGCAGGCTGGAAGCTGATTGGGGTAAATAGAAAAATACCGCCAGCGTAAGTTGCCGCAATTAAAAAGCTGCCACCAATTGCCGCAAAAGTTCCCAGCAAACTCACACCCCCTGATAAACCAGTGGCAACTTTTTTTAACGTTAGAATATTGTAAGGATCCCCTTTAGCTAACATGCCAATTTCAGAAGCCCAAGTGTCTGCAGAACTGACTGCGATCAGAGCTGTCATAATTTCTGACCAGTTAAAAGTCGCGGGAAAAAATTGTGCTAATAAGCCAGCAACAAGAACGGGCAGGCTATTAGCTAAAAGCTGTTTAGCATCTCGCTGGGCTCCTTTTTTGCCAATTGTATCGAATTGGTTACTAGCAACTTTTTTAATCGCATGGATGAAAATCGCACTGCCAAAGAATAGCCCTAATAAAAGCCAAACAAATGGAGGCGTTAGCGCAGCTAAAAAAGTACCTAAAAAAATAAAAGCAAGATAACCTGAGAAAGTTAGATAATGGGCGATAAAAAGTACAAAACCAAGGAGCGCTGTGAAAATTAAGCCACCACAGGCTAAATACACTGTAATCATTTGACACCTCTTTTGTTAACGGAATTTACACCCTTTTAGTGTAACATAAGAGAAGTTAAAGGAATGGTTCAGCCCAGAGATAGAAGACCAAAATCCTGATACATAGCAGTTCCATTTTTTAAAATTTTGACTTATTGTTACAGCGAGTTAGTGCACGAAGCTAGACAATAAGAAAAGTTTTTTGAACTCGGTCAACTCGCCAGCGATAAGACGGAATTCTAATAAATTGTTTTTCCAATTTTTTCAAATTTTGGCTTATTGTCGCAACGAGTTAGTTCAAAAAGCTAGACAGTAAGAAAAGTTTTTTGAACTCGCTCAACTCGCCAGCGATAAGACGGAATTCTAATAAATTGTTTTTCCAATTTTTTCAAATTTTGGCTTATTGTCGCAGCGAGTTAGTTCAAAAAGCTAGACAGGGCTAAAGCCGTTAGATCAATCTTTTTCTGGTGGACAACTTATACTTCCTATAATAGACGAAAAAGCACCGCCAAATTATTTTCATTACATAATTGCCGTGAAATTCTGGCAATTGTAATAATCATAATTGTAGCGGTGCTTTTTTGAACTAATTTGTTATGACACTAGTAGTAGTCAAAAGAAAATGAAATTTGCGAAGTCTTTTTTACTTAAAGATCAAAGTTATAGTCGTCATCTTCCATTGCTTCAACTTGACCTAATAAATAACCATTGCCGACTTGGGAGAAGAAGTCGTGATTGCTTGTTCCAGTTGAAATTCCGTTCATAACAATCGGGTTAACATCATCGGCAGTATCTGGGAAAAGCGGATCTTGTCCTAAGTTCATCAATGCTTTATTGGCGTTGTAACGTAAGAAGGTTTTTACTTCTTCAGTCCAGCCGATTTCATCATATAATTCTTCGGTATAACGTTCTTCATTTTCATACAATTCATATAATAAATCATACATCCAATTTTTTAAGTCTTCTTGTTTGGTTTCATCCAGTTCGTTAAAACCTAATTGAAATTTATAGCCAATATACGTTCCGTGAACAGATTCATCGCGGATAATCAATTTAATAATTTCAGCGACATTGGCCAATTTATTATTACCTAGATAATACAAAGGTGTATAAAAACCAGAGTAAAACAAGAATGTCTCCAAAAAGACACTGGCGATTTTCTTTTCCAAAGGTGTGCCGTTTTTATAAATTTCATTGATTCGTTCGGCCTTTTTTTGTAAATATGGATTCGTGTTGGTCCATTCAAAGATTTCGTCAATTTCTGATTTTGTATTTAAGGTTGAAAAAATCGATGAGTAACTTTTGGCATGGACGGATTCCATAAATTGAATATTATTCAATACCGCTTCTTCATGGGGGGTACGGACATCTTTTCGTAATTGATCCATTCCGCTTTCAGATTGGACGGTATCTAATAAGGTCAGCCCGCCAAAAACGTGGCCTACTGTTTGTTTTTCAAGTTCTGATAAAGTCCGCCAGTCATCCAAGTCGTTTGATAGCGGAATTCTGGTATCTAACCAAAATTGTTCGGTTAGTTTTTCCCAAGTGGATTTATCGATAATATCTTCAATTTCGTTCCAGTTAATGGCTTCATAATAAGTTGCCATGATCTGCCTCCTAATCGTAATTGTTTTAACAGCTTGCTCACAAAAAATGCAAGCTGTTAAAACAAGCCCTTTTTTTTCACTTGTAATTAAGGGTTAAATGACACAACTTTCACATTGGTTACTGCCGATTTCTTCTGCATCGTCGGTAAAGGTACGGACGTAATAAATCGATTTAATGCCTTTATGAAAAGCGTAGTGACGCAAAATATTCAAGTCACGGGTCGTTTGTTTGGTGGTAGCCGTTTTCCATTCATAAAGGCCCTTGGGAATGTCAGAACGCATAAACAGCGTTAAGCTCATACCTTGATCAATGTGTTGTTGGGCTGCGGCATAAACGTCGATAACTTTGCGCATATCCATATCATAAGCTGATGTGTAATAAGGTAATGTCTCATTTGAGAGATAAGGCGCTGGATAGTAAATTTTACCAATTTTCTTTTCTTGACGTTCTTCAATCATCCGAGTAATAGGATGTAAGCTGGCACTTGTGTCATTAATATAGGAAATAGAACCATTTGGCGCTACTGCTAAGCGGTTTTGATGATACAAGCCATCTTTTTGAATGGCTGCTTTTAATTTGGCCCAATCTTCACCTGTCGGAATGAAAATGCCGTCAAATAATTCTTTCACTTTAGCAGATTGGGGGATATGATTTTCAGCAATATATTTATCAAAATAGCTGCCATCAGCATAGGCTGATTTTTCAAAGTTGTAAAAAGATTGCTGGCGTTCTTTAGCAATTTTGTTACTTTCGACTAAGGTCCAGTAATTTAACAACATAAAATAGATATCAGTAAATTCAACGGATTCCTTTGAACCGTAAACCAATTGATTTTTAGCAAAGAAAGTGTGCAAGCCCATGCCGCCTAGTCCGATTGTATGAGCTTGGTCATTTCCATGGGCAATGGAAGGGACTACATCGATATGAGAATTATCGGTTACAAAGGTTAGTGCGCGTGTCATAGCTCGGACCGATTTACCAAAATCAGGGCTAGCCATTAAGTTAACAATATTGGTTGAACCTAAATTACAAGAGATGTCCGTACCTAAGACTTCATATTCTTGACGTCCATTTAAAACAGATGGAGTTTGGACTTGCAGTACTTCTGAACACAAATTGCTCATGATAATTTTGCCATCAATCGGATTTTCACGATTAGCTGTATCGATATTGACAATATAAGGATAGCCAGATTCTTGTTGTAATTTAGAAATTTCATTTTCCAATTCCCGCGCTTTGATTTTTTGCTTACGGATATTCGGATTTTTAACTAAGTTGTCGTATTCTGCAGTGATATCGATATAAGAGAAGGGAACGCCGTATTCTTTTTCGACACTGTAAGGGCTAAATAAATACATATCTTCGTTGTTACGGGTTAACTCGTAAAATTTATCGGGAACTAATACACCTAGGGATAAAGTTTTCACACGGATTTTTTCATCGGCGTTTTCTTTTTTTGCCGATAAGAAAGCCATAATATCCGGATGGAAGACATTTAAGTAAACTACCCCTGCACCTTGTCGTTGCCCCAATTGATTCGAGTAGCTAAAGGAATCTTCAAATAATTTCATAACCGGCATTACACCACTTGCAGCACCCTCATAGCCTTTAATTGGCGCTCCGGCTTCCCGCAAGTTGGATAATGTAATCCCGACTCCTCCGCCAATTCGAGAAAGTTGCAATGCAGAATTTAAGCCGCGGCCGATTGAATTCATATCATCGGTAATTTGAATTAGAAAACAAGACACTAATTCTCCTCGGCGTTTGCGTCCTGCGTTCAAAAAAGAAGGCGTTGCGGGTTGATAACGTTGATGAATCATTTCATCGGCTAAAGTTAACGCCAACTCTTCATCGCCTGCAGCAAAATACAAGGCGTTAATTGCGACACGATCCTCGTAATTTTCTAAATAAAAAGCACCATCATTGGTTTTTAAGGCATATTGCGAATAAAATTTATAGGCTGCCATAAACGATTTGAAGGTGAAGTTTTGGGCTAATAAAAAGTCGTATAATTTTGTAATAAATGCAGCAGAATAATGTGTTAGAAACTCTGCTTCCAAATAATCTTGCGCTACAAGATATTCCAGTTTTTCATTAAATGTAGCGAATTGCTTGGTATTTGGTAACACATTTTCCTTGAAAAAAGCTTGCAGAGCTTCTTGATCTTTGTTTAATGGAATTTGACCATTAACAGGGCGATTGATTTCGTTATTTAGTTTGTAGTAACTAACATCTTTTAACTCTTTTAAACTCATGGAAGGACCAACTTTCTTTTTTTTAGGCTCTAAAAAATAAAAAAATGCGAAAAAAAGGAGGTGTCCCCGTAAATTGCAAAATATGCTTGTATAACTGGTAAAAATAATTTTCCACTATTTGTAAAATATCTGCCAGTTAGACTGCTGCTATTTTGTCTAGGATACAACCTCGGTTAAATGCGTTTAAGAAGCAAGACTACGTAATTGGTCCGGTCTAAAACCGATGATTGTTGTTTCACCAGCAGTTGTTACCGGCACACTTTTGAAACCTTGTTCTTTTAGAAAGTTCAATGCGTTTGGCTCTTCATCTATGTTAACTTCTTTAAAACTGACATGATTCTCAGTTAAAAAGCGTTTTGTCATTTTACATTGCATGCAGTTGTTTTTTGAAAATAATGTAATCGTCATGATAATGCCCCCTTAATTCTTTATATTCTCAGTATAGAGAAGTAAAACTAAAAGTCAAACGAAAAACACTAGATATTGTGTTTTGTAATAATAAACACACTATACATTGTGGTTTTGGGATAGACAAGTTGAAAAGATAGCAGAAGGACAAGTTTTCTTTTCTATTTTCATGATGAGAATAGAAAATGGTCTAGTTCTAAATTAGAATAATTATTAATATGTGAAAAATATTACAATATTTTAAATTTGATTGACTTTGCTAGCGGTAGATCTTATTCTAAATGAGAATAATTATCAGTCGCAATTGATTCCTGTCAGTAAAGGAGTATTCATGAAAAAATTAGCAGAAGTTGCACCCAATCAAACCTTTGTTGTGAAAGAAGTAACAGCGCAAGCAGAAGTTCAAAAGCATTTACAAAACTTAGGATTGTTGCCCGGCAGTCATGTTGTGTTGTTAAAAAGTAAAGGTCAAGACGGAATTGTCCTAGTTCAAAATGCGCGCCTAGCTTTAGACCAGAGTTTATTAGAAGCAATTATCGTCGAGCCAGCTGCAAAAAAAGAAGAAGTCTTATCTTTAGATCAATTAGCAGTAGGAGATAAAGGCAAAGTTATTAAAATATTTGGCGAAGGTGCGGTCAAACGCCGCTTAATGGATATGGGCTTGACTAAAAATGTTGTGATAACGGTCCGTAAATTAGCACCATTAGGCGATCCCATTGAAATTAATTTGCGTGGCTATGAATTATCTTTAAGAAAAAGTGAAGCAGAGTATATTTTAGTGGAGTTAAAAAAGGAGGGATAGTATGGAAAACTTGCAATTTGCTTTAGCGGGGAATCCCAATAGTGGGAAAACAAGTACATTTAACCAATTAACAGGTTCCATGCAATCCGTGGGAAATTGGCCGGGGGTTACTGTTGAGCGTAAATCCGGTACATTAAAGAAACAAAAAAATATTACCATTCAAGATTTGCCTGGGATTTATTCTTTATCTCCTTATACTCCAGAAGAAATTGTTGCCAGAGATTATTTATTGACAGGTTCACCTAATACGATCATCAATATTGTCGATGCGACTAATTTGGAACGTAATTTATATCTAACGACGCAGCTTATGGAAACAGGTATTCCTGTTGTTTTAGGATTGAATATGATGGATCTCATCAGAAAAAGTGGCAAAACCATTAACTTGGACAAATTAGCTTATGGCTTAGGTATTCCGGTAGTGAGCATGAGTGCCTTGAAAAAACAAGGGTTACAGGAATTGATTCATAAAAGTACGCAAGCAGCGGAAAAATTTCCTCCTGAAACGACATATCCGACTTATGATGAGCGTTTAGAAGCAGCCTTAACTGAAATTATTGACGTCTTAGGTAATACTGTTGCGCAAAAACAAGCACGTTTTTATGCTGCAAAATTATTTGAAAAAGATGAATTGGCAACAGAAAATTTAGATTTAAGTAAAATTCAGCGTAAAGAAATTAACGAAATTATTGCCATTACAGAAAAAATCTTTGATGATACGAGTGATGCCATTTTGGTAAATGAGCGTTATGAATTTATCGCGCGCCTAATGGCATTATGTACCGTTAA
Source organism: Enterococcus sp. SMC-9 (assembly GCF_021011285.1). Lineage (NCBI taxonomy): Bacteria > Bacillati > Bacillota > Bacilli > Lactobacillales > Enterococcaceae > Enterococcus > Enterococcus sp. SMC-9. The sequence continues at coordinate 327,795 of NZ_JAILYE010000002.1, read as the reverse complement.
TGAAAATGAATTACGCTTAACTATCAGCGATAAAATCGATCAAATCGTGACCAATCGTTTCTTGGCACTTCCAATTTTTGCCTTTGTTATGTGGGGGATTTATTATCTGTCTATCCAAACAATTGGAGTCATGGGAACAGATTGGGTCAACGATGTCTTGTTTGGAACAGTCGTACCGGATTTTGTTACGAAAAATCTCGCGGCATGGCACGTTGCCGCTTGGATGCAAGATCTAATTTTAAATGGCATTATTGCCGGTGTCGGAGCTGTCTTAGGTTTTGTCCCACAATTATTAGTGCTCTTTTTCTGCTTGTCACTATTAGAAGATTGTGGTTATATGGCACGGATTGCTTTTGTAATGGATCGTCTATTCCGTAAGTTTGGTTTATCTGGTAAATCCTTTATCCCCATGTTGATTGCAACCGGTTGTGGTGTGCCGGGGGTTATGGCGAGTCGCACAATTGAAAATGAAAAAGATCGTCGTATGACGGTTATGGTAACGACCTTTATGCCTTGTTCTGCGAAATTACCAATCATTGCCTTAGTTGCCGGTGCCTTTTTCCCACAAGCAAGTTGGGTTGCACCGTCTGCTTATTTCATTGGCGTATCCGCAATTGTTTTGTCAGGCATTGCCTTGAAAAAAACGCACTTATTTGCCGGTGATCCCGCACCATTTATTATGGAATTACCCGCTTATCATTTGCCACAAGTCAAAAATGTTTTCCGCCAAACTTTTGATCGGGGATTTTCCTTCATTAAAAAAGCAGGGACGATTATTTTTGTCTCCAGTATCGTTTTGTGGTTTATGTCCAATTACAGCTTTACCTTAAAAGCAGTTGATGGCAATCAAAGTATTTTAGCGAATTTAGGTCGTGTGATTGCGCCATTGTTTGCACCATTAGGTTGGGGAAATTGGCAAGGTGCAGTTGCAACAATTACTGGACTGATCGCCAAGGAAAATGTGATCAACACATTTGGCATTTTGTTTAGTCATTTAGATGAAGTTTCTGAAAATGGTGTAGAAATTTGGGGACCATTACAAGCAGCCTTTACACCAGTAGCGGCTTACTCATTTTTAGTGTTCAATTTGCTATGTGCACCGTGTTTTGCAGCAATTGGCGCGATTCATCGGGAAATGGGCAATGCGAAATGGACTTGGATCGCAGTGGGCTACCAATGTGGTTTAGCTTATGCGGTAAGCTTTGTCGTCTATCAATTTGGCCGGGTTATCTTTGAAGGAGGCCCAATGAATGCGGCTACTATTTTAGCAGCCGCGGTCTTAGCCTACGGTCTGTTCTTACTAATTCGTAAAACACCCGCACCTAAAAATGATGTCATTTCAATGCATCAATTAAAAGAGGAAGTGAAATAAATGGTAGCAACGATAATTTTAAGTCTCTTAATTTTTGGCGCAGCAGCCTTTGTTGTTTACCGTCAAGTAAAAAAAGGCAGCAGTTGTGAAGATTGTAAAACAAGTTGTCCTGTGAAAAAAACGGAACAGTTTTAGTAGTTGTAAAAGTAAAATAAGGGGCTATGACAAAATCCTTGTCATAGCCCCTTATTGCGCTATTTAAAAATAGGAAGAAAAGTTGAGAAAAAACCGCCTCTTGTTTTTGAGCGTGAAGAAAAATTGGTAAAGCCCTTCTTTTTATTAAGCGTAAGAAGGTGCGCTATTTTGTGACACGTTTATATAAGTAGTATTTGGTGACGCCCCGCATAGGTGTATCCGGTAGGCTGCCAAAGATAGTAAAACCATTTTTTTGATAAAATTCAACGGCTTGATAACTTTTGGTTGTTAAGGTTAAGTTAATTACACCTTCTTCTTGTGCCCAATCACCTAAGGCTTGTAAAAGTCGGGAGCCGATTTTTTGGTTTTGAAATTCTGGTTTGACAGCTAACAGACTGACGTGAAGATTTTCAAAATCTTGCTTGGCGATTAATCCGCCGACTAATTCATCTGCTAAGGTTGCGGCAATGGCAAGTCTTTCGTGTTTTTTGGGCAATTCATCGTGAAATTGTGCCTGATATTGCGCTGTGAAAACTTCTCTTAATAAAGGTTCAATGGTTTCTGTCTGACTGGTTTCAATTCGAATCATGCAAATTCCTCCTGTCTATACGTATTTAGTATAGCAGTTTCTTTTAACCAATTGGAATTCTAAATAGATTTTTATAAAAGTAAGTAAAAATTTTAGTAAAATGACAAAAAAAGTTAAAATGCAAACGTTTTTTTGTGTGGGTTTGTTGTGTTATTCAATTCGCAAATTTTCTAATAGTATTTTATTTAAATTGTTGATTTAGCAAGGAATATTTTGAGTGAGAAAAGCAAAAACATTTGCTTTGTGTTTGATTATGTTTGGTATAAGTGTTTTTTTGAAAAAAATACAGTAGAAATATGTTAGAAAGGGTTTACAAGTGTTTGTTTACATGTTACGATACTTGTGAAGTTAATACGTAGTGGATTGTTACTATTCGATTAGGCAAAAACCGCGAATGCTAGGTGAGTACCAGTATCTTTACATGGTATGATAATCCTATCATTTGCGGTTTTTTTATTGGTTAGTTAGGGGGAATAGAATGTATCGCATTATTCAAGTCTTAAATAATAATGTCGCCATTATTCGAATAGAAAACGATGAGCAGGCTATTGCAATGGGAAAAGGTATTGTCTTTCAAAAGAAAAAAGGCGATTTACTAAAAAAAGAAGATATTAGTAAACTTTTCATGTTGCGCAATAAAGAGTCCCAGCAAAATTTTTCTTCACTGCTAAAAGATTTACCTTTAAATTTTATTACTACCGGTTATGAAGTGATTGATACGGCGATTTCTAAATTCAATTATCCAGTTCAGGAATATATCTATGTAACACTAACCGATCATATTTATTGGAGCTATCAAAATCAGCAAAAAGGGAACTATGAAGTCAGTCGCTTACCTGATATGAGTAAAGAATATCCGACAGAATATGCGATTGGCAAAATGGGTGTCACCATTATTAATGAGCGATTAAATGCGCATTTTCCTGATGATGAAATTGGTCGGATTGCCCTGCATTTTATCAATGCCAAACGGGAAGGGGAGCCTGTAACAAATGAAGTTTTGGATCCCCGTCAAGATATTATTAATCAGGTAGAAAAAATATTATTAAATAAAGGTATTGTACGAACCGAAGAAAATAAAAATTTTTATGATCGTTTAATGATTCATTTGAATTATTTTGCAGATAGACTCGATCAGCCAGCAGAACAAGTCATCTTTTCTAAAAGTTTGGAAACAAATATCAAAACAGATTATCCTCGTGCCTACGCGATTGGCAATGAAATTTATCAATTGGTAAGCGATTATGCGAATCGCAAATTAAGCGATAGCGAGCGGGTATATCTGGCAATTCATATTCAACGACTATTGTGAAAGAAGGTTTAGTAATGAAAGAAATGAGAACCCTACCAAAAGATTTTATCATGGGTGGTGCAATTGCGGCATACCAAGCTGAAGGTGCAACACAATTAGACGGCAAAGGCTTAGTTGCTTGGGATACGTGGCTTGAGGAAAAAGGAAGATACACCGCAGAGCCGGCCAGTGACTTTTATCATCAGTATCCAGTTGATTTAAAACTATGTCGCGAGTTTAAGATCGACAGTTTGCGCATGTCCATTGCTTGGAGTCGAATTTTCCCGAATGGTTATGGAAAGGTCAATCAAGCTGGTGTGGATTATTATCATCGCGTCTTTGCGGAATGTGAAAAACAAGGGGTCATTCCTTTTGTTACCATTCATCATTTTGATACGCCGAAGACATTATTTGATAATGGTGACTTTTTAAACCGAGAAAACGTGGAACATTTTGTTAACTACGCTAAGTTTTGCTTTGAAGAATTTAAAGAAGTGCATTATTGGAGTACCTTTAATGAAATTTATCCTGTGGCCACGAATCAATATTTAACAGGTATCTTCCCGCCAGAAACGAAATTTGATTTAAAAAAAGTAGTGACTTGTTTACACAATATGATGTGGGCCCACGCACGGGCTGTGAACATTTTTAAAGCAGGCAATTACGCTGGTGAAATTGGTGTTGTGCACTCCCTGGAACCAAAATATCCTTATTCCAAAGCAAAAGAAGATGTTCATGCTGCAGCTAAAGATGATGCGCTCTCTATTGCCTTTTTACTAGATGCAACTTATAAAGGACGCTATTCTGATAAAACGATGGCGCTAGTTAATGAAATTTTAGCTGCCAATGATACAAGTATTACTTTTGAAGAGTCAGATTTTCTTGAGATGGAAAAAGCTGCTACCCAAACTGATTTTCTGGGAATCAATAACTATCAAAGTCATTGGGTACAACATTACGAAGGAAAAAGTGAAGTTGGATTTAATGGTACTGGGGAAAAAGGAACTAGTTTTTACCGGATCAAAGGAATTGGTGAACGTGTTCAAAGAGATGATATTCCTAAAAATGATTGGGATTGGGCTATTTATCCAGAAGGTTTATCTGATTTATTAATTCGAATTAAAGCCGACTATCCAAATTATGGAAAAATTTATATTACTGAAAACGGCTTAGGGTTTAAAGATAACTTCAATGATGGCGTGATTATGGACGGTCCGCGGATTGAATATTTACGGGGGAATTTTAATGCTATCGCAAAAGCCATCGCTGCGGGTGTCGATGTCAAAGGCTATTTCATCTGGTCTTTAATGGATGTTTTTTCTTGGGCCAATGGCTACAACAAACGTTATGGCTTGTTCTATGTGGATTTTGAAACGCAAAAACGCTATCCCAAAGAATCGGCATATTGGTATAAATTTGTCAGTGAAACAAAAGTAATTATTTAAACTTTAGTAGAAGTTGCGAAAAATTATCCGGAAAACGAATTCAGAATATTGAAAAAATGGAGTGAGAATGATGAATAAAGAAGAATTACAGATGCTGGGCTTTGAGATTGTCGCATATGCTGGTGACGCTAGAAGTAGCCTATTAACAATTATTAAAGAAGCCCGGGCCGGCAATTTTGAAAATGTTACGACACTCATGGCTGACGCTGAGGAAAATTTGAATTTGGCCCATAATGCTCAAACCAAATGTCTGGCCGCAGAAGCAGAAGGTGAAGATTTAGATATCGGTTTTATCTTTGTTCATGGGCAAGATCATTTGATGACGACTATTCTTTTAAAAGAATTAACAGAAAACTTTGTCGACTTATATAAAGAAAAATACAACAAATAAACAAAGGTTAAGGAGGAAATGAAATGAACGCCATTATTAAACAAATCGAAAAGCATCAGGCAACTTTTCAAAAGATTTCAAGAAACATTTACTTGTCGGCGATCAAAGATGGTTTCTTGGCAGCGATGCCAGTTATCTTATTTTCCAGTATTTTTATCTTGATTGCGGCAATCCCGCCAATTTTTGGTATTACACTACCAGCAGAATTTGAAACCTGGTTATGGAAAATTTATGACTTTACCATGGGCTTAGTGGGGATGTTGGTGGCCGGAACAACAGCACGTTGTTTAGCAGGTTCTATGAACCGCAAAATGCCTGATGGTAAAGTGATTAACGAAACTTCTGTTATGCTAGCTTCAATTTGTGGCATGCTTTTACTTGCTGTTAATAAAACAGACGGTGCCTTTGTCGCAGATTACATGGGAACAAAAGGTTTGTTATCAGCTTTTGTTGCAGCCTTCATCACCGTTAATATGTATAAATTCTGTATCAAACGTGACATTACCATCAAAATGCCACCAGAAGTACCCGGTAGTATTTCGCAAAATTTTCGAGATGTCTTTCCTTTTTCATTTTCAGTTTTAAGTTGTGCAATTATCGATTTGATTTCTCGTTATTTCATTGATGCTCCTTTTGGGGAAATGTTCTCTAAATTATTATCACCACTTTTTTCAGCCGCCGAGTCTTATCCGGGAATGGCTTTGATTTGGTTTTTAATTCCGATGTTTTGGTTTGTTGGCGTACACGGTCCATCGGTTGTAAAACCGGGCCTGTCTTCAGCTTTGTATGGAAATACTGAAGAAAACTTGAAATTATTCCAAAATGGTGAACATCCTTTTCATTCATTGACGGAAAACTTTGGGAATTTCATTGGTGAATTAGGGGGTACCGGGGCAACGTTTATCGTACCAATTATCTTCATTTTGTTAATGCGTTCCAAACAGCTAAAAGCAGTTGGTAAAGCTTCGATTATTCCGGTCATGTTTGCCGTCAATGAACCGTTACTATTTGCAGCACCAATCATTTTGAATCCATACTTCTTAGTACCATTTTGTTTAGCACCGGTTGCCAATGTAATTATTGGTAAATTATTCATCGATATTTTGGGGATGAATGGTTTCATGTATGTCTTGCCGTGGGCTACGCCAGGACCAATTGGTACGGTATTATCAACTAATTTCCAACCAATTTCATTTTTATTGGCTGCCACATTATTAGTAGTCGACTTCTTCATTTATATGCCGTTTTGTAAAGCTTACGATAAAGTTTTGGTTGAACAAGAAGCACAACGGGTAGAAGAGATAGATGAAGTAGAAACAATTGCACCAGAATTAGCGCCAGCTAGTGCAGCAGCAGTTGTTGATGGCAATGAAACTGTTATTGTTGAGACAGAACCTGCTGTTAGTCCAAATGCTAGTGGCAAAGGTTACGATGAAGATTTAAATGTTTTAGTTTTGTGTGCTGGTGCGGGAACTAGTGCGATGTTGGCCAACGCTTTGAAAAAAGGTGCAGCAGAAACCGGGAAACACATTAATGCAGCAGCTGGGTCATATGGGTCTCATTATGACATTATGAATAACTACGATGTTATTGTTTTAGCGCCACAAGTAAATAGCTACTACGAAGATATTAAGACCGATACTGATAAATTAGGTATCAAATTAATTGCGACAAAAGGGGCGCAGTATATTAATTTAACCCGTGATCCCAAAGGCGCAGTTGACTTTGTCCTAGGTGAATTAAATAAATAAATTACTAAGATTTCTTCTTAGTTCGGGTAGAACGAAAAAATGGTTCTACCCTTTTTTCAAACAGACAGATCTAATTAAAAACAATGGCTGCCTAGTTGAAGAAATTATCTTTTGGATAAACAATGTAAAGTTGAAAAGTTTAGGAGTCTTTTGAACAATGGAGGAAAATACAAATGGAAAAATATCCCATTAATGATTGGCGTTTTTATTTAGGTGATAATGAAATCGCGTGGCAAAAAGATTTTAACGACGAAAACTGGCAAAATGTAACGGTGCCTCATGATTGGAGTATTACACAAGATTTTACAAAGGCCGCCTCTAGCGGTACGGGATATTTGCCGGGGGGGATTGGTTGGTATCGGGCTCATGTTGCCATAAATGAGATTGGCGAAGTTACCGATAAAGTGACGCAATTGCGTTTTGATGGTGTCTATAAAAACTGTCAGGTCTGGGTCAATGGGTATCATGTTGGCGGCTGGGCATCGGGATATAGTTCATTTCAATTTAATTTAACTGAAATTTTAAGCTATAACACCAATGATGAACTTGTAATTGCCGTTAGAGTGGATCATACAGACATTGCAGATTCTCGTTGGTATAACGGCAGTGGGATTTCTCGTCTTGTTACAATTGTCACCAGCAATCCCGTTATGGTGGATCGCTACGGGATTACGTTTGAAACCGTTGCGTTAAATGAGCAAGATGCTGTTGTGAAAACCAAAACAGCAGTAACAAATTTCACTGCCAAAAAAGCAACGGCAGTGATTAAACAAACTTTAACAGATGAAGATGGAACTGTCGTAACAGTAGGGCATGAAGAAGTTTCATTACTAGCCGGTGAAGTTTGCAAAATTCAATTTGAAACGACTGTAAAAGATGCAAAATTATGGCAGGTGCAAAGTCCCAATTTATATACTTTAACTACGAGTATTATAAGTGGTGATAAGGCGAATCATTATGAAGAAAAAGTCGGTATTCGCACCTTTGCCTTTACTGCTGACAATGGTTTTATTTTAAATGATACCGAAAATCTAAAATTAAAAGGGGTTTGTCTGCATGAAGATGCCGGTTGTTTTGGTACAGCTGTTCCCAAAGCAGTCTGGCTGCGTCGCTTGTTAAAATTAAAAGAAGCTGGTTGCAATGCGATTCGGATGGCGCATAATCCCCATGCGCAAATTTTGTACGATCTGTGTGATGAACTTGGCTTTTTTGTTTTTGATGAAGCATTTGACGAATGGGAAAACCCAAAAAACAAATGGTGGCAAGGTCACAATGTCTATCCGCCAAAATATGAAGGTTATGCCAAAGACTTTCCAGTTTGGCACAAAAAAGATTTAGTGGATATGGTATTGCGTAATAAAAATCATCCCTCAATTATCGCTTGGAGTGTTGGCAACGAGATTGACTATCCCAATGATCCGTATGCCAATGACCTATTCAATGAAATGGAAGGCAATAATGACGCCAATAAACCAGTAGAAGAGCGAATTTATAATCCTAATCGTCCGGATACGCGTCGTCTGACAACGATTGCCAAACAGTTGAGTGAAATCGTCCACAAAGAAGATGCAACAAGGCCAACGACACTGGCTGCTGCTTTTCCAGAATTATCCTATCAAACGGGCTTAGTAGATAGTGTAGATGTCATTGGTTATAACTATAAAGAACACTTGTATGAAAAACATCACCGCCTATTTCCGAACAAGCCCTTTATCGGCAGTGAAAATCGCCACAGCTATCAAAATTGGTTAGCGGTAAAAGATAACACGTATATTGCCGGTCAATTTTTGTGGACGGGAATTGATTATTTAGGCGAATCTCGTGGCGTTTGGCCCAAACATGGAACTTATCGTGGTTTACTGGATATGTGCGGATATGAAACCATGATGTTTTATAAACGTAAAAGCTGGTGGTCAGAAGAATTAACTGCCCGTCTTTTTACGCGTCCTGCTAAAGAAAAATCAGAGGATCCATGGGAAGCTGTTTATCGCAAATGGAATTACAGTGAAGGCGAACAAGTTGAAATTCGCCTCTACACGAATGCTGCCAGTTTTGAATTGAAGGTGAATGAGGAAAGAATTGCTTTAACTTTTGATGAAGTGGAGGGGTACTATTCGACCATTGTTCCATTTGTAGCAGGCCCATTAATTTTGACAGCCCACAAAGATGGGAAAACAATCATCGATACTTTAAAAGCAGTAGGGCAAGGACAGCGGTTAACCGCCAATCTATGGCAAGTGCCAACGGCTTTTAAAATGCTTTTGCCACAAGATGAAGTAATCCAACAAATTGAATTATCTATCGTCGACAAAGAGGAAAATCTAACCGATACCAATCAAGTTATTCACTTTGAAGGCGAAAACTGCGAGTTTTTAGGCTTTGAAAATGGGGATATGGACGATATTACCAATTATGGTGAAAAATATAGAAGAACACGCAATGGTCGCGCTATTTGCTATGTGAAAACAAAAGTAGACATGAAAGCAAAAGCAGTGTTTTCTGTCGCTGGATTTCACGATTTGATCATTACGTTATAGCACTGTTAGATAGTGGTTTTTAAAAGCGATGTTTACTTGCGCTTTTAAAAATCACTTTTTTGAAGACAAAAAAATACCACCGCATACAATCTCTTCGAAACGTCTAAAAGACGCCGAGATCATACCGGTGGCGTGGGTTTGGCACCCAATGGGCCGTGAGGGGCTCGAACCCGCGACCCGCTGATTAAGAGTCAGCTGCTCTACCAACTGAGCTAACGGCCCAAAATACTTTAAGAAAAGTACTTTTTTATGTTAGCACTCTGATTTTGAAAATGCAAGAATAAAGAGGAAAATATTTTTGCTTTGGTTAATTTATCGCAAGAAAAATTTTACAGAGGTGCAAAACTTCATTCACACTTTTTTCACACTTTCTCGTTACTATACAAGAGTACCAACAATAACCTGTCTTTTTAAGACAAACCCTAACACTTTTTCATTTTTACTCCTGCCTGTCGGTTCCCCGCCGACAGGTCTTTTTTTTACTTTAAAAATTTAGTGCAGCTGTCTTTTTAGCCATCACCCTCTTGAGCTAACTTTTTTGGTTTTCTGCTGGAAAGCAAAACAAGTTTTAGAAAGCCTTTCTTCCTGCCACACTTTATAAACTCGTTTTACTAGCACGAAGTAAAAAATTTTAATTTGAGTTGCAATTTTGCAATATTTTGCTCTTATTGTCTAAAAGCTGTGGAAATTTATGCAAACTTTCTAGGGGCTACTTCTAAAATTTTCCTTTAGTTGGCTAGTTTTGTTTCGTAGAATGTGTTATATTCTATCTAGTTTTTAAAACTACTTTATATAATTATCATAAATTTATTTGGAGTAATGAAAATGAATGATACTTTTCAAAATGAAACTTTAAAAAAATGGGGCGAAGCAATTAGTGAGTTCCATTTACCACGTTGGGACCAATTACCTGACTTGGAATTATATATGGATCAAGTGATTCAATTAGTTGATCAATATTTATCCCCTGTGACAACAGGCGACAAGCATCCGCTTTTGACAAAGTCAATGGTAAACAATTACGTCAAATTAGGCTTGATACCACCGCCAGTTAAAAAACGTTATACCAGAACCCATGTGGCGTTTTTACTTGCTATTACCACTTTGAAGCAAGTTTTAACGATTCCCGAAATAAAAGAAGCAATTGTTTTTCAAGGACGTACCGATGGCATTCGTGAGGCCTATAACTTTTTTTGTCGTGAGCAAGAAAGTGCGCTTCATTTAATCGCCCGCCAAGCGCAAGGTGAAGGGATAACTTACCCCAATGAACCTATCCCTTTTGCTTATTTGGCAGCCCGAACGGCGACAATTGCCTTTGCCAATAAAATTCTAGCCGCAAAAGTTATTAGTTGTGAGATTGATTATTTACGACAAGGAGAAAATAATGACTAAAGAAAAAATTGCCTTACTAGTAGACTCTGGAACAGACGTACCACAAGAAATTGTTGCCGCAAATCATATGTACACGATTCCTTTAAAAATTATTTATAAAGATCGGGAATACACCGATAAAGTAGACATCACCCCAGAAGAGATTTATGCCAAATTAAGTCAGGAAATTCCTTCTACTTCATTACCTGATGGCGATACGATTAATAAAATTTTTGATCAAATCAAAGCTGATGGGTTTACCCATGTCTTAGCGATTACAATTTCTGGTGGTTTGAGCGGGACAAATAATGCTGTTCGTCTTTTAGGCGAGCACTATGAAGGTTTAACTACTTATGCATTTGACACGAAAAATATTGGTATTGGGGCTGGCCTACAAGCGATTCGAGCAGCAGAACTATTGCAATCAGGAGTATCTTTTACCGAATTAATCGCCCAATTGGAAAAAGAAGTGTTGCAAAACAAAGTTTACTTCAATGTGGCAACTTTAGAATATTTGCAAAAAGGCGGCCGGATTGGTTTAGTCGCATCGATTTTAGGCAATGCATTAAAATTAAATCCGATAATTTCATGCAATGATGAAGGAATTTATTATACCGTTGCCAAAGCCAGAGGGCGCAAAAAAAGTTTGGAAAAATCAGTGCGTTTGATTTCTGAAGCAATCGGGAATCATCAAAAAGTTCGATTAGCAGTTGCTCATGGTGATGCAAAAGAAGAGGCTGAAATGATGTTGGCGCACTTGAAAAAAGAATTTCCCCAAGTCAAAGAATTTTTCTTTGGGCAAATTTCCCCAGCGTTGGTTGTCCATACTGGTCCCGGATTATTAGGTTTTGGGATTCAAGCATTAGACTAATCAAAAAAATAATGAAGGAAGCTTAACAAGTGAAGAATCAAAGTCAGAAAAAAGGTGTGTTATTTGACTTAATTCTTACTCTTTTGTTAAGCTTTTTCTTTTCAAAAGGCTGCTAGAGCAGGAAATTTTCCATTTAATGAAATGCCTGTCAAAATGAGTTATAATAATAGAGACAAATTTAAGAAGCATAAAGAGGTGTCTTCTAATGAAGAAAATATTAGTTGTTGACGATGAAAAACCAATTTCAGATATCGTCAAATTCAATTTAACCAAAGAAGGTTATGAGGTACACACTGCTTTTGATGGGGAAGAAGCCCTAGAAAAAGTGAAAGAAGTCGAGCCAGATTTGATTTTATTGGATTTAATGTTACCAAAAATTGACGGGCTAGAAGTCGCCCGGGAAGTGCGCAAAAACTATGATATGCCAATCATCATGGTAACAGCCAAGGATTCTGAAATCGATAAAGTTTTAGGGCTGGAATTGGGCGCAGATGATTATGTAACCAAACCGTTTTCAAACCGTGAATTAGTTGCTCGGGTTAAAGCCAACTTGCGTCGTGGTTCTACTGCGGCAAAAGAAGCTGAAGAAGCGCCAAACTCCGAACTTGTCATTGGAGATTTGACCATTCAACCAGAAGCCTACATGGTTATGAAAAATGGTGAGGCGATTGAGCTGACCCATAGAGAATTTGAATTGTTACATTATTTGGCAAAGCATTTAGGTCAAGTAATGACCAGAGAACACTTGTTACAAACCGTTTGGGGTTACGATTATTTTGGCGACGTCAGAACTGTTGACGTAACAGTTCGTCGTCTGCGGGAAAAAATTGAAGATAATCCAAGCCATCCTAATTATTTGGTGACACGAAGAGGCGTAGGCTATTATTTACGCAATCCGGAACAGGAGTAATGGAATGAATAAAAAAGTTCGCTTTTTTCAATCAGTGAACTTTAAAATCGCCCTGGCATTTATCTTGATCTTAATTATTTCGATCGAGATTATCGGGGCGTATTTTATTCGCGGATTGGAAAATAAAACGATCGAAAGTTTTACCACGAGTATGAACCGACAAGCTGCCAGTTTATCCGGCACGCTTGGCTCAGAATTGAGTAAAGACAATGATAAAGAGACCGATGAAGCGGATGCTTCTATTCAGCGGATTATTGACACGAATAAAAGCGGCGATATTATTGAAATTCGAGTTGTGGATGAAAAAGGCATTGTGAGAGCGACTACCAATGTTTCTGATCGTAGTGCCCGCGGCAAAAAAAATGATTATCGCGATATTGATGATTTAGCCGTAAAATCTGAGATGGCCATTGATGATACAACAGGAAATCGAGTTTACATTAATGTACAACCAATTCAATCTCCCACAGGCGATAGCATTATCGGAGCTGTTTACATTAAGAGTGATATTGAAAAACAATACTTAGAAATTCAAAATACGGCTCTGATTTTTGTTACTGCTTCGATTATCGCGGCGGCCATTTCAATAATCGTGGCGGTATTGGTTTCCCGCTCGATCACACAACCGATTGGAGAAATGCGAGAACAAGCAAGACGAATAGCCAGAGGAGATTATAGTCGTAAGGTGGCTGTTCATGGTAAAGATGAGTTAGGGCAATTGGCTGAAACATTTAATCAACTGGGAGATCGGATCGAAGAAACGCAAGAAGCGATGGAAGCAGAGCGAAATCGGCTAGATAGTGTCTTGTCGCATATGACAGATGGTGTTGTCGCCACCGATCGAAGAGGAAAAGTCATTACGATTAATGAAATGGCAATCAACCTTTTAAATGTCACCAGTGAAGAAGCAGTGGGACATTCGATTTTAGAACTACTAGATATTGAAGAAGATTATACCCTGCGAAAACTTTTGGAAAATCCTGATGAAATGTTAATTTCTCGTGAAGCACCAGATGGCAGTGAAATTATTTTACGGACGGACTTCTCCATGATTCGGCGTGAATCGGGCTTTATTAGTGGTTTAGTAGCCGTTATGCACGATGTAACCGAACAGGAAAAAACAGAGCAAGAACGCCGGGAGTTTGTATCAAATGTATCCCATGAATTACGGACACCTTTGACCAGTATGCGTAGTTACATTGAAGCCTTGAGTGAAGGTGCTTGGCAAGACAAAGAAATTGCACCAAATTTCTTAAAAGTAACGCTAGATGAAACCGACCGTATGATTCGCATGATCAACGATCTTTTGAATTTATCGCGGATGGATAATGGTAAAAATAATATGCAACTAGAATATATTAATTTTAATGAACTAGTGAATTTTGTTTTGGATCGTTTTGATATGATGATGAATTCCCAGGATCAAAAGAAAAAATATACAATTCGGCGAGAATTTACCAAACGGGAATTGTGGGTTGAAGTGGATACCGATAAAATGATGCAAGTGATTGATAATATCATGAATAACGCCATCAAGTATTCACCAGACGGCGGCACGATTACTGTTCGTTTGATGGAAACGCATAATAACATCGTCTTGAGCGTTCAAGACAGAGGATTAGGTATTCCAAAAAAAGATTTGCAAAAAGTATTTGATCGTTTTTATCGCGTCGATAAGGCGCGAGCACGAAAACAAGGTGGTACAGGCCTAGGCTTAGCAATTTCAAAAGAAGTAATTAAGTCCCATGGTGGTAGTATTTGGGCTGAAAGTAAAGAAGGCAAAGGCTCTACTTTCTTTATTACATTACCTTATGAACCATATGAGGGGGAATGGTGGGAATGAAAATATCCGAACGTATTATTCGTATCGGTTTGATTTTTTTAATCGCATTAAGTTTTTATCTTTCTTATATGATTTGGTTGAGCCCGACTGCGCGCAGTAACTTGCAAACCAATAAGCAAGCAGAACGGATTGTCAGTACGACCCAGAATATCCGAAAAGCAACCGACATTTTTTTACCGCTACGTTTGGTATGGGTCAATGGTGAGGGCAATATTAAGCAGACATCTACAGACACAATTATTGGGGATGTTCAAAATCTAGTGAATAAAGCTAGTTTTGGTACCCCTGAGAAAAAAAACTATGACAGCGATGAAGAATTTTTTGCTGATGTCGATATTAAAAATGGCGTTGAACTTTCATATTTTGGCCCATTTTTAGTGAAGGAATATGTTGAAATGTTTAATCTAGACTTAGCATTAGATAAATTGCAAGATGTTCATTTTACTAAGGTGCAGCTTGACTTTGACAGTCATCAAATTCGCTTTATTAATATGCGCCGTCATCAAATTGTCGAGGTGCCAGTAACCATTGATGAGCTGAAGATTACGCAAATTGCAAGCCAAGCCGCAGAAAAAAATTGGCTGCAAATGAATGAAGAAAATCGCATCAGTAGTATGCAATACAATACGCAAACGCCGGTCAAATTGAAGCGTTATAGCTATATTGCTTCTAATTTATCTTATACAACATTCCGGGATGCATTTTTCACAAATCCCCAAGATGTAAAAATGAATGAAGAAACTAGCAACCTTGTTTTATATGATGGCACTGAAAATATGAGTATTCAAGAAGACAAGCAGCTCATTGATTTTCGTGGGGAGATTGACTTAAGTGGTGGTGAGGGCGATATCTATTCCCAAAGCTTCAGTTATATCACACGCCTTGGTGCTAATTTGGGAAATTTACGTTATTTTGATCGCGACAAAGATGAAATAACTTACCGTATTTTCGTGGAAGGCTATCCTGTGTTTGGGGATGCTTATCAAGGGGAAGTTAATTTAAAAATAAACGGAGAAAGTAAAACAGATAACGGTGCTTTGCCGGTCCAAATTCTCTCAAGTATGAATGCAATCCAAGTACCGATTCCTTCTGATGAGGTCGTGGAATTACCGCCAAGTCATACGATTATTGAAAACCTGGCTTATATGGGGGTCGATCAAAGTTTGGTTCAATCGCTTGTGATTGCTTATGGTCGCCAAGATCTATCTGCCACTAGTGGTGTTGTAGATTTAGTCCCGATGTGGTATATCCGCTATGATGGTCAGTGGTATTCTTATGATAGTTTAATTGCTAAAATCCAGCAGGAAACGGGGGCGGATTAATTGGATTTTAAAAAAATCGAATGGATCTTCTTCTTAGCTTTTCTGGGTGTGAATATCTTTTTATTTAATATTTATCACGCTACTAAAAATGAAGAAGGTAACGTTTCTAGTACGAATCAAAAAATTGATATCTTACAGCGTTTGGAAGCAGACGAGATTAGTATCAAAGGCAAACTTTCTTCAGAAATAAAAGAAGGATATTATTTGGCTGCGGTACCAACAAATATGAATGAAGCTGTCAATACGGCTAAGGAAAAAAACGGTGCAGCCTTCAACAGCGGGACAAACTTTGTTGGAGAAAATCACAGTCAATTCATTTATACGCCGAGTACGAATTTTTATATTAAAGATAGTAAAGAAACCAAAGAGAATGTGGATTCTTTTTTGAAGGATTCAAATGAAGTTTTATTTGGGCAAGAATACATGTATGTCCCCCATGAGTCGTTAACAGATCCAGAATATCCAGAAATTATTTGTGCCCAAAGCTTTGAAGGTATTCCTTTTTATGATGACACGAGTAAAATGGAAATTATCTTAGAAGAAAATGACGGTCTACTGCGTGTTTCTCGTTATATGCAAACCCATCTGTCTGCAATTGAAAAACTACGGGAAAAGATGGGCTTATACAGTGAAAAAGATGCTGTCAATACGCTTTACATCAATAACAAACTACCAGCAAAATCCAAAATTTTGTGGCGCCAGCTGTCTTATGTGATGATTTTACAAGTTCGAGGTAAAAATGTCTATGTGCCTGCCTGGTTAGTAGCTGTGGAAACTGGTAAAAATAATGTTCAAATTGAAACAGTGAACGCCTTTACAAATCGTATTATTACAAATAATACGTTGCAAAAGGTGGAAAATACCAATTAAGGTATGTATAATAAAAATCGTTTAGAAGGTGAGGTTGTAAATTTCAATCACGCTTTAGTTTAGTTGAAGGGAAGTCTAGCAGATGGCAGAAGCTGCTTTAAAAATTAGTGTGTTAGCCAGTGGTAGTTCTGGTAATTCTTTATATATTGAAAGCGGAAAAAAACGACTGCTAGTTGATGCCGGTCTTTCTGGCAAAAAAATTACATCTTTATTAGCAGAAGTAGGCAAAGATCCAGCGGACTTAGATGCAATACTAGTTACCCATGAACATCGCGATCACATTCATGGTGTGGGAGTATTGGCTAGAAAATATGGTCTGGATGTTTACGCCAATGAAGGAACTTGGCAAGCAATGGATGGTATGCTAGGTAAAATTGATGTCGCGCAAAAGCATATTTTTGAAATGGGGAAGGTTCTAACCTTTGGGGATATGGACGTTGAAAGTTTTGGCGTTTCTCACGATGCAGCGGCACCGCAATTTTATCGTTTTCACAAAGACGGCAAATCTTTTGTAATGTTGACAGATACTGGTTATTGCAGTGATCATGTTCGTGGGATTATTCGCGATGCAGATGCCTATTTAGTGGAAAGTAACCACGATTTGGAAATGTTGCGGATGGGACCTTATCCTTGGAGTTTAAAACAACGAATTTTAGGGGATCGAGGCCATTTGTCAAATGAAGATGGTGCACTGGTTATGACAGATATCATCGGAGATAGCACGAAGAGAATTTACTTGGGGCATTTAAGTAAAGAAAACAATATGAAAGAGCTCGCCCATTTAACGATGAAAAATATTTTGAAAGAACATGATTTAGGTGTGGATTATAACTTTAAAATTTACGATACAGACCCAGATCAAGCCAGTGAAATGTTTGCAATTTAAGTATTGATATGAAAAAAGTCGTGAATAAACGACAGTTATATGTAAAAAAGCGGGGACAAAATTTTGTCTCCGCTTTTTTATTGCTAAAGAGTAGATCAAGTTCATGATGCTTTTTTTAGGGTCTAGCTTCATGAACTAACTCTTAATGACAATAAGTCAAAATCTTGAGAAATTTGGAGAGCAATTTATCAAGATTCTATCTTATTGCTAAAGAGTAGATCAAGTTCATGATGCTTTTCTTAGGGTCTAGCTTCATGGGCTAACGCTGCTAGGAATAAGGCGATATTTTCAAAAATTTGCGGAATGATTTCTGAAATTTCCGCGGAAATTTTTGAGAGCAAAGGGTGTTAGCGAAGTTTTTTTAATAATTTGTACTATCGCCAGCAATACTGATGTGAATATTTTTTTGTGGCTGTTTGATTAAATCCATAACACCCTTCGCATAATCCGCCATGCTGACTTCACTTTTTCCAGCACTATCTTTTTCCAAGATATCTTCGTTGATTTGGTATTTACCAGTAAAAGGGGCATCATAGATAAAGTTTGCGGCAGGTGATACATAAGTCCAAACAACATCAGGAAATTCTTTTAACTCAGCCAATGATTGGGCCATATTTGACGCCGTTGGATGAATGGGAGAGCTGGCTGGAATGGTATCTAGCAAGCGTTTTGTTCGCTCTGGATTCAAATACAAAGAAGAAGCGCCGCCGACTACAATTAACCAGACAGATGTTTTCCGCAAAATTTTAGCTAAATGAAGCAAGCTTGTTTTATGCATTTCTTCTCGTCCGTGGGGTGCGTTAAAAGCATCAATCACAATATCAAAAGCAGAGAGATCAGCAGTTGTTAAATCAAAAAGATCTTTTTTTAGCACGGGCACAGCTACTTGCAATTTTTCAGGGCTACGAACGATCGCTGTAACATCATAATGATCGTCTAATGCCGCTTTTAGTAGATGACTGCCGACATGACCTGTGGCTCCAATAATTCCAATTTTCATCAAAACGCCTCCTTAAAAATAAAAAAACACTACATCCTTTATTTTAGCGGTTAGCTACTTTTTTTGCTAAAAAAAAGCCTGTTAAAATAAAGGATTAAAGTGTAAAGCGCAATACTTGAATAAGCAATACTAAAATATTTGCACCGCAATGACTAAGGATGGCCGTTTTAATTGAACCTGTCTTGACGTAAATAAAGGATAAAAAGCAGCCTAAAATAAAGTAGACTAAAATATCACTATCGGTGTGAACTAGCGCAAACGCTGCTGCACTAAATAAAATTGCCAAAGGTAAAGAAAAATATTCACCAAAAAAGCCAATACAAGCCCGTCTAAAAACGAGTTCTTCCATAATGGGACCACAGATAGTGGCTATAACTGCAAAAATAGGCCGCTGCCACAAAACTTCCATCATATTGAGACTGCGATTAAAATTATTTTTTATACTAAAAAAAGTTTCGATATAGCCAGTGATGCCGATTAATAAGACGGTCAATAAAATACCAATCAGTCCGGTGAGAATAATTTTTTTTCGACTTATCGGATTTTTTTCAAAGGATAAAGGCGGAACTTTTTGGTATAAAAAAATTAGAACACCAGTGCCGATTAAATAAGATAAACCAGCAGTGAGGGTCTCGCCGTTGTTTATTTTAATAATAGCAGGAATTAAAAAAACGAAAGCATAACATAAAATTGATGAAAAGCTATATTTAATTTGTGACATTTAACTACTCCTTTAGTTGTCTAATAAAAGTATACCTGAATCATTTTCGCAAGACAATTACTTCGGAAAATAGGCAAAATTTCTTCAATAAAAAAACAAGGGAAAAAACTTGCATTGTGGGGGTAAAATGAGTAATATAGTTCTTGTAGGTTAGCACTCAACTATTGAGAGTGCTAATACATGAAAATTGATGGAGGGATTTATCGTGTTAAAACCATTAGGTGATCGCGTGATCATTGAAGTCGCAAAAGAAGAAGAAAAATCTGTAGGCGGAATCGTGTTAGCATCAGCTGCACAAGAAAAACCACAAACAGGTACAGTTATCGCTGTTGGTGAAGGCCGCTTTTTAGAAAATGGTGAAAAAGCCGCAATCCCAGTTGTTGTGGGAGACCAAGTAATGTTTGAAAAATATGCTGGTTCAGAAGTGAAATATGAAGGCAAAGAATATTTAATTGTTAATGGTAAAGATATTATCGCTATTGTGGAATAATCACACAAAAAACGTTATAAAAAAATTAAATGAGGTGTTTTAGCATGGCAAAAGATATTAAATTTGCAGAAGAAGCACGGGCTGCGATGGTGCGTGGAGTAGATAAATTAGCCGATACAGTAAAAGTAACATTAGGCCCTAAAGGTCGTAACGTTGTATTAGAAAAATCATATGGTTCACCTTTGATTACAAACGATGGTGTTACAATCGCAAAAGAAATCGAATTAGAAGATCATTTTGAAAATATGGGTGCAAAACTTGTTTCTGAAGTTGCTTCTAAAACCAATGATATTGCTGGGGATGGTACCACAACGGCTACTGTCTTAACACAAGCAATTGTCAGAGAAGGAATTAAAAACGTTACAGCTGGTGCTAACCCATTGGGTATTCGCCGTGGGATTGAACTTGCAACTAAAACAGCAGTAGCAAAATTACACAGCATTTCTTCAATCGTTGACTCTAAAGAAGCAATTGCGCAAGTAGGTGCCGTTTCTTCTGGTAGTGAACAAGTTGGGAACTACATTGCTGACGCAATGGAAAAAGTCGGAAACGATGGTGTTATCACCATTGAAGAATCAAAAGGGATTGAAACTGAACTAGACGTTGTTGAAGGGATGCAATTTGACCGTGGTTACTTATCCCAATACATGGTAACAGACAACGACAAAATGGAAGCTATTTTAGATAATCCGTACATTTTGATTACCGATAAAAAAATCTCTAACATTCAAGATATCTTGCCATTGTTAGAACAAATTTTACAACAATCAAAACCATTGTTGATTATTGCTGATGATGTTGATGGTGAAGCATTACCAACCCTTGTTTTAAATAAAATTCGTGGTACTTTCAATGTCGTTGCAGTAAAAGCTCCTGGCTTTGGCGATCGTCGTAAAGCAATGTTAGAAGATATCGCTACTTTAACAGGCGGCACAGTAATTACAGACGATTTAGGTCTTGAATTAAAAGACGCAACAATTGAAAGCTTAGGTCAAGCAAGTAAAATTGTCGTTGATAAAGACAATACAACAATCGTAGAAGGCGCTGGAGAAACAGATGCTATTGCTGCGCGCGTGCAATTAATTAAAAATCAAATTGCAGAAACGACTTCTGATTTTGATCGTGAAAAATTACAAGAACGTCTAGCGAAATTAGCTGGTGGTGTAGCTGTAATCAAAGTTGGTGCGCCAACTGAAACAGAATTAAAAGAAATGAAATTACGCATTGAAGATGCTTTAAACGCAACCCGTGCCGCTGTTGAAGAAGGTATGGTTTCTGGTGGTGGTACTGCACTAGTCAACGTTATCGCTGAAGTTGCGGCTATTGAAGCAGATGGTGACATTGCAACTGGTGTGAAAATTGTGGAACGTGCACTAGAAGAGCCAGTACGTCAAATTGCTGAAAACGCTGGTTATGAAGGATCTGTTATCATCGACAAATTAAAACATGCTGAAATCGGTATGGGCTTTAATGCGGCTAACGGTGAATGGGTAAATATGGTAGAAGCTGGGATCGTTGACCCAACGAAAGTAACACGTTCAGCTTTACAAAATGCAGCTTCTGTTGCAGCTTTGTTGTTAACAACTGAAGCAGTTGTTGCGGATAAACCTGAACCACAAGCGCCACAAGCTCCAGGAATGGATCCTGCTGCAATGGGCGGTATGATGTAATTTTTAACACTAAAAAAGTGATGATCTCTCAGGGATCATCACTTTTTTTATCCTTCAGTTAAAAGGGTGGCGAAATTTAAAGAGCATTCATCAAAAAAATTTGAAGTAAAGACTGTTCTATTCTTTGGTATAGTGGTAAATAATGTCGTGCATAATATCTACAACATCGGCTTCAACGTGGTCGTTGTAGTACGCTGCAAAGCGTTCATCGGCAACATACAAGTCGGCTAGACCGCGATGATACGCAGAATTGTAAAAAGGAGCGGCGATTTGTAGCCAAGTTTTGTGAGCATTAAAAACATTTTTTGAAATGCTGCTGTCTAAATCAATTTTTTCTGCTTGAGACAAGATTTTTAAATTCGTAAATAGCGCAGTTTGAGCTGCTTGCATTTTTTCATATTGTTCTTTGGTCAAATGTGACCAGTTATCATTGGCGGAATTAACGGCTTGTTCCCCATACTTTTCACGAATCTCTTTTCCATAGCGTTGCTCGTTTTCTTCAATTTGTTTGGCTTTAAAAGCTGCAAATTTTTCACTATCTTTCATGTGTTCTCCTCCTTTGTAATAAACCAATGTTTGAGAAAGAGTCTGAACCATTTCATTCAGCTGCGCTTGTTGGGTTAAAAGCGCTTGGTATTGTTCTTCAAGCAAAGCGAAACGTTCTGCTTGGGGGAGGTTCATCACTGCTTTAATTTTAGCCAAAGTAAAGCCAAAACTCTTAAAAAATAAAATTTGCTGCAATTTATCCACCGCAGCACGGTCGTAATAGCGGTAATCAGAATTAGGTTGACGTAACGCTTTTAGTAAACCAATTTGATCGTAATAACGTAGCGTGCGGTTGGAAATTTTTGCTAGTTTGGCTAATTCATTAATCGTATACATGAGTAATCCTCCTGCTTTTTGTTGTTTCATCCCATTTCTCTTTTACAGCATAAGGGTTGACGCAACGTAAAGGTCAAGTTTTTTCTAATAAATTATTTTGGACACTAATCACAAAGAAAAATGCGCCTATAAGTGACTAAATAGAACTTTAAAAGATAAAGTTAGTTGGATGGTAATGTGTTTTAAAATTCTCTTGTTTCATAATTTAAGCAAACTTTCTTCGCTAAAGTTGAAAACAAATTATGTTATAATATCAATGAGTAAAGGTTATGACAGTGTTAGTGTATAGTTGAATTTCACTTGAAAGGAAAGATGTTATGAAAATAATCGAAACACCAGTAAATAAAAATTTGAACTTAGAAACATTTTATCCTAATATTACCAAATTTGTTTTTGGCAAGACGGCAATTAAATATTACAAATTATATTCAGCTGATCGTACGCAAATCATTTATGCTGATACCTATGACAAGGTTCGGCTAATTTTGATTAACGATCACAAGAAAATTCGTAAAGAAGAAGTCGATACAATTATTCATCGTTTGTTAAAAGTGGATCGTCACGCTGTTTTTGTTGATGTGAACATTAAACAAAAAATGCAAGAAGCAGGCAGTAAATTCTCCAAACCCCGTAAAGATATTATCTTAGTGGAGTATACGCCTTTAGAAAACTAAACATATCCGCATTAAGTTTGATTGCATCATCATACAACAATAATTTTAGTTTAGTCTTTAAGAATA
The DNA here is from genome assembly GCF_021011285.1 of Enterococcus sp. SMC-9. Classification (NCBI taxonomy): domain Bacteria; kingdom Bacillati; phylum Bacillota; class Bacilli; order Lactobacillales; family Enterococcaceae; genus Enterococcus; species Enterococcus sp. SMC-9. The sequence continues at coordinate 304,708 of NZ_JAILYE010000002.1, read as the reverse complement.
TCTAAAAAAAGAAAGCTCTCTGTCAATTGATTTTGGTGAATCTCACCAAAATCAAAAAGTATAGAGCTAAAAAGAGGTAAGAGCAGTCTCTTATTCTCTTTTTTTTGTTGTCAATCTAAGAAAAAGCGTGATTTTCCTATCTTTTTGCGTTTTTTTGATATAATGGAAGGCATAAAATATCTTGAGGAGTTTAACTGATGCAAAAATTATATCCTGACGACAGCTTAACGCTGCATACAGATTTATATCAATTGAATATGATGAAAACTTACTGGGAATTAGGACGCGCCGATCGTCATGCTGTTTTCGAGTGCTATTTTCGTGAGATGCCTTTTAAAACGGGGTATGCGATTTTTGCCGGGTTGGAGCGTTTTGTCCACTACTTAGAAAATTTACAATTTACAGAAAGTGACATTGCCTATTTAAGAGAAGTTACAGGCTATCCGGAAGCGTTTTTGGATTACTTGGCAGACTTTAAATTCAGCTGTACAGTGCGTTCAGCATTAGAAGGGGACTTGGTTTTTAGTAATGAACCCATCGTCCAAATTGAAGGACCGTTGGCACAAGCGCAGTTAATTGAAACCGCCCTTTTGAACATGGTGAATTTTCAGACGTTAATTGCTACGAAAGCCGCTCGAATTAAATCCGTTATTGGAGACGATCCTTTGTTAGAGTTTGGTTCACGCCGAGCACAAGAAGTTGATGCGGCATTTTGGGGAACCCGTGCTGCGTTTATTGGGGGCGCAGATGCCACAAGTAATGTGCGAGCTGGGAAAATTTTTGGTATTCCTGCAAGTGGAACCCACGCCCATTCCTTAGTTCAATCTTATGGCAATGACTATGATGCCTTTATGGCTTATGCTAAAACCCATAAAGATTGTGTTTTCTTAGTGGATACTTATGATACTTTAAAACTTGGTGTTCCAGCGGCAATTAAAGTAGCCAAAGAATTAGGGGACGAAATTAATTTCTTAGGTGTTCGAATTGACTCTGGAGATATGGCCTACATTTCTAAAAAAGTTCGGGAACAACTAGATGAAGCTGGTTTTACGCAAGCAAAAGTCTATGCTTCAAATGATCTCGATGAAAACACCATCTTAAGTTTGAAAATGCAAAAAGCTAAAATTGACGTATGGGGTGTGGGGACAAAACTTATCACCGCTTATGATCAACCAGCTTTAGGTGCCGTTTATAAATTAGTTTCCATTGAAGATGACAATGGCAAAATGGTAGACACGATTAAACTTTCATCAAATGCAGAAAAAGTCACGACCCCTGGGAAAAAGCAAGTGTGGCGGATTAATCGTAATAAAGATGGGAAATCTGAAGGCGACTATATCACGCTCTGGGATGAAGATCCACGGGAAGAAGAAGAAATTTTTATGTTCCATCCAGTCCACACTTTTATTAATAAAACTGTTCGCGATTTTAGTGCGCGGCCTGTTTTACAAGAAATTTTTCATGCTGGTAAATTAGTCTATGACTTGCCAGATTTGGAGCATATTAAAGCTTATGCCCATGAATGTCTAGATTCTTTATGGGATGAATACAAACGTGACTTGAACCCACAACAATATCCAGTAGATTTATCTACCGATTGTTGGAATCATAAAATGGCAATTATGGAAAAAGTTCGCAAATCTGTGGCGGCTGTAACAAAAGAGGAGGGACGCTTTTAATGTCTTTACAAACAGAAATTATCAAAGAGTTAGGCGTTAAGGCAACAATTGATCCAAAAGAAGAAATTAGAGTAAGTATTGACTTTTTAAAAGCTTATTTAAAACGTAATCCTTTTTTAAAATCATTGGTTTTGGGAATTAGTGGCGGACAAGATTCTAGTTTAGCGGGAAGATTAGCTCAATTGGCGCTTACAGAATTACGAGAGGAGACTGGGGTTAATTATCAATTTATTGCAGTCCGCTTGCCTTATGGCACCCAAGCCGACGAAGCCGATGCACAAATGGCACTAGATTTTATAAAACCCGATGTTTTTCTAACTGTGAATATTAAAGCAGCTGTTGATGGGCAAGTGAACGCCTTAAATGCAGCTGGCGTTGAAGTTTCGGATTTTAATAAAGGCAACATCAAAGCTCGGCAGCGAATGATTACGCAATACGCAATTGCCGGAGCAAATAGCGGCGCTGTGATTGGTACTGACCATGCGGCCGAAAATATTACCGGTTTTTTTACCAAGTTTGGTGACGGTGGTGCTGATATTTTACCTTTATTTCGTTTAAACAAACGTCAAGGCAAATTGTTGTTAAAAGAATTAGGAGCGCCAGAAGCCTTGTATTTGAAAATTCCAACGGCAGATTTAGAAGATGACAAACCTCTCATTGCCGATGAAGCAGCACTTGGGGTGACCTATGATGAAATTGATGATTATTTAGAAGGAAAAACAATTTCAAAAAGTGCTCAAGCAACAATTGAATCTTGGTGGGCAAAAGGACAACACAAGCGCCACTTACCGATTACAGTTTTCGATGATTTTTGGAAGTAAAATAAGATTACGATGGTGTAAATTAATTTTTAATTAAAATGAACCCCTCCCTTTTGCTATATAACTTGGTTTATTTTATACTAAAAGTGGAGTTTTGGGGAAGACTCCGTCAACAACGGCTAGAGGATACCAGTTTGGTTCCTCTTTTTTTTGTCCTTTTTTAAATTTTCCATAGTTTCTTTACACCCGTAAAACAAACCGCTAAAATAAAGGCTACGAAAATAAATTATTTAACAAAAACAACGAATAGAAGGTTTCTTCATGAAAAAAATGAAATATGTTTTAGCTGGTGTGGCCGTTTTTTTACTGATCATCATCAGTAATTTATATTTGCAGTGGTGTCAAAATAATTTATCACTGGATTTAGCTTTGAAATTTGCTTTTTCTTGGCATACAGCCAAATTTTTCCTTGGTAGTTTGGTTTTACTGGCAGTCTATGGCATTTTTGCCACAATTGCAGGTTCGCTTTTATTTGGAGGCATATTTTATAGTATCGCCATTGGACTTTTAGGCTTTGCTGACTTACAAAAAATGACCGCCAGACAAGAACCTATTTATCCCGATGATTTAAAGATGTTAGGGCAATTAGGTGTTTTAAAAGATCTGGTGGGGTGGCCAGTCTTTCTGATGGCACTCCTTGCCATTTTTGTAGCAGTTATTGCACTAGGTTACAGTATTTATCGCAGCCGTAAATTGTCTTTTACCGAGCAAATCATTCGCGGTGTTGTCTTTTTACTTAGTTTATCTTTTTTAGTTTATGCTAGTCATTTTAACTCCAATGACAATTTATTAAGAAAGGCATACAATAAAACGGCTCTTTGGATTCCGTATTCGCAAAAAATGAATTACTATAATGTCGGTTTTGTTGGCGGTTTTTTATATAATTTAAGAGTAGAAGCAATGACTAAGCCAAAAGATTATTCTAAAGAGAAAGTCACAGAAGTTGTAAAGAAATACCAAGGTGAAAAAGGCAGCGAAGAAAAACCGAATATTATTTACGTGATGTCAGAAAGTTTCTCTGATCCGGCACATTTAAAAGGGGTAAAATATAGCGGTGAACCATTGGCTGATTATTATGCAGTGGCCAATAAAACGTATAGTGGAAAAATGTTATCGCAAAATTATGGTGGCGGCACTGCCAATATTGAATTCGAAGCTTTAACCAGTTTTAGTATGGAATTATTAAATGCCCAAATGACAACACCATACACGCTACTTGTTCCTAAACTACAGCAATTACCTTCCATTGTGTCGTTAACAAAAGAACAAGGTTATCAAACAACCGCTATTCACCCTTATGACACATCAATGTATAAGCGCAAAGATGTATATAAAATTTTAGGCTTCGACCGTTTTTTAGACCAAGATACAATGAAATACCAAAATAAAATTGAAAATAATCCCTATATCTCCGATGAGTCAGCTTATGACGAAATTTTATCCATTTTAAAAAAGGGAAAAACGCCCCAATTTATTCACTTGGTGACAATGCAAACCCATATGCCTTACGGAAATAAATATGGAAATATTCCCTATCAAGTAAACGCAGAGGGAAATACCTCAGCCATTGCCAATTACTTACAAGACATTGCCTATAGCGCTGAGGCGTTGCAAAGCTTTACTGAAGCGGTGAAAAAATTGCCGCGACGAACCCTCGTTGTTTTTTGGGGGGATCATCTGCCAGGGATATATTCAGATGCCATTCAAAAAGCAAATAGTGGTACGAACCTACATGAAACGCAGTTTTTGATTTTTGATTCGGCCGAAAAGTTAGCAAAAAGTAATCAGCATGATGTTATTACAAGTCCTTTTTATTTTGCGCCTAATTTGCTTTTGCAAGCAGGTCTTGGTGTCACACCTTATTATGCTATGCTTTTGAAGTTGGAAGAAACATTGCCAGCTTTTGAAAAAAATATGTATTTAAAACAAGGAAATTGGCAGAAAAATTTAACACTTACCGGCGCAAAAAAAGACGTTTATGAAGATTATCGGTTAATTCAATACGATATTTTAGCTGGTAAGCAATATAGTTTAAAAACTGATTTTTTTAAATAGTCGATTGATAAGGAGCTAGTATGAGTTTTAAGAAAAAAGACAATCAACTTTATTACAATCCCATCCGGCGTGCGATTTTAAACCATCAACTCATTGAAGCAGGAGATAAAGTTGCAATTGGTCTAAGTGGGGGCAAAGATAGCACCAGCTTGTTGTATTTTCTGGATACCATTTCAAAGCAAGAGCGGCTTGGTTTTCCATTTGAAATTGTCCCAATTAGCTTAGACATGGGATTTGAAGATGTTAATTTACAACCACTAATAGAATTTTGTCAACAGCTAGGGTACCCATTAGAAGTAGTTCCCACTAAAATTGCCGAGGTTGTTTTTGATGTGCGAAAAGAGGCGTCTCCTTGTTCATTATGTGCCAAATTACGCCGAGGAATTTTGTATAACAAAGCTCGTGAACTTGGGTGTAACAAAGTAGCGTTAGGGCATCATTTGGATGATGCGATTGAAACGTACTTTATGAATTTTCTCTTTCATGGCAAGTTAAATAGTTTTGAGCCGAAAAGTTATTTATCTAAAACAGAAGTTACTTTGATTCGTCCGTTGCTTTATATCCCAGAGCAAGAAATTATTCGCTTTGTCAAAAGAGAAGCATTGCCTGTCATTTTTAATCCCTGTCCAGCGGATAAAAAAACAAAACGGGAAGAAATTAAAATTTTTGTTGAAAATATTGCTAAAACTTATCCAGATGTGCGGCAGAAGTTTTTAATGGGAATGGAACAAGGAACAAAAGATAACTTTTGGCCAATCGGCAAATAATCAAAAATGGGAAAATATAGCAATGCTTTTGCTACGTTTTTCCATTTTTTTGTCTGAGAAAAGAAATTGTAAATTTTTCACAAAGAAAAGCTTTATTAATCGTTTCATTCTTTCATTGTTTTTCTACTTAATGAGGACTTGCTACTAATCTGAAGCAAAATGAATCAAGAATTGTCAAATTTTTGCTTTAATCGCAGCTTTTTTCTACAATAAAGAAAAGAGTGAATCAAAAAAGAGTGTAAAAAAATTATAGCTACTTTTTTGAGGTTTTTAATGGCAGGATTTTTCACAGGCATGAAGCGTGATTGGAGGAGTTGATTTAATGAAGGCGTTGGTGGCAATTGATTCATATAAAGGCAGTGCTACTTCACAAGAATTAAATGCAGCCGTCTGTCAGAAGTTGACAGAAATGGGCATAGCAAGTTGTAATGTACCAATAGCCGATGGTGGTGAAGGTACCATGGCTATTTTAGCGGCCGCTTTTGCAGGCAAAGAAATAGCAGTACCTACAATTGACTTATTAGGTCAGCCTATCACAGGTAAGTATTGGCTAACTGAAATCGCAGGCGTCAAAACGGCTATCATTGAGTCTGCTCAAATTCTTGGTCTAACCCAGATCACCCCTAGTGAAAAAACAATTCAAAAAGCACATTCCTATGGTTTAGGCCTGGTAATTTTAACGGCATTAAAAAAGGCAAAACAAGTGTATGTTTCCTTAGGGGGAAGTGGCGTAAACGATGGCGGCTTGGGCATGTTAGCGGCACTTAATCAACAAGATATTCCCTCAAAAAATCCCTTACTTTTAGGCAAAGACTTTTTGCAAGCTGTAAGACTACCAAATTTTACGGCAAAAAAAATAATTGGTTTAACAGATGTGAGTAATTTTTATACAGGCGCCCATGGCTTTACGTATATTTTCGGCCCTCAAAAAGGAGGCACACCAGCTATTTTAGCGCAATTGGAAGCAGGCGCAAAATGTGTCCAAAAAAAATTTCAAGATAAAATTGACGTTAATGTCTTTTCTGGCAGTGGGGCAGCCGGAGGAATTGGTGGTGGACTATTATTAGCCGGGGGCATGTTGCAGCCTGGTTTTCCAACCATTGCGCAAATGCTAAAGCTGGAAGAAAAAATGGCAGATTGTAAATTTGTCATTACCGGTGAAGGTCGTTTTGATGAGCAAACTGCCCAAGGTAAGGTACCTTTAGGTATGGCGCGTCTAGCTCGGCGGCATAACTTAGCAGTTGTTGCTTTTTGTGGCGCACGCCCAGATCATACAGTAGGGATTGAATATCATTTTGACGGAGTTTTTGCCATTCAAACGAAGCCGCTTTCTTTACAAAATGCCATGGTAAAAGAAACAACGCTACATAACATTGGGCTTTTAACGGAAAATGTCATGAAGGTTTATCTAGCTGGGAAAAATAGTTAATAACTACAAAAAAGTTATGATGATACTTATTTTTTTATAAAGCAAATAAAAAAGCTGACTGAAATCTTTTTAGTAAATAAAGATTCGGCCAGCTTTTTATCTTAGGTTTAAAAAACTTTATTTTCCAATAAATGAGGTACGAGAATTTCAATGTAGGCGCTAATCTCGCGTAAAACGTCTTTAAAAACCGCTTTATGGGTCAATAAATAAAAATGGCGTAAATGATGTTCGTGAATTGCTTCGTAGGCAATATCATGGGAAATAGCCAGTTTTGAAATAATTGAACGGCCAAATCCTTCACGCAATAAGGCTAGGATGGCTTCATTATTATCCACATATAAAATTTGCGGCAATAAATTATTTTCCCGCAAATAAATTTCATTATAAAAACGTAAACCCGATTCATTTTCCCGTAAAAGCCAATACGGAGAGTCTTCTTTTCCAGCCAAAACTAATTCATCTTCATAAATAGCTGTTTGATTGATGGCCTCATTGCGTTCTGGTTTTTCAATAAAACCAATACTGACTTTATTTTGAGCCATTTGCTGGCCGACTTCTTCTGAATTCATCAATTTAATAGAAAAATCAACATTTGGAAATTGTTTGACGAGATACGGGATTAATTTCGGGACAAAATAAACAGCACAAGTATGAGAACAGCCGATAATGCATTGGAGGCGGAAATTTTCTTGATTTTTAAGACGTTGACTCGTGTCATCCCACTCTTCAATAATTTGTAACGCACGGGGATATAAGAAAACAGCTTCTTTGGTGGGGATGATTTCTTGTTTGCCGTTGCGAATGAATAATTCCACTTTTAAATGTTCTTCTAATTTTTTTATTTGTGCTGAGATAGTTGGTTGTGACAAAAACAGATCTTCGGCAGTATGGGTAAAATTTCTCGTCTCATAGACAGAAACAAAGGTGTGTAACAGATGTAACATCAGAGGACCTCCGTTTTAATTAAAAAAACTAATAATAAGTATTTATACTATTTATTTTTCTTTTAGTCAAAATATCACTATACTAATAACGAACTCACTAGTGAGAAAGTAAACAATCTTTTTATTACAATTAGGAGGAACAAAAGTGCGAGACTTTCTAAAAATCATTCCTATTCCCATTTGCGGATTAATCTTGGGTTTAGCGACTTGCGGTAACGTGTTAAAAACGTATGGCTTAAACTTTTTTGGCAATAGTTTAGGTCTTATTGCCGGAATTTTATTTGTTGCAATCTTACTAAAGCTAGTTTTAACTTTTCGCCATGCCCATGCCAGTTTACGAGATCCTATCATTGCGTCTGTATCCCCAACATTCACGATGGGAACAATGGTCTTATGTACCTATTTACTGCAAATTCAAGCAATTGCACCTTATGTAAAATATCTATGGCTTTTGGCAATTTTAATTCATTATTATTTGATGACTTACTTTACCTATCATTTTCTAATTAAACCAAGCGTTAAAATAGATCATCTGTATCCAAGTTGGTTTATTGTTTACGTAGGTATTGGTGTCATTTCCGTTACCAGCAGTAACTTCTTTCCAGAAATCGGGCAGTTGAATTTCTGGGTGGGACTATTCTTTTATTTGGTATTACTGCCTTTTATTATTCATCGCGTCTTTTTATTTAAAAATATGGCCGAGGCAACACTTCCCCTGATTACCATTATTGCGGCACCGGGTTCTTTGGAACTAACCGGCTATTTAAAAGCTTTTTTCAAACCGAATATAGCTCTAGTCGTTGGTCTATTGATTTTATCACAGATTTTGTATTGGTTCATCATTTTCCACGTCATAAAAATGATTCGGTTGCCATTTTATCCTAGCTACGCAGCATTTACATTTCCGCTGGCGATCTCAGCCTTTGCCAGCCGCAGTGCAGGGAGTTTTTTAACAGCAATGGGTTATCGCGTTATCGTTATTGAATATTTGGCAAAAATAGAGACCGCAATCGCAGTGATAATGGTCTTGTATGTTTTAGCCCATTATTTAAATTTTTTAGCAAAACAGGCACGGATTTTATATTTTAAGCATCAGAAACAAAAAATTTAAAACAAAAAGTCGGAAGTCTACAAAAATTCATTCAAATTTTTGTAAACTTTACGACTTTTTATATTTTTTAGGGACTAAAAATAGGACCAAGGAGGCGTACTTGGAGTGGAACTTTTTAGCCAAGCGAAAATAGTAAACACGTGGCTTTTTTTATCTAGCCGACCATTTAAGCCGTTAAGAAAAGCTGAAGTAATCCTTCAGTCCGTGCCAACGGCTTAAAACTTGCTAAAATAGCTTTTGCATTTTTGTAACTTTCGATTTTTGCCAAAAGGTCGATCCGTGAAGTTGGGCAGGTAAAAAGTCAGATAATGCCAAAGTAGTCAAATCAATTTTTTTCCTGTAAAAAATGATACTTCTTTTATAAATCAGAAAAGACAGTTTTATCCTTTTCTTATCGGTGTAAAAAGATCAATTTGTAGCTGTTAATAAAACTTCGTAAATTCGGGCTACATCTTTTGGTGTGCCTCGCAATTCATAATCAGCTAGAAATGGACAGTCAAATTGTGTTGCGTACTGTTTGGCTGTCAGGCAATACTGGCGGTTAAAGTTTTTATTCCCACTGCCGACAATGCCAAGACAATTTTTGGCATTCTCTTCATAGGCAATGTATTCTCGTAAGGCTTCTGTTAAAATTTCTTGATCGCCATTATCAACACCGTTTCCTCCTTCTAAATAAGTAGGAACAAAGACAAAGAAAGGTTCAGTAATCACTTCTGGTAATGTATTATCGTCGACTGCTTGTAGCGTAATTGTCGGATTTTTAGTGTCTATTTCATGTTGTTGCGCGGCATATTTTTGTAAATTTGTCACAAAAGCACGGGTGTTGCCAGAAATTGACATGTAATAAATGTTCATGGAAATCTCTCCTTTATAAATACTGCTTTAACTTGAAGTATAACATGCTTTTTTGATAAATTTGTAAAAGCTCCCTTGGTAAAATATTTTAGCCGTGTTAAGCTTGTTAGTGGAGGTTGATAACATGATACGTTATGCAAAAAAGTCTGATGCTGCTGCGATAGCACCTTTAGTCTTAGTAATTTTAGAGGATATGGAGTTGCCCTTTGTACAAAAATATGGAGCAAAAAAAACATTAGCACTCTTAGAAGAAAGTGTGGCAATTCCTGATTACCGTTATGGCTATAAACGGGCCTTGGTAAAAGAAGTTGATGGCAAAGTTGCCGGAGTAGCTTATGGCTATCCTGCCAGTGAGGAAAAAATGATTGATGAACCGTTAATCACTTTGCTGGAAAAATTTGGGATCCCAAAAGATACACGCCTTTTTACCGATCCAGAAACTATTGACCCAGAATGGTATTTAGACTCTATTTCTGTAGCACCTGAATTTCGGGGACAAGGGATTGGTGGTAAACTATTGGCAGCACTCCCACAAATTGCAAAACGCGATGGCGAAGATGTCATTGGTTTAAGCGTGGACGTGAAAAATCCGGGTGCAAAACGATTATATGAACGAAATGGCTTTAAAACAGTAGCAAAAACAATGATTGCTGGTCACCAGTATGAGCATATGCAAAAACCAATTGCGTAAAAAAAGACCGCTGAAAATAAATCAGCGGTCTTTTTAGCTCAATTAGGAGGTTTTGTATTGGTTCGCTTAGCTGTCGTGGTTAGAACAACTTCGTTCATTACAATTAAAAAATTCACGTTAGCTTTTGGTACAAAATAGACAACTGTCCTAATTTTTCAAAAGAAAAGTATCACAAATAAGATGAAGAAGAGTTAAAAAAAGGAATGTCTAACAGCGTAGCTGTTGTACATTCCTTTTTTAACAATTTGGTGTTAGGCGATAATCAAACTTTTGGGTTTTACTCCGATTATACAGCCAGTAATCCATAATGGCCGCAATACAAATGCAAACAGGCGCATCTTCATCGTTTCTCACATCAAGGACATAATAATCACCAGAAAACAACGTGGCTTTATCCATTCGCATTATCAGATGATTAAAATGACGAATGCTATATTGATGTTGATAAATATTACCTTGTACTGTCCAATGAAGTTGTTGAATGTAATAAAAATCCCCCGGCCAACGAAAAATCTTTTGTAAGGTCCCCACTTTTTCAAAATTTTTATAAATTTCAAAACGGGTACCAAAGGTAAAACTAATTTGTTTGATGCTGGCCACAAGTTCACCATTCATTTTATAAAGAGAGAGGGCATCACCTTTTGTTCCCCAACGACCCACTAATAAAAACAAAGATTTTCCTTTTTCGTCTTTGACAATGGTTCGGGTGATGGAACTCAACTGTTTGTCTTGAATGAAAAATTCAGACATTCTAGCGCCTCCTTCAAAAAGTAGCTAAAAATTTATCGTATCAAATTAAGTTTACGCCAAATTCTCGTCGATTGCTCGCATAATGGCTTTGCCAACCCCAGAATCGATATTGGTTTCGGTTAAGTATTTGGCAGCTTCTTTTAATTCGATCTTAGCATTTCCCATAGCAAAACTCACGCCAGCCATTTGAATCATACTTAGGTCGTTCATATTATCGCCAATTGTCATCACTTGGTCTAAAGGGATATTCCGCTCTTTTGCAACATGGGCCACGGCAATCCCTTTTTGCGCATCGCGATGATTAATTTCAATATTATTTTGACCAGAAGAGGTAACGTGAAGTTGTTCATTTTCATCTAATTTTTTTGCAACTGGACCTAAGACAGCGGGACCGTCTTTATGGAAACAAATAATTTTTAAAACTTCAAAATCTGGTTTTCCTAATAAGTCTTTAATATCTGTAACATATTGTACAGGTAAAAATTCTAGTTGAGCAGAAGTCATAGCAATTGCCATTTTGTGAGTTAAATGGGGCATCATTTCGGACATGTGTTCAGAGAAATTCTCAATCCGCCGCGCTTGGCTTTCAGAATATAGACCTTCATTTGTAGCTACTTCGTAATAAATATCTGCTGCTCGCAAAAGATCTAGTGTTTCTGCCACCGTTTGTAGAGCAATCGGAACCGTAAATAAAGAGTTGCCCTCAGCATCAAAAACTTGCGCACCATTTAAGTTAATCATGGCACACTTAATACCGGCTTGTTCTAGTGCGGGCAGAGCCTCTTCGCGGTTGCGGCCAGTTGCCACCATGAATTCAATTCCGTGTTCGTTGGCATATTTAATCGCCGCAATATTTTCAACTGAAATCTGCATACGGGAATTTAATAAAGTTCCGTCCATGTCAGAGGCAATTAATTTAATCATAAAAAAATCGGCACCATCCTTTAAAAAATCTGACGCAAAGATTGCGTTAGAATTTTTTACTTATAAATTACTTGTCTTTAGTTTAACACAGATTTACAGGGAAATGTGGCGGTTTCAAAGACAATCCCTAACAATTGCGCTACAATAACTTTGAGTGGTTTAAAGTCTAATAATAAAGGCAGTGGCAGTATTTACTCTAAGTTGTTGCAGCTTTATCAATGAATTTAGGAGGCAGTAATGAAAGCAATTATTCATAATAGTTGGCAAGAGATTCTAGCACCGGAATTTTCGCAGCCTTATTACCTGCAGTTGCGAAAATTTTTGAAACAAGAATATCAAACTCAGAAAATTTATCCAAATATGTATCATATTTTTGAAGCATTAGAGCTAACACCTTATGAAGATGTCAAGGTGGTGATTTTGGGACAAGATCCATATCACGGAGAAAACCAGGCCCACGGGTTATCATTTTCCGTGCAACCAGGGGTTAAAATACCACCGTCTTTGCAAAATATTTATAAAGAATTGCAGAGTGATTTAAATGTGACGCCAGTAAATCATGGGTATTTAACCAGCTGGGCCAAACAAGGCGTTTTACTATTAAACACAGTTTTAACGGTACGAGCAGGCCAAGCTTATTCCCATCGCGGCAAAGGGTGGGAACAACTGACGGATAAAATTATCGAAAAGTTAAACGAGCGGCAAAAACCAGTCGTTTTTATCTTGTGGGGAAAAGGTGCGCAAGAAAAAATTAAAATGATCGATCAAACACGTCACGTTGTTATTGCGTCCCCCCATCCAAGTCCTTTATCAGCTCATCGTGGTTTTTTTGGCTCTCGACCTTTCTCAAAGGCCAATGATGCTTTAGTCAAGTTTGGCGAAGCACCAATTAATTGGCAGTTGCCAAAAGATCCTAATGCTGTATAATACAGTGTAATAATAAAGCGGTTGCTGTTATATAATAAAAGAGTAACTATGTGAAATTAAGAACAAAGAACGGTGCCTTTTTACTGTAACAGCAAAAAGAACTGTTCTTTTTTTTGTGAATAGTGTATGATGAGAAGGACAAAAAATACAGGAGGTAATTCCGGTGGAATTATTTGATAGTTTAAAATTTAAAATTGTACGTCGTGGCATTAAAATTGCTTTTCCAGAAGCAACTGATTCACGTATTTTAGGCGCAGCAGCACGTTTGAAAGCAGAAGAATTAATTACGCCTGTTTTAATTGGTAACAAAGAAGAAGTGGCAAAAGCTGCCGCTGCTCGTGGTATCACAATTGATCAATTTGAAATCCTAGATCCTGACGATTATCCTGATTGGGACAAAATGGTAGCAGCCTTTGTTGAACGTCGTAAAGGTAAAGCAACCAAAGAACAAGCTGAAGAAATTTTAAAAGATGTGAACTACTTTGGAACAATGTTAACTTACATGGGCGTAACTGACGGTATGGTTTCTGGTGCGATTCATTCAACCGGGGATACTGTGCGTCCAGCATTACAAATCATTAAAACGAAACCAGGTGTCAGCCGGACAAGTGGAGCTTTCTTAATGGTTCGTGGTCGCGACCAAGAAAAATATTTATTCTCAGATTGTGCCATCAATGTTAACCCATCTTCACAAGAATTAGCTGAAATTGCAGTAGCATCCGCTGAAACTGCAGAATTATTTGATATCGATCCAAAAGTTGCATTATTAAGCTTTTCAACAAAAGGTTCAGCTAAAGCTCCAGAAGTAGATAAAGTGGTGGAAGCAACAAAAATCGCAAAAGAAATGGCACCAGATATTATTTTAGATGGTGAATTACAATTTGATGCGGCTTACGTTTCTGCAGTTGGTCAATTAAAAGCACCAGATTCAGATGTTGCAGGTAAAGCTACAGTCTTTGTTTTCCCTGAATTACAATCTGGCAACATTGGCTACAAAATTGCGCAACGTTTCGGTAACTTTGAAGCGATTGGACCAATTTTGCAAGGTTTAAATAAACCTGTGTCAGACTTATCTCGTGGCGCCAATGAAGAAGATGTTTATAAATTATCAATTATCACTGCTGCCCAGACATTAAATACTGCAAAATAAAAATTGATTCATAAAAGAGGTTAGAAAAGTTAAATTGACTTTTCTAACTTCTTTTTTTAATACCTGTGAAAAAAGCAGTTTGTGGGACAATAAGAAAGAAAACTTAAATATGGAGCGTAACCTTTAAAATATATTTTTGATAGTTGGTATTGAGGTAATTTTGCTTATGTTGTCCTTTTGTTATGGTTAGCAATTTTTTGCATTGCTTTTGCAATCTAACTTTTAGCCAGTTATACTAAGCAAAACTTATATTTTAAAATTAAGATATTTATTGGTTAGGAGGAGCAATCATGATTGCTTTAACAGATCTTTTAGCAACAGAAAAATTAGGTAAGGTTATTGGTGCTAGTGCAATTGCTGGGGATGTCATTATTTTGACAGGAGAATTAGGGGCAGGAAAAACCACGATTACCAAAGGAATTGCACAAGGCATGGGAATAAATCGAATGGTAAAAAGTCCGACTTATACGATTATTCGAGAATATGAAGATGGACGGTTACCTCTTTATCACATGGATGTTTATCGTGTGGGCCAAGAAGCCGATGAACTGGGCTTGGAAGAATATTTTGAAGGAAGTGGCTTATCGATTGTCGAATGGGGCCAATTACTAGGGGATGCTTTGCCGGTAGATTATTTGGAAATAATATTAACGAAAATTGACGCCGATCAGTTTGCGCGTCAAGTAGAATTTAAAGCAGTAGGGAATCAGAGCGAAGCATTTTTAAACCGAATTTTACAAAACTGGGAGACAAAATAATGACAGATGTAGATGTAATTATTCGCCCTACACAACCAAACGATGCAGCCCAACTTTTACAGGTGATGAAGGAAATTGGCAGTCAAACAGATTTTTTGATTATGGACGAAAAGGGACTTTCCTTAACTAAAGAGCAACTAGCCAGAAAATTAGCAGCCTTTTTAGAGAGTCCAAATAATTTATCCCTCGTGGCATTGGCAGGAGAAAAGATTATTGGCGCTGCTTCTGTTATGGCAGAAGAAAACCCCCGAATCGCCCATATTGGTGAGGTAGGAATTTCAATTTTAAAAGAATTTTGGGGCATGGGCTTAGGTGCTGCGATGATGGAAGAAATTATTTGGTGGGCTGAAGATTCTGGTATCATTCGCCGTTTAGAGTTAACTGTTCAAACTCGTAACCAAAGAGCCTATCATCTTTATCAAAAATACGGTTTTGTAGTTGAAGGAAAGCTGCAAAGAAGCTTTTTAACACCACAAAATGAATTTGTTTCTGCTTATTTGATGGCACGCTTGATTGATTGATATTTTGTAAATCAGATGCTGAAAGTAATAAAAAGGCGTGGCGTTTTCAGGCAGCTTGTTGCTGCAAAGAAAACGCCACGTCTATTTGATTGTAACCATTTTTTTTAAAGGATCGGTGCCAAATTGTGCTTCTTGTCGTAATAAAATCTCAGCACAAGCGCGACTGTCTTCTAAAGCGTCGTGATGATTTTCTAAGGTAATGTCCAACATTTCACACATGGTATTTAAACGATGATTGGGAAATTCCGGATACAATTTACGACTAGAACGTGCTGTGCATAAAGATAAATAAGGTTGTTTTTCTAAGCCGTAATAATCTAAGCATCCGGCTAATACGCCATTGTCAAAAGGCGCGTTGTGGGCCACAATCAGGCTGTTTTGATTGTAATATTGGGAAATTTCTTCCCAAACGGTGGGAAATTTGGGGGCATTTGCAACATCTTCAGGATGAATCCCGTGAATTTGAATATTGCGCCAGAAAAAAGGTGTTTCTGGTTTAATTAAGGAATAGTATTCCCCTACGATTTTACTGTTGCGCACCATGACTAATGCCAAAGAACAAGCACTGTGTTTTTCGTGATTGGCTGTTTCAAAATCCATTGCAATAAAGTTCATATTACCCGCCCTTTCTTCGTGTAATGTAGCACAAAAAAGGCGACAATAGCAAACGCCTGGTCGCCTTTTTAAAACAAATTAAAAATTTAAATCCAATTCAACTGGACAGTGGTCACTACCAAAAATTTCAGTATGAATTTTGGCGTCAGTCATTTTGTCTTTTAGATCTTTGGAGACTACAAAATAGTCGATACGCCAACCTGCATTATTTTTACGGGCGTTAAAACGATAGCTCCACCAAGAATAAACGCCCTCAAGCTCAGGATAAAAGTAGCGGAAGCTGTCAATAAAACCAGCGTTTAAAAGCTCTGTGAATTTGCCACGTTCTTCATTGGTAAAGCCAGCATTTTTATGATTGGTTTTCCAATTTTTTAAATCGATATTTTCATGGGCGACGTTTAAATCACCACATAAAATGACGGGTTTTGTTTTATTCAATTTTACTAAATAGTTACGAAAATCATCTTCCCACGTCATGCGATAATCAAGCCGTTTTAATTCGTTTTGTGAGTTGGGGGTATAACAATCTACCAAGTAAAACTCGGGATATTCTAACGTAATAACCCGTCCTTCTAAATCATGGTGATCAATGCCGATTCCATAACTGACATTTAACGCTTCTTTTTTTGCAAAAATAGCTGTACCAGAATACCCTTTTTTCTCAGCATAATTCCAATATTCATAATAATTGGGTAAGTCCATTTCAATTTGTCCTGCTTGCAACTTGGTTTCTTGTAGACAGAAAAAATCTGCATCTAATTCTGCGATAACATCCATAAAATTCTTTTTCATCACAGCTCGTAAGCCGTTAACATTCCAAGAGATTAATTTCAAAATTTTTCCTCCTTATCAAATAAACATTCTTATTTATTTTAGCGAAAAATGGTGTAAGATGAAAGGAAAGGCCACTAAAGGAAGTGTTTTAATGAAAATTGGTGTCATTGGAATTGGCAATATTGCCCAGAAAGCTTATTTGCCAACTTATTTAAAAAAACAAGACGAAGCGACATTTTATTTCGCAACCCGCAATAAAAAGGTTAGAGAAGAGTTACAAGCGCGTTTTGGTTTTCAGCATGTTTATCAAAGTTTGGAGCAATTACTAGCTCAAAATATAACAGCTTGTTTGATTCATAGTGCCACTAAAAGTCATTACGACTTAGTGAAAACGTGTTTAGAAAACGGGATTCATGTCTTTGTCGATAAACCATTAACAGAAAACTATCGACAAACAGAAGAACTCTATCGGCTAGCAGCAGCTAAAAATTTGATTTTAATGTTAGGATTTAATCGGCGCTATGCACCACTTGTAAACCTGCTAAAAGATTTACCTGAAAAACGACAGCTCCACTTGCAAAAAAATCGTTTGGCCGGAAGTGGCACGCCGGAATTTTTAGTTTATGATTTATTTTTACATTTGGTAGATACAGCCGTTTATTTAATGCCAGGAACACCGCGGTTGGTTTATGGTAATTTACAAGTGAGTCAGAATAATTTAGAATATGCTACCATGTTGCTAGCCAGTGAAACAACGAGTGCAACGCTAACCATGGATTTAAAAAGTGGCGCAAACTATGAACGTTATGAGGTTACGAGCCCAAGTAAAACATTGATTTTAGAAAACTTAACAAACTTAACCGAGTTAAAACAACAAGGAACGCTGCAGTTAAGTGGTGATGATTGGCAAACAACGTTATTTAAGCGTGGCTTTGAAGCACTCGTAACCCAATTTTTAACTGCTGTTAAAGAAAAACAGCCCCTATCGCAGGAAAAGATTCTCTTGAGCCACCAATTATGTGCAGAACTTTTAGCAACCTATGGCAATTAATTAGGAAGCTTAGGTGGCAAGAAATGCCTTTGCGTGCTAAAATAAGTGGGATGTTTTTAAAAGAGAGGAAAATTTTTCATGAAAGACGCATTTAAACAAGCTTTTCCTGAAATTAGTATTTTACTAGATGAACCTTTAATGAATTATACGTTTACCAAAACTGGTGGACCGGCTGATGTTTTAGCGTTTCCTAAAAGCACGGAAGAAACGAAAGCTTTGGTAGATTATTGCCGTAATGAGGATATTGCATGGTTAGTATTAGGCAATGCCAGTAATTTAATTGTTAGAGACGGGGGCATTCGCGGTTTAGTCATAATGCTGAGTCAGATGACAAAAGTTTCTGTCACAGATACTGTGGTAGAAGCACAAGCGGGTGCAAAGTTAATCGATACGACTTACGCTGCTCTAAAAGAAAATTTGGCTGGTTTTGAATTTGCTAGTGGAATTCCTGGGAGTATTGGTGGGGCGGTATTCATGAATGCCGGTGCCTACGACGGAGAAATCAAAGATGTCTTTTTAAGCTGTGATGTTTTGTTTGCTGATGGTATCATCAAGACGTTGGATCATAATGAGATGAATTTTTCCTATCGTCACAGTGCCGTACAAGATTTAGGTGCGATCATTTTGAATGCTCGTTTCCAATTAAAAAAAGGAAATCACGATGAAATTAAAGCAAGAATGGATGAATTGACCGCTTTACGTCAGGCAAAGCAACCGTTGGAATATCCGTCTTGTGGAAGCGTCTTTAAACGACCTGCCGGACATTTTACCGGTAAATTAATTCAAGATGCTGGTCTGCAAGGATTGAAATGGGGCGGGGCCCAAATTTCTGAAAAGCACGCTGGCTTTATCGTGAATATTGATAATGCCACTGCAACAGACTATGTGGAATTAATTGCATATATACAAAAAACAATCAAAGAAAAATTTGACGTGACTTTGGAAACAGAAGTCCGCATTATTGGTGAAGAAAAATAGCAAAAAACTGGGCAAAAAGTTAACTAACTTTTTGCCCAGTTTTTTTGTCGTAATAAGTAAAAATTTGCTAAGTAGTTCTCATGAGTAAGGACGTGCTAAAAAAATCAGCTCGTTAATACATTTCGGTGCGGTTTTTCTTCGTTAAGCGTAACAAAATAGCACAAACCGCTGCGGTCACGACACCGGCTACAATTGACTCTGGAATTCCCTGTGTGAAAATGACAGTTAAAATGGCACCATATAAAAAGTTAGGACTTTGCCCGCTTTGTCCAACATACGTCCCATAGCTTTCTTGGAAGAGAAAATAAATGAAGTTCATTACCAACAAAGTATTGGTCAGTCCGCCACTAACACCAGCTATAAATAAAGCAACGCTATCGGCTTTATTTTTTAAAAGGCGACGCCCATATTTATAAACAAAAAATGGGACAACCCCGATTAAAATTCTAGGAACAATCGCGACAATCAAAGCTTTCCAATCCCCATGATTGGTTCCAATCACGTTAATAAAAGGGGAGAAAACAAAAGATAGTGGATTAGGTCTGGTCGTGGCATTATAGATACTCATAAGGCCCATTGAAAAACCAAGGAAAGCTCCCAAACGCGGTCCTAAAATAATGGAACCGATAATAACCGGCACATGTAAAATTGTGGCATTTAAAGGACCAATGGGAATAAAACCTAAAAAGGGTACCAGGCTCATTAAAATCATGATGCCTAAAAAAAGTGCAGTTAAAACAAGATCAAAAGTTTTGCTGTTTTTCATTATAAACTCCTTTGGCTTAGTGTTGCTTCTACAGCTTTGACAATAGTTTCATTGGTTGCCAAAGCTCCGCGACCAAAATCGCCACAGGCTAGTAAAGCTTCTCGAGGCTCTATTTCTTTATACCCGAACTCTTTTAATGTGACAAGATTTTTTTGTGTTACTGGATTTTGATACATGTAAGTATTCATTGCCGGTGCAATTAATTTAGGTACTTTAACTTCAAGGGCCATGGCTACAGTCGTCACCATGTCATCTGCGATTCCGCTGGCAAGTTTACCAATAATATTTGCTGTAGCTGGTGCAATTAATAATAAATCCGCCCGCTTAGCAAGCGCAATATGATTGACTAAATCCGCGCGCTGTTCCACCATAACGTCAGTGTGAACCGGGCGTTTTGATAAGGTTTGTAACGTGAGGGGCGTAATAAATTTAGTGCTGTTTTGAGTCATCAAAACATCGACGGCATAACCGCGTTTGGTTAATTCATTGGTTAAATCGGCAGCTTTGTATGCAGATATGCTGGCAGAGACGCCCAGTAAGATATGTTTTTGACGCATAATAGTTTGCTCCTTTTATTTATTTTTCCTTGCAGTAGTAATCGCTTGTTTTATTAACTGTGCAATTTCTTTTTTGGTAGCAGCTTCTGTGTAGCTGCCATCTTTGGCGATTAAATAACCATGATGTTCATTTGGACCAACTTCTGTTAAATCGTTAGCTAAGATAAAGTCGGCACTATTTTTTTGGATACTTTTCATCGCTACATCAAATAAGGCATTAAAGCTAACGTCAACCAGTAACTTAAAGCCAACTAATAGTGTTTCTGGCTGCAATTTTTTAATTAAGTGAATTACTTTAGGGTTTTTCTTTAAAATTAAGAACAAATGATCCGTATCCGAAGAAATTTTCTTATCCTGGTGTGCATCGGATTCAATTTCTGCCAACCAATTTTTTAAAACTGCAGCCGAGATACTTTCCCCATTATTTTTTGCGAGTAATCCAGTTAAAGCGGTTTGTAGTTGCTCTTCAGACAAACTTGTCGCAGGGGTGAAATCACTAACGGCCATGCTGTGAATAACCGCATCATAGGAATGTGTTGTTAATAAATTTGTTAGCGTGTCTGCTAACTCTTTTGTGTCATTAATAAAATGCAGCGTAATTAGGTCGCCTTCAGGCTTTTGTGCATTTTTCGTTGTGACGTAGTCGATTGTGGTCACCTCAGCGTTAAACGCGTCGGCAATTGCAACACCCAAACGACCACTTGAATGGTTTGAAATCGAGCGGACATCGTCAATTTTTTCAGATGTACCACCAGCGGTAATCAAAATGCGCATAATAAACTCCTTTTACATCGAAATAATACTGCGGCCTTCGTGCTTGCCAGCCAACAAGGATTGTGTAATAGCTCCCACATCGTAAAGAGGGGCTTCTTGAACTTTCAACTGTGAAGAAATTTTCCAATCGGTAGCCAATAAGTTCCAAATTTTTTGTCGCATAGGCATGGGTTGGTTGACTGAATCGATACCAAAGACTTTAATACCACGTAAAATAAAAGGTAAAACCGTCGTGTTCAGTTTAATGCCTGAAGCGTTGCCGCACAAAGCTGCTACACCTTCATAGTCAAGTTGTGGCAAAAGGGCAGCCAAAAGGTCACCACCGACTGTATCGATGATACCGGAAAATTGTTGTTTGGCTAAAGGACGTATTTTTTCTGGGATTAAGGCATCAGGCGTGATAACTTCTGTTGCACCGATAGTTTTCAACCAGTCTGTTGCAGCATCTTTTCTGCTGACAGCGACAATTTTTTCGTAGCCTAACTTGTGTAATAGTGCAATTGCAATACTACCGACACCACCAGAAGCTCCCGTCACAAGTACTTGCTTATTTTTAGCGATATTTTGATTGATTTTTTCTACTGCGAGTGCAGCGGTAAAACCCGCTGTGCCGTATACCATACTTTCTTTTAAAGATAAACCCGCTGGTAGAGGAACCAACCAGTCGCCAGGGATACTTTGATAGTGGCTTAAACCACCAGGAGCAGATACACCTAAGCCATAACCAGTTGCAAGAACTTCATCTCCTTTTACAAAGCGACTATCATTGCTTGTAACTACAGTTCCGGCTAAATCAATTCCTAAAGTTAAGGGATAACTTCGGACAACGCCAGTTTTAGCTTGTGTTGCTAAAGCATCTTTAAAATTTAAGGAAGAGTATGCAACTTTAACAATGACACCCTCAGTGTTGAGGGTAGTGAAATCTTGTTGGACTAAAGTAGCGTCAACTTGTCCGTCTTTTTCGTTAACGACAAATGCTTGAAATTTTTCTGTCATAATTTGCCTCCGGTTTTTTTCTAGCGTAGCCAAACGAGCCGTATTCTAGTAAAAAGATGTACTATAACGAATAAAAAAATACATATACATATAAAGAATCGTTACGGAATTGGGCTTCGTCATTTTTATTATCATACCATAAGTAAGCTGATTTCTAGTTTTAGTTTTTCTCGGTTAGATTAAAGGAATTTTCAGCGATGAAAAAATACTTATCGTAATGAAAAAAATCAAACTTTTTCGACCCATAAAATCCGAAATAGCACTTGTTAGCGGATAGTTATTATAATACATTTTGGCAAGTTTTTGCTATGATTTAATTAGGTCTTGTTTTTTGTCAATTTATCAGTATTCTTAATGAGTATGACCAAAAATTTTGTAGTGTAAAAGGGGGAGAAAAAGTGGCTAAATCCATCATCTCATTTAAAAATGTGACGAAACGTTACGACGATGAAGATACGGTATTAAAAAATGTCAGTTTTGAGATCGAGGAGGGCAAGTTTTATACCCTTTTAGGGCCTTCTGGTTGTGGTAAAACAACAATTTTACGGATTATTGCCGGCTTTTTAGATGCCACTGAAGGAGATATTTTCTTTGACGGCCAAAAAATTAATGATGTTCCGGCGAATCAACGCCAAGTGAATACAGTTTTTCAAGATTATGCTTTATTTCCACATATGAATGTTTTTGATAATGTGGCTTTTGGACTAAAAATAAAGAAGGTTTCCAAAGATCAAATTGAAAAACGGGTCATGGAAGCTTTGCGTCTGGTGCAACTAAAAGGATATGAAAAACGAGAAATTCGTGAAATGTCTGGTGGTCAAAGGCAACGGGTAGCCATCGCAAGAGCGATTGTCAATGAACCAAAAGTTTTATTATTAGATGAACCATTGTCTGCTTTGGATTTGAAGTTGCGAACAGATATGCAATATGAATTGCGGGAATTGCAACAACGCTTAGGAATCACTTTTATCTTTGTCACCCATGATCAAGAAGAAGCGTTAGCCATGAGTGATGAAATTTTTGTTATGAATCGCGGTAAAATCGTGCAAAGTGGAACCCCAGTTGATATTTACGATGAACCGATTAACCATTTTGTTGCCGATTTTGTCGGTGAAAGTAATATTGTGTCAGGAACGATGATTGAGGATAATCTGGTGGAATTTGTCGGCAAAAAATTTGAATGTGTCGATAGTGGGATGCGACCTAATGAACCAGTAGAAGTCGTTTTACGTCCAGAAGATTTGTCATTAACTTCCGTGGAAAAAGGCAAGTTGATTGTTAAAGTCGATACGCAATTATTCCGGGGCGTGCATTATGAGATCATCTGTTACGATGAACAAGAAAATGAGTGGATGGTTCATTCTACGAAAAAAGCTGTAGAAGGTAGTCAAATTGGACTGTATTTTGAACCAGAAGATATCCACGTTATGCGCTTTAATGAATCAGAAGCTGATTTTGATGCCCGTTTAGAAAGTTACGATGAATAGGAGGAAAGACAGTGACTAAATTACGACGTTTTTACTCCGTACCGTATTATATCTGGCTGTTGCTTTTTGTCATTGCACCCGTTTTATTAATTATTTATCAGTCTTTTTTTGATATGAATGGCAATTTTTCTTTAGTTAATTATGAGACCTACCTTGGTTCTGGCAAGTATTTAACCATGACCTTAAATTCAGTATGGTATGCCTTTTTAATCACACTTTTTACCTTATTAATTAGTTATCCGACTGCATATTTTCTGACCAAGTTGCAACATAAAGATCTCTGGTTGTTGTTAATTATTCTACCCACTTGGATTAATTTATTATTAAAAGCCTATGCTTTTATCGGGATTTTTGGTGTCCACGGTGGTATTAACAATTTCCTCGGGTTGTTTGGTATTGGACCTGAACAAATTTTATTTACAGATTTTAGTTTTTTAGTGGTTGCAACGTATATTGAATTGCCATTTATGATTTTACCGATTTTTAACGCTTTAGAAGAAATCAATCCATCGTTGGTTTTTGCTAGTCGCGACTTAGGAGCTAATAGTTTTGAGACCTTCCGCCGTGTTATTTTGCCCCTTTCCATGAACGGGGTAAAAAGTGGCGTGCAAGCTGTCTTTATTCCGTCACTTTCATTATTCATGTTAACGCGTTTAATTGGTGGCAATCGTGTAATCACGCTAGGGACTGCCATTGAACAACATTTCCTTGTTACACAAAACTGGGGGATGGGTTCAACTATTGGCGTGATTTTGATTATTGCGATGTTTATCGTCATGAGCTTAACCGGAGAAAAGCGTAAAGGAGGCGTGAAAAAATGAAAAAAATCCGTTGGTCGAATCTTTATTTGATTCTCGTTTTTATCATTTTGTACATTCCCATCTTTTATCTGATTTTTTACTCCTTTAATGCTGGGGAAACCATGAATAGTTTTACTGGTTTTAGTTTGCAGCACTATCAGGCTGTGTTTGCAGATACACGCTTGATTATTATTGTTCTCAACACGTTTATGTTGGCGTTTTTATCAGCGCTACTGGCAACTTTAATCGGTACTTTTGGTGCATTAGGCATCTATTACACCAAAAAAAGACGTTGGCGCAATGCCTTTTTAAGCGCAAATAATATTTTATTAGTTTCACCAGATGTTATTATTGGTGCCAGTTTTTTGATTTTGTTTACGTTACTAGGCAATATTTTTAAAAGTTTTAGTTTAGGCTTTTTCAGCGTGTTGCTATCTCATATTGCGTTTTCTATCCCGATTGTCGTGTTGATGGTGTTGCCAAAACTCAAAGAGATGAATGATTCGATGGTAGATGCTGCAAGGGATTTGGGGGCTAATAATATCCAAGTCATGCAAAATATTATTCTACCTTATTTATCCCCAGGAATTATCGCCGGATATTTTATGGCCTTTACCTATTCATTAGATGATTTTGCAGTAACTTTCTTTGTCACAGGTAATGGCTTTACCACGCTTTCTGTGGAGATTTATTCACGGGCAAGACAGGGGATTAGCCTTGAAATCAACGCTTTAAGCACTTTAGTCTTTATTTTTTCAATGGTCTTGGTTATCGGGTATTACTTTATCAGCAAAGACAATCATTCCAAAAAAGGCAAAAACCGCCGCAAGAAAGTGGAGGTGCCAGAACTACGATGAAAAAACTACAGTCACTTTTTATTGGAATTATCGCTGTCATTTTAGTTTTACTTTTTGCCGTTAATCGCTTGGAACACGCCAGTGGCATGGCCGGAGCCAAAGTATTAAATATTTACAACTGGGGCGATTATATTGATCCGGATTTGTTGAAAAAATTTGAAAAAGAAACTGGTTATAAAGTAAATTATGAAACTTTTGATTCAAATGAAGCCATGTTCACCAAGATTCAACAAGGGGGAACAGCTTATGACATCACGATTCCAAGTGAATACATGATCCAAAAAATGATTCAAGAGAACCTTGTTTTACCGCTAGATCATAGTAAAATAAAAGGCTTGAATAATATTCATGAAGATTTTTTAAATCAAAGTTTTGATCCCAATAATAAATATTCCATTCCTTATTTTTGGGGCACCTTGGGAATTGTTTATAATGATAAGTTTGTTAAGGCAGATGATTTAAAATATTGGCGGGATTTATGGAATGATAAATTTCGTGATAACATTATGATGATTGATGGTGCTAGAGAAGTCATCGGCTTAGGTTTGAATAGCTTAGGGTATTCTTTAAACAGTAAAAACAATCAACAGCTTAATGAAGCAGTTGAAAAATTAAAAGGCTTAACGCCTAATATCAAAGCCATTGTGGCCGATGAAATTAAAATTTATATGGCCAATGAAGAAAGTATGGTAGCAGTGACCTTTTCTGGTGAAGCTGCTGATATGATGGCGGAAAATCCACATCTTCATTATGTTATTCCAGCAGAAGGTTCTAACTTATGGTTTGACAATATCGTAATTCCTAAAACTGCCAAAAATAAAGCAGGCGCTTATGATTTTATTAACTTTATGTTACGCCCAGAAAATGCTGCACAAAATGCCGAATACATTGGCTACGCCACTCCCAATAAAGAAGCTATGAAGCTTTTACCTAAATCTATTACCGGAGACAAACAATTTTATCCCACCGATCAAATGTTAGACCATTTAGAAGTCTATCAAGATTTAGGCAAAGAATATTTGGGAATTTATAACGACTTATTCTTGGAACTTAAGATGTATCGTAAATAATAGGTAACCTTAGAAGCGACCAGTTAAAAGCTAGATCATTAGGCTAGCTTTTAACTGGTCGCTTCTTTAGTGAATTTTAAATAACAAAATAGAAAGAAAAAAATAATTTTTTAAATGGTATATATCATTTTGAAATAGCGGAGAATTTGATTAAGAAAAGCTTTTTCCTTCAAAATTTCAGTAAAAAAAATTTTTTTTGTTATCATAAAACAATTTTACGAAAGATAATATCCGTATTTGCATTATCTAAAAATAACGTTTCTTTGTTATTATCAGCCGGCATATGCTTCAGGTTAACTTACATAGGTTAAAACTTTTATACTTTGTTCGTGGTTGCCCCACTTTTCGCCAAAGAGGGTTAAACCGCCTACATGCTCCATATTTTCTTCTGAAGCAATGCGCAATGTAAAATAATCGGTTCCTTTAAGTGCTAAGTCATTAATATTTAAATCTGTCGTAGGGACGCCATCAATACTTGTGTCATATTGATTAATCCGGATATGTTTTAATTCACCATATTGACTACAAGTATCGGGCCACCAAGTTGGGGTTAGGCGCCCACGAACATCGGCATAATTGCCTCGGACAGTGTCGCTGCCCAATTTCTTTCCGTTGATATAATACGTAACGTCACTTGGCCAAGTATTATTAGAAATCGGAAATTCAGATGCGATTTCAAAACTAATATCTAATAATTCAAGGTGATCATCAACTTGAACGAGGTTAGGAATTTTATATTCTAAAAAACCTTTTCCAGTCCAAACTAATTGTGCGTTGACGCGTTGACTATCAAGAAAAGAACGAGGCTGATCGGCCATACCGATATGCCCTTCTTCTGAGGCTAGACCACAAGTTGGCTCCGCGTGGTAGTCGGTAAAATGTCCCACTTTTACGTCAGCATGGTAGTGTCGGTATTCTGGAAAAATTTTTTCCGGAAATTCAATGCCAATTTGATCAATCGCTAAGGCAACGATTTTTTGCAAACCAAATTTACCTGGACAACGACGCGTCTTTACAACACCAGCATCTTCTAATTGTTGGACGTGACGCGTTGTGATGGCATTTGAAATGGCGAGGGCTTTGGCAATTTCACCAATATTCATTTCGCCAGTCGCTAGTTGATTTACAATTCCCAGTCGCGTTTCGTTTGCTAAGGCTTGTAAAACGGGGAGTGATTTTGTCGATGTATCAATAATCATAGAAAAGCTCCTTTACTTTTTTGTTAAGTATAACTCTAGTAATAATTGTAATTTTATAAGTTGTTTTACTAATTGGTTAAAATAGTTAAGGTTGATAGAACGGCATTGACGCTCTGTGAAAACGCTGTTATTATTTTGTGTGTTGACCGATAAGTTAAATAGTAATGTTATTATAAGTCTTTGTTAACCAAAAGGTCAATAATGTTTTTTGAAAATAGACCAAAGAATTTTTGGAGGTAAGCATGTTAAACAGGAAAGAACATCCGCGACCACAGCTGATAAGAAAGAAATGGCAAAGTTTAGATGGAAAATGGGATTTTGCCTTTGATGATAACAATATCGGCCTAATAGAAAATTGGTTCAAAGTATTACCTGCAGCATACAAAATTTTGGTTCCGTTTACATATGAGACGGAATTGAGTGGTATACACGATACGTCTCACCACAAGATTGTTTGGTACCAACGCACGTTTGAAAATGATAATGATGAAAATCAGGTCCTTTATTTCGAAGGTGTGGATTTTCAAACGCAGGTATGGCTAAACGGACATTTACTTGGAACACATAAGGGTGGTTACGAGCGATTTTCTTTTGATTTGCAACCTTATTTAACCAAAGGGACAAATACGATTACATTACGCGTTGAAGATTCACTTTCTTGTGAACAGCCAAGAGGAAAGCAGCGCTGGCTAAAAGATAATTTCGGATGCTGGTACGTTCAAACAACTGGCATTTGGAAATCAGTTTGGTTAGAAGAAGCCGGTGAGCAGCGGATAAATTATTTAAAATTAACACCAGAATTGGATTTAGATTTATTAAAAGTAGAAGTGGAATTAAAAGACGCCGCTGTTTTGCCAGAAAGTAAAAGTTACTACATCGAAGCCGAGGCAAGTTTTAAAGGTGAATTAATAAGTTATCATAAGGGATTATTTCATCACAATGGGAGCAACTTTACCTTAGATACCCGGGTCAAAGAAAATGCAGACTCAGGTACACAGCGTTGGAGCCCACATACGCCTAACTTATATGATTTAACTGTGCGTTTATACACGCAAACTGGCGAGTTAATAGATGAAGTATACAGCTATTTCGGTATGCGAAAACTTAGCATCGAAAATGGACAAATTTTATTGAATAATCGTCAATTATACCAACGCTTGATTCTAGATCAGGGCTATTGGCCTGAATCGGGTATTACGCCACCATCAGTTGCAGCGTTGGAAAAAGATTTAGAAAAAATAAGTGCAATGGGCTATAACGGATTACGCAAACATCAAAAAATTGAAGATGAGCGCTTTTTATATCTGTGTGATGAAAAAGGAATTCTTGTCTGGGCAGAGATGCCATCGACTTATGTCTTTAATGATATTGCGATTGCACAGTTTACAAAAGAATGGTTAGAAATTGTGAAGCAACACTACAATCACCCAGCAGTTATTACTTGGGTACCTTTTAATGAAAGTTGGGGAATAAAAGGTGTTAATGAACATGCGCGTCCACAACATTTCACCGAAGGAATTTACCATTTGACAAAAGCAATTGATCCCAATCGTCCTGTTATTACAAATGATGGATGGGAACATACGATTTCAGATATTTTAACCTTACACGATTATGAAGAAACTGGCTTAGCATTTGCTAAACGCTATTCCGATCAACAAGATTTTGCGACCCATGGTTATTCAAATAAAGAAAAAATTATTAATAATGAAATCCAATTTAATGACGGCTGGTTCGCCTTTGCTAAGGGCTTTTCATATAAGGGACAACCTATCATGATTAGCGAATTTGGCGGTATTGCATTTACTGCCGATAGTGAAGATCAGTGGGGGTATGGTAATCAAGTCAAAAATGAAACCGAATTCATGGGACGCTTTGAAAAAATTCATGCAGCAATCCAAAGTATTCCGTATATTACAGGTTTTTGTTACACCCAGCTAACAGATGTTGAGCAGGAAGTAAATGGGTTGTTAACAGCAGATCGTAAAGACAAAGTGGATTTGACAAAAGTTAAAGAAATCAATGAGCGTCGCATTAATTTTAGCGAGATGAAAATAGAGAATAATTTTTAAACAGGGCATTAATTCGCAGTTTCTTGTAAGAGAAGCTAGCAATTTTATTTATTTTTGGAGGAATAGATATGAAGAAATGGAAGACATCTTTATTGGGATTAACATTATCAGCGGTTGCATTATTATCACTTAGCGCTTGCGGTTCTGGAAATGCAAGCTCAGAGGACAAAGCAGGTGATAGTAAAGGGTTCACGTTATTAAGTCCAGATCACAGTGCTGATCATCCAAAAAATAAGGATCTTTGGATGTGGAAAGAGTATGAGAAGAAGACTGGTGTGCCAATTACTTGGCAGGAAACAAAAGATATTAATGAAAAGAAAAATTTACTTTTATCAGAATCAAAATTACCTGATGCCTTTTACCAAGTTTATTGGACATCTGATGAGTTAGTAAAATATGGCGGGCAAGGAATGTTTCAGCCAATTGAAGATTTAATTGAAAAGCATGCACCAAACTTTAATAAATTAATGGAAGAACACCCTGAAATTCGTAAAAGTATTACTGCACCAGACGGTCATATTTATTTCCTACCAGAATTGTCGATTGATCCACAAATCATGGGCTTAACATTTAGATACTATATTAACCAAGAATGGTTGGATAAATTAGGACTTGAAAAACCACGTACAACAGAAGAATTAAAAGAAGTGTTAACACAATTTGTTACAAAAGATCCAAATGGTAATGGCAAAGCTGACGAACAAGGTTGGTACATGAATAGCGGTGAACTACCAAATAGTTTTGAAAAACTATTGATGGCCGCTTACGGTATGGGAACAGGCGGAAGAACAGGGATCGAGTCTTCTGTTTATTATGAAAAAGATGGTTCAATGCAATTAACATTAAACAGCGATCGGATGAAAGATGTTTGGAAATATGAAGCAGACCTTTACCAAAATGGTTTAATGTCTAAGAATTCTTTTGCGGGTGCTGATGGTGATAAATGGCGTGCAGATGCAGCCAATAATACAGTTGGTCTTTGGACTTGGGTGAGCCCAGAATTTATCGGAGGTTCCGTTCAAGATAAATATACACCAATTAATATTATCGCAGGGCCTGAAGGAGATAAAAGTCTCGTTATTAACGGACCAGTGGGAACTTCAGGTTTAGTTATTACCAAAGATTGTAAAGATCCAGGCAAATTATTAGAATGGACAGATTACTGGTACAGTCAAGAAGGATCTGACTTTGGCTATTTAGGCGAAGAGGACGTTACTTACCATAAAGTTGGGGATAAAAACGTCTATGTGGATAAGATTTTGAATTACGATAAAGGGGCACAATTAGGCGCATACCAATATCTAGATAATGTTTACGGTGGTGGCTACCCATATTTAAATCCAGATCAAGCCAACCGCGATATCGCACAAGGGTTAGAACCAATTCAATACGACGATTTTAATGAAGAAGTTATGCCAGAAAAAATGTTATCACCAGTAATGCCAACACCAGAAGAGTCTGGTCAGCTATCAACAATCATGACAGATATGAACAACTATGTTGAACAATCTCGGGTGAAGTTTGTGACAGGTGAATGGAACTTTACAAATGATTGGGATAAATATGTGAAACAGCTGAAAAAAATCGGCTCAGATAAATTACTTGAAATTCGCCGTACGCAATATGAACGTTATGACAAAGAATAGATAAAACTTTTGTCCAGGCTTAAAGCAAAATACTACAAGAAGCTTTAAGCCTGGTTCTTTATGACAAAATGTTTTATTGAACCAATCAGCTTAGGATTAAGATGCTGCGCTGAACAGTTTAATAAAACAAGGAGAAAGGAAGAATAATAGATGGTAGAAAAATTATTATTCGATATGAAAAAGCATAAATGGCTTAATGCGTTATTCGTTGTACCGATGGAGGCTTTAAATAAATTGTTATTCGATATGAAAAAGCACAAGTGGTTATATATTATGCTGGTCATTCCTGTGTTATTCGTTCTAATTTGGAATTATTGGCCGATGTATGGTGTTGTGATTGCTTTTAAAGATTATTCACCGGCTTTTGGTATTTGGGGAAGCCCTTGGGTAGGGTTAAAACATTTCCAGCGGTTCTTTGATTCTTATTTCTTCTTAGAAATTATTGTTAATACAATTCGCGTTAGTTTTTATAGTTTATTAGTAGGTATTCCGTTGCCAATCATTTTGGCGTTAATGTTTAACGAGATTAAGCGGAAATGGTTCAAATCGACTGTTCAAACAGTTTCATATATTCCCAACTTTATTTCAGTCGTAGTTGTTATCGGAATGGTTACCTTCTTTTTTTCTGAACAAGGTTCCATCAATCAAATTTTAACTTCTCTACACATGAAGCCAATTGATTTTTTAGGTGATGCGAAGTGGTTTCCGCATGTTTATGTTTGGTCTGGGATTTGGCAAGGTGTCGGCTGGGGAACGTTGATTTATACAGCAGCAATGTCTGGTGTACCCCAAGATCAATACGAAGCGGCGTATCTTGAAGGGGCAACACGGATGCAATGTATTCGCAATATCACAATTCCGGCAATTATGCCAACTATTGTGATTTCTGCAATTTTAGCAACAGGTAGCGTGATGTCAGTTGGTTTTGAAAAAGCGTATTTATTGCAAAATGCATCGAATCTGGCTACTTCAGAAGTATTGTCGACTTATACATATAAAGTCGGTTTGATTAACGGTGAGTATAGTTTTTCTGCTGCAGTTGGGTTGTTTAATAATATCGTCAATTTCATCATGCTTTTTGTCGTCAACAAGATTGCACAAAAAACTGGCGAAAATAGTTTGTGGTAGGAAGGCGGAAAGAGCAAAATGGAAAAAATGCGATACATCTCAACAAAATCAGATAAAGTTTTTGATATCGTCAATATTGTAATCATTACATTGCTGACTTTAATTTTGTTATACCCGATTGTTTTTGTAGTAAATGCTTCTTTTAGTAATCCTAATAAAATTTACGAAGTGCCACTATTACTTTGGCCCCGTGGATTTAATGTTAAAGGCTACACTGAAATTTTAAAAAATAAAGACATCTTAGTCGGTTTTAAAAATGCTGTTATTTATACAGGGTTAGGAACATTGGTAAGTGTTGTAGTTACAACATTAGGTGCGTATCCACTTTCCCGGAAAGATTTACGCGGACGCTCAATGCTGACTTTATTTTTCACAATTACAATGTTCTTTGGTGGTGGCTTAATTCCAACGTATTTGGTCAACCAACGATTAGGTATCATCAATACGTTGTGGGTAATGATTTTGCCGGGTGCTGTGGGCGTTTACAACATGATTTTAATGCGAACTTATTTCCAACAAAATATTCCTTCTGAATTAGTGGAAAGTGCTTATATGGATGGCGCTAATGATTTGCAGCTTTTATATAAAATCGTACTGCCACTTTCAACACCAATCATTGTGGTCATCGCAATGTTTAATGGGGTAGGACGCTGGAATTCTTACTTTGATGCCATGATCTATTTACGCGATCGGGCGCGCTTCCCATTACAATTGATTTTGCGAGAAATTTTGATACAAGGACAATTTGGTGATGACGTGAACCAAACCTTGGTAGGAAGTGCTCAGGCGGAATTAATGATGTTGAAACTAACATTGAAATACAGTGTGGTTATTGTCTCTACGTTACCAGTGTTACTGTTTTATCCAATTGTTGCCAAGTATTTTGAAAAAGGTATTTTAGTCGGAGCTATAAAGGGGTAAGAAAAGTGGTTAATAAAATTTATGAAGTTTTTAATCGAATTTACTATTTAATGAAATTAAATGGATTGTGGCTGTTATTTACGCTTTTAGGGGGCGTCGTGCTGGGGATTATTCCAGCAACGATTGCACTGTATGCTTGTATGCGACAACAAATTCGTTATGAATCAGAAAATCATTTGTTTCAAATGTTCAAAACATATTATGGCGAGAATTTCCGCCGTAGTCTACTATTTAGTGCCGTATTTACCGCTATTGCATTATTCTTCTTAGGTGAAACGATCGTCTTAGCTAATGCAGGCGCAGGAAATCTGTTATTAGAAATTGCGATTAAAGCGACCCGCTTGCTTTTGATTTTAGGTGTCGCAATGTTTTTCCCAATCTTTGTTCACTTTGATGTAAGAGGCGTAAAAACGATTTTGCAGCCGATGCTGTTTTTACTGATTTGTCCTTTGGAAGTCATCTATATGGCGGTGATTTTTGTAATCGTTAGTTTGTTATTTGCCATTAGTCCGCTTCTGATTCTTTTTATCGGCGTTGCATTACCTGCTTACGGAATGAGTCTTATTATGTTGAAAAAATTTGAACGGTTAGAAAAAAATATTAATTTAAGTGATTTTGCACAAGCCAATCGCTAAAAACGAACGTAAATTTAAAGGAGTCTCTAGATGGATATTAATCAAATCGACACCCGCCATGGGACCAGCAATTCTTTTGAGTTATCCCGTGGAAACTGTTTTCCCTTCACCGGTGTGCCATTTGGCATGAATTATTTTGCCATTGAAACCCATGAAGACAACTGGTGGTTTCATCCTGAAGCAATGCATTATCGCGGATTTCGTCTATCACATCAACCTACGATGTGGGCAGGAACAAAAGGTGATTTTTGCTCTTTACGAATTTTACCGTTTACTAAAAACACAAAAGGCTTGGTTGTAGTACCTTATGCACCACAGCAATCTGATTTTCATCCTAATTATTTAAAAATCAAGCAACCTAACAATCAATTAGATACAACTTTGATCCCATCTGATTATGGTGCCATTCTAACCATGGACTCACCGCAAAATAACAAAGGTGTTATGATTAGTTTTCCAACTGATGGGAAAATTACAAAAGCACAAGGGCATTTAATCGAAGGTTATTCTATGCAGTTACACGTTCATCGTACTACGCCGTTGAAATTTTATTTCCGTATTGAAGTGAGTGAGGAAATCACCCATTTTAGTGAAAAAGACGGCGTTTATGAAATTTGCTTTGCCGATGCAAAAGAAATTGAATTACGTGTCGGGACTTCATTTATTTCTGCTGAATTTGCCAAAAAAAATCTGCCTCAAACAGAAAAATCAGTACAGTTGCAACAAGTAACAAGCCTTTGGAACGAGAAACTGGCTAAAATTAAGGTATCTGATCAAGATAAAGAAAAGGTGAAAACCTTCTACCATAACTTGTATCGTACTTTTTTATACCCACAACGCTTATACGAGTTTGATGAAAATAATCAACCACTTCATCGAGATGCTTATGCTGATGAAGTAAAGCCAGGTTATTTATACATGAATAATGGTTTTTGGGATACAGCCAGAAGTGTTTACCCCTTATTTTCTTTAATTGAATTAGACGAATATGAAAAAATATTGGCGGGCTTCTTAAATAGTTATCGAGAAAGTGGCTATCTGCCAAAATGGTTGGCACCTGAAGATTCTGGGGGCATGCCAGGAAATTATATTGACGCGGTTATTGCAGATGCGGCTGTAAAAGATATTGCGGCCAAATTAATGCCAGAATTTTTAAATGGAATGCTGCATTCTGCAAATCAACAAGAAAAAAATCGTAGGCAAGGACGTTCTTATGCCGACGAGTACAATACGTATGGTTATGTACCATCAGATTTACACGAATCTGTCAACCATACTTTGGATTACAGCTATAGTGACTACTGTATTGCTAAAGTTGCCGAAAAATTAGGTGAAAATGAAACAGCCGAAATTTTCATGACACAATCTACACGCTATCAAAACTTATTTTCAGTTGAAGATAAGTTCATGGTAGCAAAAGATCGCCAAGGACAGTTTAAAGAAAATTTCAGCCCTTTTTCTTGGGGTGGTGACTATACAGAAGGTTCAGCGTGGCAATCAACATTTGCTGTTAATCATGATATTGCGGGTTTAATCGCATTGTATGGTGGAAAAGCGGCTTTTGAAGAAATTTTAGTAACGCTCGCCAATACACCGCAAGAGTATACAGTGGAAGGCTATGGTCATGTGATTCATGAAATGGCAGAGATGGAAGTTAATGGTTTTGGCCAGATTAATGTGGGCAATCAACCAAGTTTCCACTTGCCTTACTTGTTCCACTTCATAAACAAACCGTATTTTGCACAGCCACTTTTAAAACAAGCGATCAATCGGTTATTCTCTGCAGATTTTAAAGGCTATCCTGGGGATGAAGACAATGGTAGCATGGCCTCTTGGTATATTTTCAATGCATTAGGCTTTTATCCATTTTGTCCAGGAAGCGGTGAATATCTAATCGGGATGCCAAACTTTGATGAAGCCATTATTCATTTGGCTAATGGAAATAAGGTCAAAATTACAACGACATTAAACTATCCGCAACAGCAATTTATCCATCGTATTACAGAAAATAAAGCGGATTTTAAAACGTGTGTGATTGCTCATGATGAGTTAATTAAGGGAAAAGATTTTAACTTTGAATTAGGAATGGTGCCGAATTCAAAATGTTTTGATGAAACTGTGCCAGCTAGCATCCGCTAAAGAATGGTGCAGACAACAAGCTAAGAATAAATAAAAAAGTTTAAAAGAATGATTTTAGATGTAGAAATGGAGTTAGTAGAAGATGACAAAAGTAAACCGAGGAGCTTCAATTCCTCTGATTTTAAGCGACCCTTATTTTTCAATTTGGTCTCCAGCCGATCGTTTAACTGATTGTGACACGCAAAGTTGGACCGGTAAAGAACAACCTGTGCGGGGCTATATTCAAATAGGGGATGCTACGTATCGTTTTATGGGAGCAGATGATCTTATTCCTGCTATTGCCCAACAAGACCTAGAAGTAACAGCAACCCAAACAAAATACACGTTTGCAAATGAAGTAGTTCATTTAGAGCTGACTTTTTCGGTCGATTTGGACTTACAGGATTTACAAAAAATCAGTGAACCGGTAACGATGATCACAGTTAAAGCGGACGTGAAAAATGGTGAAAAAGCCGCAATTACTTTTGCATTTTCAGAAGAAATCTGTCGCGATAAAACACAAGAACCACTTCACTGGCACAAAATTACGACTGATGATGAGAAAATGGTTTGGATGGGGAAAAGACGTCAAACACCATTAGATTCAACCGGCGATCTGATTGATATTGATTGGGGTTATCTGTATCTAGCGGCTCCTAGTAGTCTTGCAATTACGTATCAAAAACAGCGTGAAATGCTACTAGCTCATTTTCCGATTCAATCCAGCCAAGCAACTACCATTTTAGCGGCCTATGATGATATTCATGCGATCAATTATTTTGGCACAGCATGCAATGCTTTGTGGAAAGAAAATTACAGCGGCATGTATGACTTGTTGCAAAATTACTTGATAAATTTACCCACACGGTTAGCAAACTGCCAAAAAATCGATGACAAAATTCAACAAGCGTCCATAACTTCTGGTGGGAAAACATTGGACTTTATTACCGCATTTAGTTATCGGCAGTCAATTTGTGCCCACAAATTAATTCGTGATGAACAAGGGAAAATTGTCTTTTTATCCAAAGAATGTAGTTCAAATGGATGCATTGGGACAGTAGATATCAGCTATCCTTCACTACCGCTTTATTTACTTTATCAAACAGAATTAGCCAAAGGAATGCTACGTCCTGTTTATAAATTTGCTGCTTTGCCAGTTTGGGAGTTCGATTTTGCCCCACATGATGTAGGGCGTTATCCATATGCAACAGGACAAGTTTATGGAGAGATAACCAACCAAGGCGATGAAGGTTGGCCAGATCGTGGCGCTTACGGCACAGTTTATGATTATTATCAATTACCAGTAGGGCAAAATGTGTACCATTATGAGCAGCAAATGCCGATAGAAGAAAGCGGCAATATGTTGGCCATGGCAGCTGCAATTTATTTGCGAGATGGAGACGATCAATTTTTTAATCAGCATTTAAAAACGAATTTACGTTGGGCCGATTATTTAGCAACTTTTGGTCAGGATCCAGAAAATCAACTATGCACGGATGATTTTGCCGGACATTTGGCACATAATTGTAATTTATCATTAAAAGCGATTACTGCACTTGCAATGTTTGGCAAAGCACTGCTAGCAGCAGGGTATGAAAAAGAAGGGGTACTTTATTCAAAACGTGCAAAAGAAATGGCCACTATTTGGCAAAAGACGGCGATAGCAAATGGGGAACATACACCGCTTTCTTTTGACAGACCAGACAGTTGGAGTATGAAATACAATATTGTTTGGGACAACTTATTTGAGCTTGGCTTATTTCCAGCACAACTAATGGAAAAAGAAATTAAGAAATATTTAGCAGAGGCAAATGAATTTGGTATCCCACTGGATGAACGGGCGGATTATACTAAAGCAGACTGGATTATGTGGATTTCAATTTTTGCCCAAAACGAAGAAGAAATGGAAAAAATCATTCAACCTGTGCGCCACTATTTAGAAAATACGCCAAATCGCGTTCCATTTTCTGATTGGTATGATACGAAAAATGCCAAGGTCATGAACTTTAAAAATAGAACAGTGGTGGGGGCCATGTTTATGCCACTGTTAAAACAAGCACTAGTTAAAAACTTAGTTAAGGTATAAGTAAAAGCTGAGTAAAACGTCCACCTGATGTTTTGCTCAGCTTTTTGTTTTGCTTGAAAATAAAATGACAAATAAATAAAAGTCATATTTCCTTTTTTTATTTTGTTTTTTTCGTGTTCTTTTTAAATTTGCCAACCACAAAGTAAAAAAGAAAGAGTAAAATTCAAAGTGATATATTTTTGCTCACTGTTGCACAATTGGACTAAAGATTTTTTATAAAGTGAAATCTCATGTTTGAAGTCGCCTTTTTTGCAGCCATAAATTTATCTAAGGCAAGCTGTCTAAGTAGCTACTAAGAGAAATAGAAATTATTCTTATTTGGCAAGTAAACGTAATGGTAAGCCCAGTTTTAATTGTGACATATTTTTAGAAAGCAGGTTTATAAATGATTGTAAAAATAATAGAAACTTTGATTGTCGGCATGGTAGGAGGTCTAATAGCAAGGAAGATAAAATTACCCGCTCCTTTTATGACCGGCAGCATGTTGGCGGTCGCTTTATTTGCAATCTTTTCTGCGCAAATGTATATGCCAAATAATCTAAAAACTTTTGCCCAAATAATTAGTGGTGCATATATCGGGCAACAGGTAACGAAAAATGACTTGCTTAATTTTCCTAAATTGGCAAAATCGATCGTGTTTTTGATGACCTTATTTACGCTGAATATGTTTATTGTCGGTTTTTTAATTCATACTTTTTTCTCAATTGATTTAATTACGGCCTTACTTTCCTGTATGCCCGGAGGAATTATGGATGTGTCTTTGATTAGTATCGATATGGGCGCGCAAGCTGAGATAGTCGCAACGATGCAACTGGTGCGATTAGTCGGGATGCTGCTTATTCTTCCATACTGGATTAAGCTGCTGCTTGATCGCTTTCAAAGAAAAGAAGATACTTTAAAATCATCGGAGGCTAAGAAAATTGTCACACAGCTACCTTTTGGTACAAGTGATTTTATTGTCAATGACGGTCTTATTTTGATTATCGCAAGTATTGGAGGATTGATTGGTTTATCCCTTCATATACCGGCGGGGGCGTTAATGTTTTCGTTAATTTTTTCCAGTATTTTGAAAATAATAAAAAATACTGCGCAACTAAACACGAATATTCGCTACATTGCCCAAATTTTTGCTGGGACAATCATCGGCAGTACCTTTACACAAGATAGTTTAAAAGAAATGAGTCGCTTATTTATTCCGGCACTTTTATTATTAGGAAGCTACTTAATG
The DNA here is from genome assembly GCF_021011285.1 of Enterococcus sp. SMC-9. NCBI lineage: Bacteria > Bacillati > Bacillota > Bacilli > Lactobacillales > Enterococcaceae > Enterococcus > Enterococcus sp. SMC-9. Next base: position 265,568 of record NZ_JAILYE010000002.1, on the reverse strand, counting down.
ATAAATGTATTGTTTGGTTACCTTGTATCTAAAAAAGGAATTTTAGATTTAAAGTCAGCATTATTTGCTTCTTCTCCAGCTGGGGCGACAGATATTTCCTTAATTGCGGGGGAATTAGGTGGCGACATGCCTAAAATTGCGGGTATTCAAATTTGTCGCACCTTGTACACCATCATCGTTTTACCCAATATTGTTCGCTGGCTTACGTAACACCTGAAATTAGCACGATGGAAATGTGCCGTGTAAAAATTTTTTTGGTTCACTGTTTGGAGGAGAATAAAATCGCATTTAAGTACTTTCTACCAAAAAACTTGACCAATCTATTTTTCTTTGTTAATTTAAGTGCAACCGAATATGTGGGGAGCTGTAATGGCTGAGAGGAAGTTCGACTTCGACCCGTTAACCTGATTCAGATAATGCTGACGTAGGTAAGGAGTTTATTTTGGTGTGCAAAGTAGGTCATCACGGACTTTTGTACAGTTGAATAATATAACTTTTGTCTCAGTATCGTCTTATGATACTGAGATTTTTTTGTTCTCAAAGACTAGAGTTTGAATAAAGAACAAAAAGTTTGCTAGTGGCTGTTTTATTGAATCAAATCTTTAAAAGAAATTCATTTAGCTCATGCAGTTCACGTATCGGTAAAAAATAATGGAGTGTGAAAAAAATGGACGCAAGTATCGCAATTCAAGTTTTACCAAAAGTAGAAAGTAAAAAAGAAGTCATCGCTATTGTAGATGAAGTCATCGACTACATCAAAAGTACAGGGTATACCTATCAAGTGGGCGCTTTTGAAACAAGCGTTGAAGGAGATTATGAAGGCTTGATGGAGCTAGTGAAACAATGTCAATTAATTGCTGTTAAAGCGGGAGCGCCAAGTGTTTCTGCCTACGTAAAAATTGCGTATACGCCAAAAGGAGATGGGCTGACCATTGCCGAAAAAACGGATAAACACCAACATTAATTTAATTCCCGTTGCCACTATACTACTCATTTTAGCAGTGTGGCAGTTTGTCACAGTAAAAAATATTGTTCCAGCATTTATGCTACCCAGTCCTAAAGCGGTACTGCAAGCTTTACTAACAGACTGGCCTCAGCTAGCGGCAAATGCGAAAGTTACGTTGTTAGAAGCCATCTTAGGACTTTTAGCTGGTGTTTTACTCGGTTTTGTTTTGGCAGTTATTATGGATCACATCCATTGGTTGAAACAAGCGATTTATCCTTTACTAGTTTTAAGTCAAACAATTCCCACGGTTGCTTTAGCGCCCTTATTGATTATTTGGTTGGGATTTGGGATATTGCCAAAAGTTGTGTTGATTATTTTGACGATCTTTTTTCCGGTAGCGTTAAGCTTGTTAAATGGCTTTGCAGCCATTGATCCGGATGAAATTTTATTATTGCAATCGATGGGGGCGAAATCGTACCAGATTTTTTGGCATATTAAGTTGCCCGCTAGTTTAGGTTCATTTTTTGCCGCATTAAAAATTGCAGTCACGTATGCCTTAATCGGAGCTGTGGTATCAGAATGGCTAGGCGGTTTTGAAGGTCTAGGGGTGTACATGACCCGCGTGAGAAAATCTTATAGTTTTGACAAAATGTTTGCCGTGATTTTTCTCATTTCAGCTTTAAGTCTACTACTTTTAGGAGCTGTTTTAGTGTTAGAAAAAATTTCGATGCCATGGAAGAAGGAGCAAAAATGAAAAAATTAATCAGTTGTATTTTATTGGTTACAACGTTAATAACATTAGGTGCTTGTCACAGTGGACAAGCAAGTAAAAAAGAAACAAAACTAGAAAAAGTGACGTTTGTTTTAGACTGGACCCCAAACACCAATCATACCGGCTTATATGTCGCTAAAGAAAAAGGCTATTTTAAAGAGGCTGGCTTAGATGTTTCCATCGTCCAACCTTCTGATGGAGATGCTAGTATGATTGTCGCTAGTAATAAAGCACAATTCGGTATCTCTGCCCAAGATTCTTTGGCCGCAAATTATGTTTCCGCGAAACCTTTACCAATCACAACAGTGGCTACAATTTTGCAACACAATACATCAGGTATCGTTTCGCGAAAAGGTGAAGGAATAAATCATCCCAAAGGTTTGGAGAAAAAAACCTACGCGACTTGGGATTCACCAATTGAAAAAGCTATGATCAAAGATGTCATGGCAAAAGATAATGGCGGCGATTTTAATAAAGTAAAATTAATTCCGAATACAATTGTTGATGAGCCTCTCGCTTTGAAAGAAAAACAAGCCGACGCCATTTGGATTTTTTATGGTTGGGGAGGCATTAAAGCGGGGGTTGATAATGTAGCAATTGATTATTTTAACTTCAAAGATATAAATCCTGTATTTGATTACTATACACCAGTTATTTTTGCGAACGACACGTTTTTAAAGGAAAACCCCAAAACAGCTAAAAAATTCTTAGCCGCCGCTAGCAAAGGTTACGAAGATGCTATCAAAGACCCTCAGGCAGCCGCAGATATTTTATGTAAAGAAGTTCCAGAGTTAGATAAGAATTTAGTTCAAAAAAGTCAAGCTTGGATCAGTCAGCAATATAAGGCAGAGGCCAAATCATGGGGCTATATCGAGCCTAAACGGTGGAACGCCTTTTATGATTGGTTATCAGAAAATAAATTAGTTGCTAAAAAAATACCGGAAAATACTGGTTTTACCAATGCGTATTTAAGTGAGTGATGACAGTGGGACTAACAGTTGAGCGGATAAATAAAAGTTACGGGAATAAAGATGTGCTTGCAGATATTTCCTTGCATGTTCCTGCTGGCAAAATCGTCAGTTTGCTTGGACCCAGCGGTGTTGGAAAAACGACACTATTTAATCTGATTGCTGGCTTGGAGTTGCCAGATAGAGGTAGTATTCAGTTAAATAATGAAGAAATAACAGGTAAAAGGGGAAAAGTATCTTATATGTTGCAAAAAGATTTATTGCTTCCCTATAAAACAATGGAAGAAAATCTGGCATTGCCCTTGATTTTAAAAGGTGTAAAGAAAAAGGCAGCCTTAAAAAAAGTGGCAGCATACTTACCTGAATTTGGGCTGTCAGGGGTTGAAAAAGTCTATCCCAATGCCTTATCTGGTGGTATGCGACAACGGGCTGCGTTGTTGCGCACGTATTTATTTTCAGGAGAGTTAATTTTATTAGATGAGCCGTTTAGTGCATTGGACGCGATAACAAAACGCGATTTACATCAGTGGTTTTTGCAGATGCAAAAAGAATTTTCATTGACGACCTTGCTGATTACCCATGATATTGACGAGGCGATTCTTTTATCTGACCAGATTTATCTGCTGGCTGGCTCTCCAGGAGTGATACGAGAAACTATTACAGTTTCTCGTCCGGAAAATAAGGAAGTCGACTTTTCTTTAACCCCTGCTTTTCTTGATTACAAACGCGCTATCCTGCAAAAAATGCAAACAAATTAAACAGTAAGGCCGAAACAAAAGAACATAAATACTCACTTGTTGATTGTCTTTTTTAGACAAAGACTGGATGTATTTGTGTAATGCTTTTTGTTGCGGTCTTTTTTTATTCCGATAAAGAAAGTATGAATTTTTCACAAGAAGAACTTTGGTTTGACTGTATTAACACTACCGATTCTTTCAAATTGTCAGTTTCATACACCAATCCTTCAACTTTTCTTGCCTTACTGTTGTTACAACAAAATAGATTAACAGCAGAAAAATCTATTTACGCAAGTGATAATCATTCTCAACTGACGTTATTTAATTGGCCTTATAAATGGATTTTTAGCCTGTTAACTAGGGAGTTCCCTAATGATAGTTTGTTTTTTTTTGCTATAAAATAAAAGAGAATTAGAAAATATGCCGCGCTGCATTATTTTTTTTGATTAACAAGTGAAAAATATCACGAATAAAAATTAAGGGGACGAAGTATGAAAAAAACACAATCCACCTGTAATTATTGTGCACTAGCCTGTAATTTAGATTTTTACACAGAAAATGAAGAAATAGTAAAAATTATTCCTACACCGGGATATCCGGTTAACGATGGCTTTTCTTGTATTAAAGGTTTGCGGTTAAACCGTCAGCACCAAGAATTCAAACCAGATCCAAGACCAAGGATAAAACAAGAAGATGGTAGTTTTACTTATGTCACTTGGGAAGATGGTCTAAAAGATACAGCCGCTAAATTAAAAGAAATCCGCGCAAAATATGGTCCCGAAAGTATCGCAGGAATTAGTACAGGTCAATTGACAATGGAAGAGATGGCATTATTTGGTCATGTAATGCGAACGTATCTAAAAGGAAATGTGGATGGCAATACGCGGCTTTGTATGGCAACAAGTGTGGTTGCTCACAAGCAAGCTTTTGGTTTTGACGCACCTCCTTATACCTTAAAGGATGTGGAATTATCTGACACCATTATTTTAATTGGTGCAAATCCAGTTGTTGCACATCCAGTTTTTTGGGGAAGAATTCGCGCGAATAAAATTGCCGGTAAAAAAGTAATCGCCATTGATCCGCGCATGTCTGAAACAGCGAAAAAAGCCGATATCCACTATAAACTAAAAGCAAAAGCTGACTTAAAGCTCATGTATATTTTGGCAAATTTACTGATTGAAAAAGGCTGGCTTGATGAAAAGTATATCGAAGCACACACGCAAAAATTTGCGGAATACCAAGCATTTTTAAAAAATTATCCACTAAGTCGTGCAAATGAAACCGGATTGACTGAAGGTGAAATTGAAGAATTGGCGCAATTGATTCACGCTGGTAAAAATGTTTCCTTCTGGTGGACGATGGGAGTTAATCAAGGGTATGAAGCGGTGCGGACTGCACAGGCAATTATCAATTTAGCACTAATGACAGGAAATATGGGCCGTCCAGGTACTGGAGCGAATTCATTAACAGGACAATGTAATGCCATGGGTTCTCGCTTGTTTAGTAATACGACCGGCCTATATGGTGGTGGTGAATATGATAATCAAACTAGAAGAGAAATTGTTGGAACTGCTTTAGGAATTGAGCCAAGTTGGCTACCGGAAAAACCGACGTTACCTTATAACGTAATTATTGAAAAAATTAATGCAGGGGAAATCAAAGCCTTGTGGGTTGCCGCAACAAATCCAATTCATTCTTGGACCAATAGCGATACTTTTAAAGAAGCCATGTCTAAATTGGAATTATTAATCGTTCAAGATATTTATGATGACACTAAAACTTCAGCTAGTGCGGATGTTTATTTCCCAGTCGTACCCGGAACAAAAAAAGAAGGTACGCTAATTAATACAGAGCGCAGACTATCTCCAATGCGCCCGGCTTTAACTTTAGGTGAAAATGAAAAAACAGATTATCAAGTCTTTTATCAAATGGGTCAAGCTTTGGGGATGGAGGCAGGAAATCTATTGCATGGTTGGGAAACGCCGGCGAAAGCTTTCAATTTAATGGCAAAATGTTCAGCTAATATGCCCTGTGATTTTACCGGTGTGACCTACGCAGAATTAGAAAATTCTAAAGGAGTGCAATGGCCCTACACACCAGCACATAAAAAAAGTAATACCCCAGATGAACGCCGTTTATATGAAGATGGTCAATATTATACGCCAACGAAAAAGGCCAATTTTGTCTTTGAAGCACCAGTTGAAAACCCTGTTGCTTTATGTGATGAATTTCCATTACTTTTAAATACCGGGCGTGGAACGGTTGGACAGTGGCACACACAAACGAGAACCCGTGAGATTTTAGAAGTGCAAGATGCCGTGGAAAGAATGGCTTATGTTTTAATGCATCCGCAAAAAGCTAGCGATCTAAATGTAAAAAATAAAGATATCGTTTATGTATCTTCTATGAATGGCCACAGCGAAAAATTTGAAGTTATTGTTTCGCAATTTGTAAATGAAAATGAATTGTATGCCCCGATGCATTATATTGAAGTCAATCGGTTGACGCCATCGGTTTATGACGCGTATTCAAAAGAACCGTCTTATAAATCCACGCCAGTGCGTATCGACAAGGTTGAAAAGGAGTCTGTTTAAAAAATGAAACGAATCAAGATTGATCGTAACAAATGTATCAGCTGTTTAACTTGTGTCACCGCTTGTTCTGTGGCTCACAACGGGGAAGATCCTCGTAATCGCGTTGTCGTCAGTGATGAAGGGGTGAATTCTCCCATTTTTTGTCGCCACTGTGATTTACCTGAATGTGTGTATACTTGCATGACAGGTGCAATGTATAAAGATTACGAAACGGGATATGTTTTATATGATAAAGACAAATGTGCGAGTTGTTATATGTGTGTCATGGCTTGCCCGTATGGGGTATTAAAAGCCGATCGACTGCAACACAAGGTTATTATGAAATGTGATATGTGTTTGGATCATCCAAGCAAGACACCACAATGTGTAGAAAAGTGTCCAATGCAGGCAATTACACTAGAGGAGGTTAAATAATGGAATACGTTGTAGTTGGTGCTTCTGCTGCTGGGATTAATGCTTTAAAAACATTAGCTAAGCTAGCGCCAAATGATAATTTAACGTTGATTTCAAAAGACGAAGCCATTCACTCCCGTTGTATATTGCATCACTATTTGGAAGGTTCACGAGATGTTTCGCAATTGAATTTTACTGACGCCAATTTTATTGAAAAGAATAATATTCGTTGGCTAAAAGGCGTTTCCTTAACTGCCATTGATACAAGTACACAAGTATTAACTTTATCTGATGGTAAAAAAGTTGTGTACGATAAAGTTTTACTTGCAACAGGTGCTTCGACATTTTTTCCACCGGTTAAAAATATTAAAGACGCCGCTAATGTAATTGGGCTGCGGAATTTAGACGACGCCATTTTTATTAAAGAAAAATTGCCACAAGTAGAGAACATTGTTGTCATGGGGGCGGGACTTGTTGGGATTGATGCAGTCGAAGGTCTGCTTCATTACGGCAAAGATTTAACTTTAGTCGAGTTCGGTGATCGCTTATTACCAATTCAATTGGACCATAAAGCTTCGCAAAGATATCAGGATGCCTTTGCAGCATATGGTGTGAAACAACGGTATAATACCGCCGTTCAAGAAGTTTTAATGGATGAAACAGGCAAGGTCAAAGAATTAGCCCTATCAGATGGGACAACAATTCCCTGTGATCTATTGATTGTCGCTACAGGTGTTCGTTCCAATGTACAATTTTTAGAAGGTACACCCGTTGAAACGGATCGTTTTGGCATGTTGTTTAATCCATTAGGGGAAACAAATGTTGTTAATGTTTATGGTGCCGGTGATGTATCCGGAAAAAATCCAATCTGGCCCGCAGCAGTTAAAGAAGGAATTATTGCCGCAAGTAATATGGTGGGACAAAAACGTGTATTAACAGACTTTTTTGCCAGTAAGTCAACTATGACTTTCTTAAAAATCCAGACCATGTCCCTAGGCTCGCCAATTCCTGCGGATGATACTTACCAAGTTGAAATAAGGGAAAGCCCCGGTCAATATAAAAAAATTATTCATAAAGATGGAATTATTACAGGAGCAGTTATTCAAGGAGATCTATCTTACAGCGGTATTTTGACGCAATTGGTCAAAGAGCAAATTCGGATTGATAAATTAAAAAAGTGTGTGTTTGACATTAATTATTCGGATTTCTTTAATATGACGGAAAACTTTGAATTTGGTTTTTGTACAGATTAAAAATCTAAGTGGACATTGTACTTTAAGGATGTGACAAGTGTAGAGCTAGCATCTGATTAGGTAGAAATAAGGGTATTTTTAAAATAGCGGAATACTTCTCGTTTGATGCTATCAGAGTGTGAAGCTGAGATCATGGAAATTTGAATGTGGAAACGTCACATGATTTCAGCTTCATTCAAAAGTAGTAAGCATACCTTTAAGCTACTAGCATTACTTGATCACTTTTTAACAAACAACACAGCGGATTTTTCCGTGAAAATAGTTTTTTATTAATCCAATAGGAGCGTGAAGTTATGAAAAAAATGATTCAAGGATCTGATAAACTACCGGTAGGCGCGGTGGCTACCACAGTAGGTTTATGTACATTAGCCAATGCTTTTAATGCCATTGGTTTTAGTGGTATCCGCCATCTTGTTATGTGGTTTGCACTAATCGTGTGGGGTTTAACAATCAGCAAAATTGTATTGCATTTTGATACCTTTAAAAAAGAATATACACAAGTTGTCCCCGGCAGTTTATACGCTGCGGTAATGATGTTAACGGCAATTTTATCCAGTTATATCTATCCTTACTTGCCAATTTTGGGTATTGGTATGTGGTATGTGGCAGTGGTAGTACACGCTGCTCATATTTTGTTTTTCACCTGGCGCAATGTAATCAGAGAATTTAATTTTAAAACATTTTTACCTTCTTGGTTTGTTACCTACGTGGGAATTTTAGTCCCAGTGGTGGTGGGAACAGCTTATGGAAATCCGATTATTTTAAAAGCTTTACTGGGCTATGGTTTTGTAATTTCTGCTATTTTGGTGCCGGCCATGTTTATCCGTATTTTGAAATTGGGCATGGCAAGCCAAACAGAATTAATGAAAACTATCTTTTTAGCACCACCTAGTCTGTGTTTGGTTAGCTATTTTAACTTAACGGCACAACCAAACATGATGCTTGTAACGTTTTTATATGCGTTAATTTGTTTGATTTTCTTATATATCTTAAAAAGTCTGCCAAATTTTGTGAATCGACCATTTGATGGCACCTTTGCTGCTCTAACTTTCCCAATGGCCATCAGCTTAATCGCGACATTGAATACGGCACGTTTTTTAATCAATGTGGGACATACAGCGCCAGGGGATTTTTTCAATCAAGTTTTTGGTGCAAAATTATTTTTGATCACGTTAGTTATTGGGTATGTGGTGTATCACTTTACCCACAACTTTGTATTGGCAACTGTTAAAAAGCCTGTTACAAAAGCAAGTATTGAAGAAGTTGAAGTTGTCGAATAAATAGAATAAAGATGATAAGAGCTGTGATAAATCTCCAGCTCTTTTTTTATCGCAAAAGAAAATGTGAGTATTTACAAAAAAATTAGCATAGTAGTTGTTTTAACAATGTCTGGCCTTACAAATTCGCTTGCTGGCAATTACTGCAAAAAAAAGACACAAAGAAAGATTCTTTGTGTCTGTGAGCATAAACGCCCCTGCCAAGGTAATTTTACTATAACAGTTTTTTTATAGGATACAAGGATAAGTTTTATTTTACCCGGACAATTTCATCAGCCATGGCTTCTAATTCATCACGATGGTGGCTGACGATAATGGCTGGGATTTTTTCAGTTGCTAAAAGCTCTTTGGTTAATGTGATAGCCTCTTGCCTCATTTCATCATCTAAGCCATTAAAGGGTTCATCTAACAGTAATAATTTTGGGCGACTATACAAGGCACGTGCCAAAGCAACTCGCTGTTTTTGTCCGCCGGAAAGTTTGTAGATGGGCTGTTTTAAAAGACTTGTGATATTCAAACGGATAGATAAAAAGCTTAAGTAGTCACTAGCAGGGGGTGTTTGTTTTTTCTTCACAGCTGTTTTTTGACTAAATAGAATATTCTCTGTGACATTTAAATTAGGAAATAAAGCTACATCTTGCATCACGTAGGCTAAATTTCGTTGATTGGTGGGTAATGAAAAGTTTTTACGGGTATCTTCCCACGTTACATCGTTAAACGTAAGCTTGCAATCATCGGCTGTAATAAGCCCGGCAATGGCGTTTAAAATAGTTGTTTTGCCCACGCCGGAAGGACCGCTAAGTCCCGTTACCGGAGCAAAAAAATCATAATGAAAAGTTAGATTTTTAGGAGTTAGTTGGGTTTTAATTTGTAGTTTTAAACTCATCTAAAAGCTCCTTTTTGATAATAGGTAAGTAGTTGAATAAAAAGCAGTAAAATAATCCCGATAACCACGTTAATAAAACTTAACGTATAGGCTAAGTTTTGATTTCCTTGTTGGACAGCAAAATAAATGGCGGTAGCAAGGGTATCTGTTTTACCTTCGATGAAACCTGCGACCATTAAACTAGCGCCAAATTCTCCTAACCCCCGGCAAAAAGCTAGGATAATACTTGCAACCAGGCTGTGCCAACAGTTGGGCAAAATAACGCGCCACAAGACTTCACGCCGATTTGCTGACAGCGTTTTGGCAACGGCAATCAAGTTTTTAGGAACGGCCGCAAAGGCTCCTTTTAATCCTTGAAATATTAACGGTAAAATCACGATGACAGTAGCCAAAGTGGCACCTTGTAAAGTGAAAATTAATGAGAAATTGACTTGTTCCAATAACTGGCCTAAAACGCCATAACGGCCAAATAACTGTAATAAATAAAATCCAACAATCGTTGGGGGTAAGACCAACGGAAGTAAAAAAATAATTTCGACAATTTTTTTGCCGCGATAAGGATAATAAACATCCCAATAGGCAAAGGGCAATGCAATTAAAAAGGCGATAATTGTCGCAACTGTCGCCACAATCAGGGAATGCAGGAGTGGGCTTAGCAAATAGTTCAACTCCTTTTCTCGTAGTTACGCGCAATTGTAAGGGGATATTATTCTTATTGCGCCATAGTAAAGCCATATTTTTCTAAAACTGTTTGACTTTCTGATTTGCCTAAGTAGGTATTGAATTTTGTGACTGCCGTTTTATTTTTGCTGTCTTTTACAACGCCAGTATAGTATAAAATATCTTCGTGCAAATCATTTTCCACATCTGCCAAAACGGCAACTTTATCACTGGTAAGGGCATCTGTCTTGTAGACAAAACCAACCTCTGCATTGCCTGCTTCAACATAGGCTAATACCTGGCGTACATCACTGGCCATAACAAGGTGATCTTTGACGGCATTATATAAGACAGCTTTTTCCAAGCTTTGTTTTGCATATTGTCCAGCTGGAACGGTTTCTGGGTTACCGATGGCGACTTTTTTGGCATCAGCTACAATAGTTGCTAGATCAGCTTTCTTGCGATCGTCTTGTTTATTTTTGACGATTACCAAAGTATTTTCTAGCAACTTATTTTCAGCTTCCAATTTGCCAGCTTCAATTAATTTATCTGTATCGGCTTTACTTGCTAATAAAACACCATCAATGGGGGCGCCAGCGACAACTTTTTCACGAATTGCACCAGAACCACCATAATCAATATCTAAATGAATGGAGGGATTGGCCTTTTCGTAATTTTTTTCAATTTCACCTAAGGCATCTTTTAAGCTCGCCGCTGCAGAATAGTGAAGGGTCACTTCTGGTTGCGGAGAAGGTGTTTGGGCAGCTTCTTTTTTAGTGCAGCCGGCAGTACCTAACGTTAGCAGAAATAAAGGGACAAGTAAGACGATTTTTTTCATGTTAAGCGCTCATTTCTATAATGTATTTTGATTTACCACGTTTTGATTGACAAAAATTGGGATGGCTAAAAGATAAGTTAAAAAATTTTTCATTCGTTGGTTTTTTGTTAAAAAGTACGTCAGGTCATCTTTACAAAAAGACAAATGGGCTAACGTGTAGTGATTCTTCTGGTTAGCATCTTGTAAGTAGCAATTACGTTTTGAAAGAAGCGCAGACAAACTATCTTGGCTAATATCAGGATAATCTACGGCGAGGATCAAATAGTCTTGTCTGGTAGTCCCACACTGATTTTGACTTGCCGCCGCATAAAGTGCGCTTAAGGGGCCGCAGTCAATAAATGGAAGACAGTCTGTCAGCACGATCGCAGATTTTGGCAATATGTTTTTTAGCGCTTGCTGATTATTAGCATTGCCGCAAATAAAAACAGTATCTGTCAGTGCTGCAAGTTTTTGATAGGCCAAACAAACCCAGTACTCTTTATAAAGTGCATCAAAATATAACGCCTTATCGCTACCAAAACGACTGGAGTGACCACCGGCTAAAATAATTCCAACTGTCATAAAATCCCCCTTTGCCAAAAACTCTTCGTTAGTTTATCATAGGGCAGAAGTCAGAACAGCTAGGGAGTTCCCTATATGTGAAAAAATACGCAAGTGAAGGTGAAGATATGTATTTAAATCGAGATGTTATTACATTGGCGCAAGCAAAAGAAAGATTAGCAGCAGTGGTACCCAAAAAAATAACACAAGAAAAACAAGTCGAAGAAACGTTGGGATATACTTTAGCCCAAGATATAATAGCCCCTTTTCCACAACCGGCTTTTCGCCGTTCGGGTTATGATGGCTATGGTATTTTAGCTGAAGATGATCACGATTATCCGATTACCTTAACACTTGCTGCTGAAGTGCCAGCCGGATCTGAGCTGAAAAAAAAATTACAGCCAAAAGAAACGATCCGAATTATGACCGGAGCAAAAGTTCCTGATGAAGTTGCAAAAGTTATTATGCTGGAAAAAACACATATGTTAGCTGACGGAAAAGTTGTGATCAAATCAGGTAGCCGTAATGATAATATAACCCCAATTGGAGAAGAATTTGAAAAAGGGGCAGTTTTACTGACAAAAGGAACGCTCATTAATGCGGGGGCAATTAGTTTGATGTCGGCCTTTGGTTTTGCGACTTGCTTGGTTTATAAGCGGCCAAAAGTAGCAATTCTAGCGACCGGGACAGAATTGTTACAGCCAAAAGATGCGCCTGTTGCTGGAAAAATTTACAATTCGAATGGCCCTTTATTGGAAGCCTTAGTAAAAGAAAATGGTGGAAAAGTCGTCTATTGTGGGCAAATTGCTGATGATATAAAAAGTCTTGAAGAAAAGCTAGACGACTTAGCTAAAAAAGCCGATCTAATTTTGACTACCGGTGGTGTTTCCGTGGGGGATTTTGATTTTCTTGCAGTTGCGGCCAAAGAAAGTGGGCAACTATTATTTAATAAACTTGCCATGCGACCAGGTAGTCCCACTACGGCGTTTGTCTATGAAAAAACGCTAGTCATGGCACTTTCAGGTAATCCAGGAGCTTGTTTTACTGGCTTTTATTTATTATTTGAGAGTTTATTGCAAAATATGCAAGGAAATTCCACTGAAATTAAAATTACGAAGATGAAATTGGCGCATGATTATCAAAAGCCAAATAGTTTTGATCGTTATTTACGGGGAACGTGGGAAGAAACTGCGACCGGCAAAGTGGTCTCATTAGTCGGCAGCGATCAATCCAGCGCCTTAGGAAACTTGCATTTGACAACCTGCTTTTTTAAAATTCCCCATGATACAGTTGTGACTGCAGGAACGGAGGTAGAAGTTTGGTGCTTACCTTACAAATAATTGGCAAGAAAAAAAGTGGTAAGACCACAACCATGATCAATTTCATTCAAGCAAGTCAACAGTTAGGCTTAAAAACAGCCGCGTTTAAACATACCCATCATAGTGTGGCAATGGATGTAGCAGGTACAGATACGGCGCGCTTTAGTGAGGCGGGAGCAGATCAAGTAGGAATGCAGCAAGACGGTGGTTTTTTTTGGCATGAAGTACGTCAGATTGAAAAAAAAGTTTTGTTAGCGACTGAAATCAATGATTTTGTCCGACCACAAACAGATTTGGTTTTAATAGAGGGCTTCAAATGGGAGAAATATCCCAAATTATTGTTGTTGCGTCCACAAGATGAAGTTGCTGATTTTTCAAAATTTGGTCCCTTTGATTATGTGGGGACGATTTTTCCTGAAAATAGAGGTGCAAAATTAATAGATTTAACCTCTAAGGAGAAAAGCCAGACTTGGTTTGAAAACTGGGTCAAAGAACAGGAGCAAAGACAAATGAACAATGAATTAACGCATTTCAATGAACAAGAGCGGGCAAAAATGGTAGATGTCACTGACAAAAAGGTAAATTACCGGATGGCAACGGCACAAGCGACAGTAAAAATGACCAAAGAGACGTTACAACGGATTAAAGCAGGCCAGGTAAAAAAAGGGGATGTGTTAGCTGTCGCCCAAGTAGCAGGTATTATGGCAGCAAAAAAAACGAGTGAATTAATTCCGATGTGTCATTTGCTACTTCTAAGTGGCGTGGATATATTATTTACCGATAATGAAGTTGATACGTTGACTATTCAGGCAACAGTCAAAGTAAATGGGCAGACAGGTGTAGAGATGGAAGCATTAACGGCGTGTCAAATTACAGCATTAACAGTTTACGACATGTGTAAAGCAATGGATAAGAGTATGGTGATTACTGACTGTCACTTGGTAGAAAAAATTGGTGGTAAAAGTGGGCATTACACCAAGCAATAAGCAACACTTAGTTTTTTAAAGAAGAAATAAATAATCCCAAATGAACAATGCAACGTAAAAAGTACAAGTTGCAGTTCATTTGGGGTGTTTTTTTTATCATAAAAAATGAGTAGCACTTATTTTCGGCGCTCTTTTAATAGATGGACTAATTCTGGTAAGATGAGTTTTTCCATGCCTAACTGACAAGCCTTCGTGGAACCAGGTAAACAAAAAAGCAAAGTATCATCTTGGGTAAAACCCGCTAAAGCGCGAGAAGCAAGGGCGTGGCTGCCAATTTCTTTAAAGCTAAGATAACGAAATAATTCCCCAAAGCCCGGTATTTCCTGCACTAGAAGTGGTGTGATGGCTTCAAAGGTGACATCACGTTTGGCGATACCGGTACCGCCATTTAAAATAATTGCGTCGCTATTAGCCACCAGTGAGCCGACCCCATGGGTAATTGCAGCGCAATCATCTTTAACGATAATATGTCGGGATGGATTGAAATTCTTTTTTGTTAACAATTCAAAAATCAGCTGGCCGGAAAAATCATCTGCCAGACTACGGGTATCGCTAACAGTGAGGATACTTACATTAACTTTCATGGGCAATTAAAGCTCCTTTTACAAGATTGTCTAAATACGGTTGAATCGACTTGCTAGTGGTAAAGCCATAAAAATGAAGACGGCCATTGGGAAATAAGGTGAACTCATAGTCATCCCAAGTAAAGCGAGCGGCTAATGGATTTTTCTTTAATGGCAACTGCTGTTTTTGACAAAAGTGATCAATTAGAACGAAAGTAGCTGCGGGTATTTGAGTGGAAAAGACATTTTGACCGCACATTTTTTTTATCATAAAATTTTGTGGAGCGTTTTTTAATTCTGTTTTTTGGCAGTATTTACAATGAGCTTGTTTTTTTACTTTAAAATTTTGTAACTGGTAAGACCAAGCATCGATATAAAGCATTTCATCCCAGATAACTTCTTTTGGATTTGTGATGATTTTTAAAGCCAGACTGACCTGGTAACTACTAATCATTGGCACTAAAGGTGTTATGACGCCTAATAAATCACAATCTTTTTGAATAAGAGCGTCTAATTGTGGCAATGCACAACCTAAACAAGGGGCATCGACAGGATTTATAGCCATCACCTGTCCACTTGTGGCCGCCAGTGCAGCAAAAACAAAAGGAATTTTATAGTAGTGACAATAGTTATTGATTTCTTCACGAACCTGATAGTTATCAGAGCAATCTAAGATTAAATCAGGGCAACTTTCTTCTTGCAAAATGTAATCGCTGAAACTTTCTTTATAAGCAAAAATCTTCGCACTGCTATCAATTTTACTTAAAGCATTTTTTGCAGCTTCGACTTTGGCAACGTTATTTGTGGCATCAGCTTCGGTAAAAAGGGTTTGCCGTTGTAAATTACTTAACTCCACATAGTCAAAATCCAGTAAAGTCATTTTTTTAATCCCCATGCGCAGCAGCTGTTCTGCTGTATAACTGCCAAGTGCTCCGCAGCCAACGATTAAAACGTGGACTTGGGCAATTTTTTCTTGGCCGCAGGGGCCAATTTTTTTGACTCGGATTTGACGATCGTATCGTTCCATGACAACCTCCTTAAAAAATGGCGATAGTAGTAGCTAAAAAGACAAAAATTCTCACGTTAACATAACATAAGAATAAAAAAAAGGGAATTGGGGAGTGCACTTATTTCTTTTTTTATCAGAAAGCATTACAATACGTTCAGTATCTCACAAATTAGAAAGCGAGGAAACGTTATGGCGCTTGTTAAATTACAGACAGAACCAATTGATGTTGCCTTTTATTATAATCAATTAAAAGATCCCCGATATGGTGGCATCGTTACTTTTGCGGGTGTCATTCGCGAGTGGACTGGTGCAATCCAAACAAAAGGGATTGGCTATACAGCCTATGAAGAAATGGCAGAAAAAGAGCTTTTAAATTTAGCGACTAAAGTCGAAGCAAAAGGCGCAAAAGTCGTTTTGGTTCACCGTTTAGGAGAATTGAAAATTGGCGAAGAAGCGGTATTTATCGGGGTGGCTTGTCCCCACCGTAAAGATGCTTTTGTAGGCTGTGAATATTTAATTGATCATTTGAAAAGAAATGTTCCAATTTGGAAAAAAGAATACGATACAGATAAAGTCCGCTGGGGAGGTTTAAGCCAATGATACCCATTAAATTATTTGCTTATTTGGCTGAAGCGATTGCGCCGGAAATTAGCGTAACACTACCAACAGAAATAAAAAAAGAAGATTTATTGGCAATTGTAGCCAAGACTTACCCGAATTATGCTGCTGAAATTGAAACTTGTAGCGTGGCAGTAAATCAAAATTTTGTGCAAGATGAAACAATCTCTTTGACTAAGACAGATGAAGTAGCGTTAATTCCACCTGTAAGTGGAGGTTAACATGACAAATGCAATGCTTATAAAAAAACAAGAAAAAACTTTACAGGATCGTTTTGGCCGCCAGCATGATTATTTACGTCTTTCGATTACGGACCGCTGCAATTTACGTTGTGTATACTGTATGCCAGAAGAAGGACTACCATTTTTTCCCCACGAAAAAGTTTTAAGCGCTACTGAAATTATTACTTTAGTAAAACACTTCGCCAAAATGGGCATCAAAAAAGTGCGTTTAACAGGTGGCGAGCCTTTATTACGCAAAGATATACTGGAAATTGCGGCAGGAATTAAGGCAATTGACGAGATTGAAGATTTATCAGTGACGACAAATGGGCTGGCTTTACCAAGAATGGCTGCTGATTTAAAAAAAGCAGGGGTTGATCGGTTAAATATCAGTTTAGATACTTTTGATGCTAAAAAGTATCATCAGATGACGCGGGGTGGCAAATTAGAAAAAGTGCTTGCAGGAATTGATGCTGCTAGTCAGCAAGGCTTTAAAGCTATTAAACTAAATACTGTTGTTATAAATGGACAAAATCAAACGGAATTGAGGGATTTTTTGCGTTATACGATAACTCAGCCGGTTAATGTACGCTTTATTGAATTTATGCCAATTGCCAGTCAAAAAAAGAATTGGACGCAAGGCTATGCCGGGGTAAAAGAAGTCTTTACAATTTGTCAGACTGAAGGTTGGGCATATGAAAAAATGACATTGTCTGGTAATGGCCCTTCAGAGAATTATCAAATTAAAGGCGCAAAGGGATCTTTTGGTTTAATCCACCCTGTAAGTTGTCAATTTTGTGAAAGTTGCAATCGCCTGCGAGTTACAGCAGATGGTTGTTTAAAATCTTGCCTTTATTGGGCAGATGAAATTAATTTGCGTAACAAACTAGATGATGCGGCAGCTTTTGAAGCAGCTGTGGTTACGGCTTTAAACGATAAGCCAGAAAATCATCAAATGGCATTAGATGAACAAGAAAAAGTAAAAGAGCGGCAACCTACTTGGCGACACATGAGTCAAATTGGTGGATAAGGAAAATAAAAGTAAGAAAACGACCTTTGTAAAGTTTAGCTCTTAGACTAACCTTACAAAGGTCGTTTTTTATGGTGCTTTAAAATTTACTGGGATAATAACTCATTATCGGTATTTCTAAAAACTATACTAAAAACGCAAATAAAATGCACAAGGATTTTTGAAAAGGTAATAGCGCTATAGCCTAAATAGATCTAAAGCACCATCAAACATCGCAAAAATATTGGCTTATAAAAAAGCTGGTGTGATTTTTTTGGCGCATTTTCTACACATGTGCCAGTACTGCCCACACTAATAGGGTAACTCCGCTACCAAAGAGCCAGCCTCCTAGAACATCTGTCAGAAAATGGACGCCCAAATAGATACGGGAAAATCCAATCAGCCCGGCGATTGTCACGGATGCTGCAACCAATAAGAAGGCTAGTTGCGGATAAAGAGTCCAGCTGGCCAATGCTAAGCTAAGGTATAGCGCCGCCGAACAGGTAGCGTGGAAACTGGGAAAGCTATGGTCTGTCTCCTCGGTTAGTCGCTTTCCCTCTGGTCGTGGTCGTTTCATTCCCCGCTTCATGGCAAATGCCAGCCACCAGCTAATCGTTAAGGCAATTCCCGCCGGCCGGACTACTTCCCACCAGAATCCAGGGATCAGCGCCAATGCAATTATCACCACCACGACGCCGGAAAAGCGCCCCAACTGGGTAAAAAAGAACATCACTTTATTTATAGCTGGACGCCGCAGGCTGACTACTTTTTCTGTCACTTGGGCATCCAAACGTTCTACTGCCGGCTGCCGAATTCCAACTGCCAACACCGCAAACAGCATCAGACATAAAATCCCTGCTATCGCCATCTCTTTTACCTCCGCTTTTTTTCTTTCTAGACTTGCTTTTTACTTTTGAACTAGTCTTTATCAAAAAGAAACCTGATACCAATTGCTGCAAATATACAAGCTAACACGATATAGCGAGCACATTTATGATCATCTTTATATAGTACTCACTAGAATCTGTCTCGCCTAAAACAGTGGATTCAATCATTTGGTTAAGAAACAGCAAGACTAATATCCCACCAATAATAAATAATATTCCTATTTTTTTTCTCATTTTATTTTCCTTAGCTATTTTTTGACAGAACATTTTTTAATAAATAATCGTATTAACTAAAGAACAAATTTTTCCTTTTTAAATTAGCGCGGACAATTCTGTATGGGGTAAATCCAAATCTTCTGCAACAGCCTGCAGGGTTAATTGCCCTTTATACGTATTGACCCCATGATATAAGGCATCGTTATATTGTAATAAATCTTCTAAATTAGTTGTTGCTAATAATTTTGCGTAAGGCAATGTAGCATTGCTTAGGGCATGAGTTGAAGTTTGAGGTACAGCTCCAGGCATGTTGGCAACAGCGTAATGAATAACGCCTGACGCAATATAAGTCGGATCTTTGTGAGTGGTTACTTTACTACCAGTAGCAAAAATTCCGCCTTGATCAATGGCAATGTCAACGATAACAGATTCATTGGGCATTGCGGCTACCATTTCTTCTGTCACCAAAACTGGAGCTTTGTGACCAGGAAGTAAGACAGCACCGATGACTAAATCAGCTGTTTTTAACGAATTACGAATATTCAGTTCATTGGAAATTAGAGTTTGAACTTGTCCGTTAAAAATATCATCCAATTCTTTTAAACGATTGATATTTACATCTAAAATCGTCACTCGTGCTCCCAAACCAAGTGCTAAACGTGCCGCGTTATATCCTGAAACGCCACCACCGATAATGACGACATTCCCTTGGCGGACACCTGGAACACCCGCAAGTAAAATTCCCTTACCACCAAATGTTCGCTGTAAATATTGTGCCCCAATTTGTGCGGCCATTCTACCTGCAATTTCACTCATCGGAGAAAGTAGTGGTAGACTACCATCTGCTAATTGAACATTCTCATAAGCAATCGCAGTAACACCGCTTTTCATCAATTCAAGTGTTAATTCTTTATTGGCAGCTAAATGGAGATAAGTAAATAAAACTAACCCTGCTCTAAAATACTGATACTCACTTGGCTGTGGTTCTTTTACTTTCATCACCATGTCGCAGTTCCAAACCTCAGCAGCATCGGTCAAAAGTGCGCCAACTTTTTGATACGCCACATCAGCAATACCAGAACCCAGGCCAGCTTCGCTTTCTACTAAGACAGTGTGGCCAGCTTTCACGAGCTCTAAGACACCACTTGGGGGTAGTGCCACCCGATTTTCATGATTTTTAATTTCTTTGGCAATTCCGATTCGCATCTACATCACTCCTTTATTTTTTGAACTTTTGGCTTACGAAAAAGCAAAACGAATCCTGTGTAGCAAAATTTTATAACCAAAATACGAAATAAAACGGCCTTTTCTTACTTTCTAGTATAGAGGAATGGGAAACGATTACAAAGAAACTTTTCAAAATTATGGAAAAAAGCGACAAAATTCTTGTGAGAAAGCAAAACGATGGCTAGAATGGAAAAGACAAGAGGTGATGAAATGCTCAAAAAGTTACAAAAGAAATTGAACGAGTATAATCATGAATATCACGTTTTAAATTTAACCTTATCCATTATTTGGATTATTTTGATGCTGTTAGATTTTGCATCTGTCATTAATATTAATGAAAATCCGTTTCGTGTTGTTGATTATTTGATTTGGATTTTATTTACCATTGATTATTGTGGGCGTTTGCTTGTTGATCCAGCTAAAAAAACTTTTTTCAAAAAGAATATTTTTGATTTGATTGCGATTTTGCCCCTTAATTTCATTTTTGGAGTACTAGGACTTGCGCATTTTGGCAAAATTGCCCGTATTAATCGTATTGCCCGAATTATCGGACTATTTGGGAAGCTGTCGCGCAATAAGCGCAGTATTTTATATACCAATGGTTTTATTTATGTCCTTTATATTAGTTTAGGGATTATTGTGATTGGAGCCGGACTATTCTCTATTGCAGAAAATCGCTCTTTTGCAGACGCTTTGTGGTATGCAATTGTTACAGTTACCACAGTTGGGTATGGAGACATTGCCCCTACGACTGATGCTGGTAAATTGATTGCCGCAGTTCTGATGCTATTAGGGATTGGTTTTATCGGGATCTTGACCTCAACAATCACCTCTTATTTCAGCCATAAAAACGAAGCCATGCGACAAGTGGAAGAGGATAGTGAATTGGCTGAGTTGAAAAAGGAAATTATTTTATTACAGAATCAATTAGATCGGATTGAAAAAATGTTAAAAAAATAAAAGCTCTAAAAAAATAGCCGCTAGCAAGTCAATTAAACTGCTAGCGGCTATTTTTTATACTCATTAAGACAGTAAGAAAAGCCTAGCTTTTGGTGAAAGTCCAATAATGGACAGCCTCACTTGTTAAATCTTGGGGATGAAATAATTCTTTGTAAGCTGCTTTTGCGGGCGTATCATTAGGGTCTAAAACTAAAATTTGATTGTCTGCCTCTGCTCCAAGTACCATAATATGTCCCACATCGGTAAAACGACCCGGTTTGACAGAGACGACAACGGGGATTTTTTGCCGCAAGTAGTGTTGCACACTTTGAAAATCAGTACCTAAATCATGATATTGCAGTTGGTAGTGATGAGCAAAATCACTAAAAATTTGCCAAGCAGTTCCTTGTCCGGCAACAAAATAATTATTTTGGGCCCAATTTAAAATATCTTGGGGGACGGCTTCTTTTCCTTCAAAATAAGAAAGCACCATTGTCAAAGATAAAATTGCACAGCCGTTTTGGGCTAGTGTATTGTTATCGCCACTACCATAGGTATCATTAGCCCAACGTTCGTCTGTCTGTAAAATCAAAGGTGTGGGGATCTGATTTCCTTTTAAAGTATGATTGGCTTGTTGACTATACTCCTCTTGACTAATGCTTGCACTTTGTAATGGAGTATCCTGCGTAGGGTTTATAAAAAAAAGCCAAATTACACCTAAAATAAGCATGCAAAAACCGATAAAAATTATTTGGGGTTGGCGGGATTTCTTTTTTGCCATGAAAACACCTCGCTTTTGATTCATACTTGGGTTTACTCTAAAGCAAAATTTTAAAAAAAGATATCAGTCATGGGTCTGATTTACCAAACCTTAAATTTTATCAGTCATTTGAAAGCCTCATTAAAAAAAGATACTTTCAAATAAAATGAGTGACTTAGTCAGTACAAAAGATGATAGGTGATTCATCTGAATTGAAACTCATGTTATTTAAGTGTTGACAAATTTTTTTTAAGTTGGTAATGTAATGGAGTTCAAAACGAAACGATTACGATTTATATAATGAAAAACGAAAAGAGGTAAGACAAATGGCAAAAAAATCAAAAATTGCAAAAGCGAAAAGACAAGAAGCTTTAATCGAAAAATACGCCGTGCAACGTAGGAAATTGAAAGCAGCAAAAGACTATGTTGCTTTAGCCAAACTACCAAAAGACTCCAATCCCAATCGCTTGAAATTCCGCGATCAAATCGATGGTCGTCCTCGGGCGTATATGCGTAAATTTGGGATGTCCCGTATCAATTTCCGCCAATTAGCCCACAAAGGGTTAATTCCGGGCGTGAAAAAGGCTAGCTGGTAAGAAATAAACATGTGATTTGGAGGAATGAAAAATGGCAGTACCTGCACGAAAAACATCAAAAATGAAAAAACGGCTTAGACGAACCCATCAAAATTTGAAACGACCAGAAATTTCTTTTGATGCTGCTACGGGAGATTACAGACGTTCTCATCGCGTTTCTTTAAAAGGATATTACAAAGGGCGCAATGTGGCAGAGGAAAAATAAAGGAGGGAGAAGTTTGCAAATTATTTATCCGCCTTTAGTGGAAGACTGCTTTAATTATCAACAGGAAAAAAACGGGATTCTACTTGAAAAAAGTCAAATTTATAAAGATATGGTGGCTGCTGGCTTGATTACCCAAACTGGCATGCCAACTGAAAGTGCGTTGGAAAATGGCATGATTAAAGATTTTTACGAAGAAAAAGATTTGAGTTTTGAGGATTTCTTAGCTTTGTATCCTATTTTTATAAACTATGATGCAGACTTATTCCAACAAATTGATGGTTTTTGGGAAATAACTTTGGATTTTAAAAATGAATTGTTACAAGCGTTAGCTGCCAACGTTTTTGACTATGATGAAACTTTGCAGCTACAAATGTATCTAGAAGAGCGCTAGGAGGTTAAAAAATGCGTCAAAATATTATCTTAGAGTCGCCGACAACAAAAGAACGTTTATATCTAACGAGTAAAAATAAACGTAACAGCCCCGAACGCTTAACGCTAAAAAAATATTCACCTAAGTTACGTCAAAAAGTGATATTTACAGAAGTGAAATAGACAGCAAATTAAGTTTTTTTAAGCTTAAAAAAATAAGGAGGAAGATGATGGAAAAAACAGATTTGGCGAGTGCCTATCGCAGGCTGAAAAGCCCCAATATTAAAACCCGTAAACGGGCGCTAAAAATAATCAAAGAATACAAACGCGATAAAATTAGAGCCTATTATGCCGTAAATTAAAAATGTCTAGCGCAATTGTCAGATTGACTTTTGTGCTAGACATTTTTTATGGGCAGAAAGTATAAAATTTTCACATGAATAAATTACTTTAAGACAAATTTTCAAAAAATTTGAAGAAGGATTTCCAACAATTCTGCTCTTATTTGTAAAAAGCTGATCACGTTTAGTGGCAACCTTTTATTCGTATTCTTCTAATTCCAGGCTTAATTCTTCCCATTTTTCTAACAGCTCGTTTTGTTTACTACGGGCAACTTCTAATTTTTCATTTAATTCTTGTAGTTGCAGATGATCAGCTAAAATTTCTGGTTTTACCATTTCGGCTTCTAGTTGGTCGATTATTTCGTCTGTCTCACTCATCTTTTGTTCCACATCGCCTACTTTACGTTGTAGGCTGCGGAGAAGTTTTTGTTGGTCTTTACTTTTTTGGAAGTTTTCTTTACCAGCGGAGATAACAACGGGTGTGTCATTGTTTTCCGCAGCGAGTAGGGCGGCAATTTCTTCTTCTTCTTTTTTCTTTTCAAGATAATAATCGTAATCACCTAAAAATAACCGACTGCCTTCTGGGGACAGCTCGATGACTTTGGTGGCGATTCGGTTGATGAAGTAACGGTCATGGGAAACAAAAAGCAAAGTTCCTTCGTAGTCGATCAAGGCATTTTCTAAGACCTCTTTGTTATCAATATCCAAGTGGTTAGTAGGTTCATCTAAGATTAAAAAGTTTTCTTCATCCATTGCCAGTTTTGCTAATGCGACACGTGCCTTTTCACCACCACTTAATAAATTAATTGGCTTATCCACATCTTCACCAGAAAACAAGAAGCTCCCTAAGACATTGCGAATTTCTAATTCTGGGGTAGTAGGATGTTCATCCCATAATTCTTGTAGAATCGTTTTATTGCTGTTTAAGTCTGCTTGGCCTTGATCGTAATAGCCAATGG
This sequence comes from Enterococcus sp. SMC-9, assembly GCF_021011285.1. Taxonomy (NCBI): domain Bacteria; kingdom Bacillati; phylum Bacillota; class Bacilli; order Lactobacillales; family Enterococcaceae; genus Enterococcus; species Enterococcus sp. SMC-9. Next base: position 241,480 of record NZ_JAILYE010000002.1, on the reverse strand, counting down.
AAACATTCGCCCCTAATTGGGCTTCACCGCGGATAAACGGAAGCTGTCCGATTAAGGATTTTAATAACGTAGACTTGCCGATGCCGTTTGGTCCGACTAAAGCAATGGCGTCTTGTCGGCGAATATCCAAGTCCACAGGTTGGGCTAAAATATCAGTGGGGCTGTAGCCAATTGCCCCATCGTTTAATTGTAAAACGACATTACCAGACACTTTATCAATATGGAAAAGAAAATGTGCTGATTTTTCTGCACCTTGAGGTCGATCTAGCCGTTCCATTTTTTCCAGTTGTTTGCGGCGACTTTGGGCTCTTTTGGTTGTCGAGGCGCGGACTAAATTTCGCGCAACAAAATCTTCTAGCTTATTAATTTCTTGTTGTTGCTTTTCATAGGCTTTCCATTCACTGGCTAATTGTGCGGCTTTTAAATCCAAATAGCGACTGTAATTGCCTTTGTAGTGAGTCATTTTATGACGACTCAACTCGTAAATTTCATTGGTTACTTTATCTAAAAAGTAACGGTCGTGAGAAACAATCAGTAAGGCACCGCTATAGTTTTGTAAATAGTTTTCTAGCCAGCTTAACGTTTCTATATCTAAGTGGTTAGTAGGTTCATCTAATATTAAAATATCTGGTTTTTGCAAAAGCATGCGGGCTAAAGCCAGTCGCGTTTTTTGGCCACCAGAAAGGTTGTTAATTTTTTGCTGATAAAAGCTTTCATCAAATTGAAAACCGTGTAAAACAGAGCGGATTTCATTTTCATAACCATAGCCGTTACTATCAGCAAAATCGTGTTGTAATTTATCGTACTCTTTTAAGGTACTTTCATAATCACTACCACTAGGATTGCTTTCTGAAATTTTGACTTCTAAAGTTCGCATCCGCTGTTCCATTTGTCGGACCTTTTCAAAAGCGGTCAGCATTTCATCCCAAATTGTTGCCTCAGAAGTTAAGCCGGTATCTTGGGCTAGATATCCTAAGGTAGCAGTTTTATTTTTAGCGATTGTTCCTTCATCGGGGGCTTCAATGCCGGCGATGATTTTTAATAGAGTGGATTTGCCGGCCCCATTACGCCCCACCAGTCCAATGCGTGCTTTTGTAGCAATCTCTAAATGAATATTGCGAAATAAGACTTCTGCGCCAAAAAGGCGGGCAATTTGATTTGCTTGTAATAATATCATGGATAATCTTCCTTTGAATAAAATATGTCATCTGACTGTTTTTTCACAAATTTTAAAATAAAGCTAAAAAAATTAGCAAAAAAATTCAGCGTATCAGTTGTAGTCTATCATAATTTTCCTACTAGTGTATATTACAGGAGAAAGCAAAAATAAAAATTCACAAATTTGTGAGCAGAGAAATTGCATTTGCTGGTACGTCCTGTTATGATTTGTCAGTAAATTACGTGAAAAATTCACAAATGGAGGCGTACACGTTGAAAGATCATCATATCCCTAAGGCAACAGCAAAGCGTTTGCCCTTATACTACCGCTATTTGCGGATTTTAAATAATGCTGGAAAACAAAAGGTTTCTTCAACTGAACTTAGCGAAGCCGTACAAGTCGATAGTGCCACTATTCGTCGCGACTTTTCGTATTTTGGTGAGCTTGGCAAAAGAGGTTATGGTTATGATGTGGAGGCATTGATGAATTTCTTTGCTAAAACATTAAACGAAGATCATATGACTAACGTTGCTTTAGTCGGTGTTGGTAATTTAGGGACAGCCCTATTAAAATATAAATTCCACCAAAGTAATAGTATCCGCGTTAGCGCAGCTTTTGATGCAGATGAAGAAATTACTGGTCGCATCATTGACGGGGTTCCTGTTTATGCAATGCGGGACATGGTCGAGCAAATAAAAATTCAAGAAATTGATATCGCCATTTTGACGGTACCAGCAGAATTTGCACAAGGAATCGTAGATGAACTTGTTGCGGCTGGAATCAAAGGTATTTTGAACTTTACTCCAGCTCGTCTTAGCGCACCTAAGAGCGTCTTAATTCAAAACGTTGACTTAACTAATGAATTACAAACATTGATTTATTTCTTACATTCACAAGACGAAAAATAAAAAAGAAAGACCAAGTAGGGATAGCATCATTAAAAAGTTAAACTTTTTAGTGACGCTACATCTGCTTAGGTCTTTCTTTTTTTGATTAGCAGGAAAGGCTAAAATTTTAAATAGCCTCTGATTACGCAGAAACTAAGGGAGTTTATAAAGTTATTAGCGAAAAAGTTCAGCGTAATCAGGTTTTTCATCAGAAAATTCTGCGATGATTTTTGTCAAGGCAGAGTAATCGATGAAACGAGCTGAACGGGTTAATTCTTTGCCATGACTTAATAAAACGACTAGAGGTGCTGTCAGAGCTTGAAAATGACCGGCAACTTCAGGAAATTTACTTCCATCAAAATGGTAAATTGGAACATCTTTGGCAAAACGAGCTTCTAGTTGCGGTTTTACCGCCACGCAAACGCTACAGCCAGGCTGAGAGATATAGGCAATCGCTAATTTTTCTTGGTTTAATTGTTGTAATCCGCTGTTAAAATCTGTAATTTGGATCATTCACTCACCTACTTTTCGTTGTTTTCATCTTTAATGTAAGATTTTGGTCAATAAAAGTCAAATTAGCTGTTTTTCATTTGAAAAGGTAAATGAAAGCTTAATTTTTTTGCGACAGACTTGTGAGATTTTACGAAAAAGCGTATATTAAAGCGACGAAAAAACAAGCTAAAAAAATTATTTTCTGCATTGACCCCTATATGAAGGGTTTTTCTTTTTGCTGAAACAACAAATTTACATATTGAAATAGCTAAAGGAGTCTTTTAATGTTTAGTCATTTACCTGATTCAATCTTACAAATGAGTATGATTTTTTTATCAATTGTGATTGAAGCTTTACCTTTTGTTTTATTAGGCTGTATTATTTCCGGTGCACTTTACGTTTTTTTAACACCTGAAAGGGTCCAGCGCCTATTGCCACAAAATAAATTGGCCGCAATTGCAGTAGGGTGTGGTTTGGGCTTTTTCTTTCCTTCTTGTGAATGCGGGATTGTGCCGATAGTCAATCAGTTTGTTAAAAAAGGAGTGCCCAATCATACAGCCTTTGCTTTTATGCTAACAGCACCGATTATTAATCCAATTGTCATTTTTTCTACTTTTATTGCCTTTGGAAATTCGATGCGGTATGCATTTTTACGCGTGATCGGCAGTTTAATTGTTGCTATGGTGATTGGCGTTTGGTTGGCTTATTTTAACCAACAAAGCATTATTAAAGACGCGAACTTGCAACAAGCTGTGGCAAATGTCAGCCATAGCCATCATCATGAAAAAAGTGTTCATAATCAAACGAAGAAAACATTCATCCAGCAGGTAGGTCATGTATTAGAACATAGCGTAGATGAATTTTTTGATACTGGCCGTTACTTAATGATTGGTGGTCTAATTGCCGCTGCGATGCAAACGTATTTACCAACTGGGGTTATGTTGACCTTAGGTTCAAATAAAATTTTAGCAGTCGTTGTGATGCTGTTTTTAGCTTTAGCGATGTCTCTTTGTTCAGAAGCGGATGCTTTTATTGGTTCTTCTTTATTAAGCTTGTTTGGTACAGGGCCAGTTGTCGGCTTTTTGGTCTTTGGTCCGATGGTGGATATTAAAAATCTTTTAATGATGAAACGCTATTTTAGCGGTCGCTTTATCGCGAGTTTAGTCGCAATTATTGTTGTCTGTGTAACAGGCTATGCATTGGTGGTGTCCTTATGATTCGCTTTTTAATTTTAGCTGGTTATTTTGAGTTGATGATGTATTTACAAGTTTCTGGTAAACTCAATCAGTTTATTAATGTTCACTACAGTTATTTGGCTATTTTGTCCATGATTTTGTCTTTTGTCTTGGCGATGGTGCAATTGGTATTGTGGGTGAAAGCTGACGGTAAAAAAGAAGACTCCGTAGAACATAGTCATGAAGAGGGGATAGAACACGAGCATGGTCTGAAAAAAAGACACCAACGCGTAATCGCCTATATTTTATTAGCACTACCGGTGATTGTCGGGACTTTTTTTCCAGTGGTCAGTTTAGATACCACGATTGTTCAGGCTAAAGGATTCCAATTTCCAATTAGTAAAGAGTCAGTGGGAGATCCACAAATGCAGACCCAATATCTACAGCCTAATACAAGCATGTACTACAATAAAACTGAATACCAAAAACAAATGGATAAATTAATGAAAAAGTATGATAAATCTGGTACATTAGCCGTTACAGAAGAAAACTACCTAGAAATAATGGAACTGATTTATAATTACCCAAGTGAGTTTATTGGGCGCAAAATTAGTTTTGACGGTTTTATTTATCATGCCAAACAAGATCAAAAAGAAGACGATTTTGTTTTTCGTTTTGGGATTATTCACTGTGTTGCCGATTCAGGAGTTTTTGGTCTACGTATTCATTTACCAGCGGGATCGTCTTTTAAAAACGACCAATGGGTGCATATCGAAGGGGTTATTCAGAGTAATTTTTATCAACCTTTAAAACGGGAATTACCAGTGGTACAGACGATGAAAACAAGTACAATCACAGCCCCTAAAAATCAATACGTGTATCGCTCATTTTAACCACTTTTTTAGCGAAAAAAATGTTAAAATAAGAAACAGATTTCATAAAAAAAACATATTCCTTTGTTAGAGTAGGAAATGTAGACGCTTTGTTTGTAGTTTCAGACAAGTTTTAGTAAAATGAAATGTAGCAATAGTTAGAAGAAAGAGGTGTTAACTGTGGGTTTTACAGATGAAACAGTACGTTTTGATTTTGACGATAGTCGCAAAAAAGAAGTAAGTGAAACGTTGGCCATTGTTTATCGCGCTTTGGAAGAAAAGGGCTACAACCCAATCAACCAAATCGTAGGTTATTTACTTTCCGGCGACCCGGCCTATATACCTCGTTATCGTGATGCCCGTAATTTAATCCGCCGTCATGAAAGAGACGAGATTTTAGAGGTCTTAATTCGTTATTACCTTGGCAATCATGGGATTAGCCTGTAATGCGGATAATGGGATTAGATGTCGGTTCAAAAACTGTTGGTGTTGCAGTCAGTGATTTACTTGGTTGGACTGCACAAGGGGTAGAAATTATCCGCATCGATGAAGCCAATGGCGAATTTGGATTTGATCGCATCAAAGAGTTGGTAACCCAATATGAAGTAACGCAATTTGTTGTGGGCTTACCAAAAAACATGAACAATACGATTGGTCCGCGAGCCGAAGCATCACAAGCGTATGGTAAAAAATTAGAAGAGTTATTTCACTTGCCAGTTTTTTATCAAGATGAACGCCTAACCACCGTTCAAGCTGAGCGGATGCTTGTAGAACAAGCCAATACATCACGGGCAAAACGGAAAAAGGTTATCGATAAGTTAGCCGCCGTGATGATTTTGCAAAATTATTTAGATCGCAGCGATACAAAGTCGCCTTTATAGGAAAGAGGAAAGCAGATGACTGAACATAACCACGACCACAACCATGATCACGAAGGACACGAACACATTACGTTAGTGGACGATCAAGGTAACGAAACGCTTTACGAAATTTTATTAACAATTGACGGACAAGAAGAATTCAAACGCAATTACGTTTTATTGTACCCAGCAGGTGCATCAGAAGACGATGACGTTGAATTACAAGCCTATGCCTACATCGAAAATGAAGATGGCACAGAAGGCGAATTGGAACAAATCGAAACTGAAGCTGAATGGGATATGATTGAAGAAGTCTTCAATACTTTCATGTCTGAAGAAGAAGAATAAGCTTTAAACAGCGGAGAAACCTTGGCATGACAGGGTTTCTCCTTTTCTGTTTTTCTTTTGACTAAGGAATTGACTAAGGTTTCTAGGAATTGAGATGTGCAACCAGCTTCTCAAGGGTCTTTTCTTTGGTCTCTTTGCTTAGGTGTCCATACGTGTCCATGGTCATAGAAATTTTTGAATGCCGTAATCGGTCTTGGACTTCTTTCATGTTTGCCCCAGCATCTAATAAAAGGCTAGCATGAGTGTGCCTTGTAACGTGGATACCCAGGAACGGGAGCCCACATTTTTCTGTGATTGTCTTCATACGGGAGAAAATTGCATGATGGGTAATCATTTGCTTATAGATCCCACAAAATATCATAGTTGGGCCGGTTATGCCCAGGTTCAGCATATACATACGCTGATTGAGTTGCCATTTCTTTAGGGTTGCCATTGTTTCAGCATCCAAGCTGACACTAGCGGTACTTTTATCAGTCTTAGGATCACTAATCTTATAACCATGTTTGGTTTGGCTGAGCGTTTTATTAATCAGAACAACATTGCCCTCAAAGTCTATATCTGACCAGTTCAACGCTAGGGCTTCACTAATACGGCAACCACTATAAAAGAGAAAGCGTAATAGCGTTTTGTTGTAGTCGTTGCTGTAGGTAGGCTTCAGCTTGTTGAGGTAATCAAATAAAGTTTTTAGTTGGTCTTTTGTGTAGACTTTTATTTGGTCACTATCATTGTTTTTCTTTTCTCGCTTCGGCATCATGACATGAGCTAATGGATTGTACTGAATGAAGCCCAGGTTAATTGCATACTCAAAAACTCTTTTAGCCGTAGAGTGTAGGACTTTATATTGATCAGTTTCAGCAGCCCAGGTATTCAGGATTTGTTGAGCACGTTTGACAGTAACTTCTTTAATCCGGAGATCCCCATAGACAGGCAGAACCCATTTGTTGAACTTAATCTCGCTCTTGATGAAGGTGACTTCCTACGATTCGAAAGTAAAATATAATCACAAATATTTATTACTACGTCGAAATAGGCTTGTTTTCTGGGAGGATGTCTGCTTTAATTGGTTCATATAGAAGGTTTTGGGGAGAGAATGATATGTTTGACAGTATTTATAGATATGGAAACGACTATCCTGATCAGTGCCCACCATCAGAAGCATCTTCACCAATTGGAATTAGTCTTTATAGAATTTGTAAAAGCGAACCTAGCTCTACAAATTTACTTCCTGATGATTTTGTACCAGTATGGGAAAATCAACGAAGAAGATTTCCAAAAAATAAAGAATGCGGAGCTAAAGCATTATCGTTCAATAGTAGTGTGAATGATTTATCTAGTCTAATGCAAGATCATCCCAACATTGGAAAAAGGATTGTGAAAGTGAATCTTAATGAATCGTGTGGTGTAATAAAACAAACATCCGCTAATCATTATAATTTGTGGGACTTGTTCAATCCCGGTATAATAGATGCGATAGGGAATGAATGGGAAGAGGTGATATAAATGAATAGACTATCATTCAAAGAAGTAATGGATGCAGAGTATAAGTTCATTTTTGAATACTTTGATTCTCCTCTTTCATTTATTTCCGTTTCCAAAAAGAGAAACTATTTTTTTTATTATATTGATGATGATTCTTTCTTTGTAAGCGAGTTAAAAAAGAAAGACTTTGAGATTTTAAACGAAACGAAGAATTTAAAAAAATTTATGGACTATTTAGTTAATTTGGATAAGGTAAATATAATTAACTTCAATTTTGATAATGATGAAGTACAATATCTAACCTTAGAGCAAGCTGACTTTGAAGTCGAAAGATTTTTGCCTAAAACGAATAAGATTATCGATTATGATTATAATTTAGAAATTGAAATTCCTTATGATTACGACTATTCTAGATACTTAGAATTTCCTTTGGAAGTTGAAGATATAACTTTACGGGTATATGACAACGTTAATTCACATAGTTATAACTTTGACATCATAGATAGTGCAATGAAATATGTAAAAAAATCGTTTGATTCTATAAAGAAAGCTGCTATTACTGCTGATAATATAATTAATCAAAATCTTATGGTAAGTCCATTTACGACTGGATCGTTTAAGCTGAATTTTTTGATATCAGATAATGATAGTTTATTAGCTGATAAAATTGATTTCTTTCCTATTTTGAACGTAATAGATGAAGTAACAGTTAGTAATAGAGAACTGAATTTAGAATTGATAGATGAAGAGTTAGGGATAGAATTAATACAAAATATTGATGAGCTTTATAGTATTGTAAAACATGAAGGTGTTTCAATTGCATTTTATGGTAACGAGAATTTGGATAGTGAATTGGTAAAAATTGCTCCTAATAGTTTAATTGATAATAATCTAGATGTATTCAAAGAAAAGATATCTGAACGTAATCAATTAATCGTTACGCATACCGAACTTGATGTACCTAATTCTAGATTCATATCTGGCAGTGTAATATACAATTCAGTAAAAATTGATATTGATGAAACTACCCAAATTGCTAAGTTTGAATCAGGTTTATTTAGAAGAATTAAAGATGGTACTCAACATTTAACGCTGGATAAGAAAATCACATTAAAAATAACTATTGAGACTTCAAGAGATATAAATAATAATCTTGTGAAGGAAGTTTTTATCATTAACAGTTTTAATTACTTATAATTGAGATAGTGAGCTTGTAATAAAAAACCGCCCACAAAGTGAACGGCCGCCCCACGATAGATGAGAATTTTTTGACTAAGAAATTGACTAAGGTTTTACTGAGATTGGGTTAAATACCAGTAAATTGTTATTGCTGAATTGATGTTTCTTTTCAGCAATTCATCTCGTATTTGAGCCAATGAAATTGAAAGATATTCATGTCTGAAGAAGAATAATAAGCTTTAAATACTAGCTGAACCCTTGGTGGATAAGGGTTCAGCTTTTTTGTGTTTTGAATTGAATACGAGATTGAATACGTTCCGCTATAAATTTAGGTGCTCTGCAAGCTTTTCAACTATTTTTTCTTTGGTTTCTTTTGCCAGATGTCCGCAAACGTCCATTGTTTGAGAAATGTTGGTATGGCATAATCCGTCCTGGACTTCTTTCATAGTTGCGCCAGCATTTAAGAGCGTAGGTAGAATATTTTAAAGTATCTATAAGTATCTATAAATATTTGCAAATACCTTGAAATACATTCAAATTAATGTAGAATGAAGGTGTAGAGAAGGAGGGATTGACATGGCAGTAATTAAAAGGGAAAGACCGGTTGTTCTGACAGGTCAGTCAGCAACAGCCTTTTTAAAGTTCAAGTCGGCAAATGAGAAAAAAGTTAAACGGCATATTGAATTTTGCGAAAAAAAAGCACAAGAAAAAGGGAATAATATTAGATGGAACAACGGCAAATAGTACGTATTTCACCAAAATTTATGGAAAGCTATAAAAAGTTTTCTTGTGGTAACACGGATATAGATAATTATATAAAAAATATCGCTTATGTTGATACTATAGGCTTTGATGCAGCTACTTCTTTAGTGATTGATGGAGAAGATGTAGTTGCATTTTTTACGTTAAATAATAACTATTCGTTTGATGTCGTTGATCCTGAATCAAATGAGAGAGAAAAAATTTATGCTATTGAAATTCAGTATCTAGGAGTACATGATAAATATAAAATGAAAGGCATTGGCAAACAGATTATTAATTATATATTTGATGTTTGTAGACATTTGAATCATCGTTATGTATTTTTGCAATCAGTTCGTTCAGCGGTGGGATATTATAAAAAATTTGGATTTCTTGAATTGGAATTGGGAAATACACCGGAAAAAGCAGTTAGTATGATTGTCGATTTATTGGATGAAGATTTAAATGAATCTTATTGGAATCAGTAAATAGCCCCCAGTGGCTTATTGAAGTTTTTTTGCATGCCAAATTGTATGCCATTTGGTTTAAATTACTTGAAAAATATTGATAAATAAAGCGATCTTGATAGATCACAAACATTGATTTGAAAGTAATTACGATTTATTGATATTCATTTCTCATTCATGTCCGAAGAAGAAGAATAAGCTTTAAATGCTAGCTGAACCCTTGATAGATAAGGGTTCAGCTTTTTTGTGTTTTGAATTGAATATGAGATTGAATACGTTTGACTAGTGATTGAAAGGTTCTTTTAGTTATAAAAAAATTATAGTGTTTTTTGTAAAAATAAAATCGCGCCTAACACAAGTAGAAATCCAATAAATTCAGGTAAAGAAAATCGTAGCTGAAAGATAAAAATTGAGAAGACTGTGGCAAGTATAGGTTCAAAAGCGGTCAAAACACTTGCTAAAGCTGAAGAGATGTAGCGCAAACTGGATAGATAGATTAAAAATGAACAGGCAGTACCAAAAATAATGACAATAAAAATTTGAAGGACAGAAGCCAACGTGACCATTCCGTCAACTTTCCAAATGGGGTGGATGATGTTGGCGGCGATACCGCCTAAAAGCATTCCCCAACCAACAACTGCGATGCTTCCGTGTTCTGCAAGTAGCCGGCGCGGTTGAATGGAATAAAAGGCTAATGAAATAGCCGAGCCAATTCCCCAAAGAAAGGCCGCTGGTGAGGCGATTAAATTTGCTAGCTTTCCTTTGGCGGCAATTAGTGTGACGCCCAGCAAAGCAAGCAAGATGAGATAAATTGTTTTTTTCGCCGGTAGCATTTTCGTCTGCAATGCTGTATAGAAAATGACGAAAACCGGACCGATATATTGAACAATTGTCGCAAAAGAAGCGCTACTGAGCTCGATAGTTTTGAAATAAGTGAATTGCACCAGATACATTCCTAAAAGTGAAAATGAGAGTATTGAAATAAAATCAGTCCGGTGTTTAAAAGGCCAAGTCAGTGCATCTTTATTTTTAATCCGGGCGATCATAAGTAAAAGAAAACCTGCAAGTAACATTCGTGTTGAGACAAGCCAAGTTGCGGAAAAATGAAACTGGTTAAATAGAATTTGACCAGATATTCCTGAGATAGCCCATAATGCGGCCGCAATACTGGCATAAAGAATCCCAATCGTTTTTTGATTTTTTAAAATGGTCCGTCACTCCTTTTTTAATATCTGTTAGTATATCAGTATAATGTTTATTTACTTTGTTTTCTAACAGTTTTGAGGACGATAATAACAGTATTGGGTATAAAGGAGCTAGTATGTATTTTCAAGTTGATGATAATAAAAAAGAAGCGACACAGCATGTAACCAAAAATCTTCCACTTGCCATTTATCAGCGGACCTTGATAAAGGAAAGGCACGATGTGATAACTTTACACTGGCATGAGGAATTTCAATTGGTTTGGGTCTATTCAGGAACATTGCTGTATAGCGTCGATGGAAAAGAATTTTTACTTCACCAAAACGAAGGCATTCTCATTAATACTTCTAAAATACATGGGGCAATCCCAGCTACATCAAAAGTAGAATATAGCTGCATTGATTTTTCTCCATATTTTATCAATAAAGAAATTTACCAGAAAAGTATTGCGGAATATAGCAAGAAATCTTCTTTTTCCTATCGATTCTTAGCTATAACTACGCGAAATTTAGAAATTCTGAATAGCCTTAAAAAGAATGTAAATGATATTAATTATCTGGATGTCTATGAGTTGTTGATTAGTAGTCTAAATAATATCGATAAAAATCAGTATCTGACGAATCAGGAGGAAGAGTTGATTATTTATCAATTGCTGGATTATGTTCATAAAAATTTTCAAGAACCAATTACAGTGCAAGCTATTGCACAGACAATTCCAATAAGTAAGAAAAAGTGTACCAACTTGTTTAACAACTATACCCATCTTTCACCAATCAATTACGTAATCGACTATCGCCTAAATCAGGCGAAAAAAATGCTGTTAGAAACCCAACAGGATGTAGTCGAAATTTGTTTTGCAACAGGCTTTAACAATGTTAGTTACTTTATAACGCGTTTTAAAGCGAAATATACGCTGACGCCATTTCAGTTTCGTAAACGCTTTGGCTAAGCTGTGTTTTTATCTGGAAGTGCGGATAAGATCGTATCTTTCTGGTAAAAATCTCTTTCGTTTAATTTGCTTAAAGTCTAATGAAAAGGAATTTATAGGTTAAATTGCTATAATAAAGAATAAGGTAGAAAGAGGTAACAGTAATTTTTGAATTCTAGCTAAAGCTGTTATCAAACTGTTTGTAAACGCAAGAAAGAAGGAAGTAAGATGAAAATTTTAGTAGTAGGTGCAAATGGGAAAGTGGCAAGACATTTTGCCAATCAGATCAAAGAACATCCTTTGCTGCAAGAAAAAGCAGTCATTCGCAATGAAGAACAAATTCCATTTTTTAGGGAACGGAAAATTGAAACAGTACTATTGGATATCGTCAATAATTCTATCGAAGAGTTTGCAGCTGCCATGAAAGATGTGGATGCTGTTGTTTTCAGTGCTGGAGCAGGTGGCAAGGGCTTAGATAAAACGATTATGATCGATTTGGACGGCGCAATAAAAATTATGACAGCAGCTGAAATTGCTGGCGTTAAACGATTTGTCATGGTTAGTACCTTTAAAACAGGGCGCAAAGAAATTACCCGAGAAATTAAGGAAAACTCTTCTTTGACTGTTTACACAATTGCCAAAAATTATGCCGATGAATGGTTGAAACATCGTACCAATCTAGACTGGACGATTATTCATCCAGGTTCTTTAACCAATGAAGTTGGAACGGGCAAAATTAAATTAGCAGACAATCTAACAGGAGAACTTGAAAAAAATACGATTCCAAGAGAAGACGTGGCAACCGTGATTCTGGCAACACTGGAAAATGATGCAACTATCGGAAAAGAATTTGAAGTTGTTTCTGGCGATAGCTCAGCTTTTGAAGCTATCAAAGGGCTTAATTAACTTTTCCTCTGAATAGAAAAAACGATACAGGTAGTGCAAGATTTCTTGCACTGCTTTTTTTTGTGAATAGATTTAATTTTTTGTCCAACAGGGAAGGTTATATTACATCTGCATAATAGCTTTTTTGAAGCTAAACCGCAATTTTAGCTTAAGACGTAGCAGCAATAAGCTAGTGGGAGAGTTTTCTATCAAACTAATCATTTTATTATTTTTATCTTTAAATAACGATTTTAAAAATAATTACCAGTGATTATAAAACGAAATTTATTTTGCGTTAAATTTAAGAAATTTTTCCTTGATAGTTGACTGACTATTTTTTGAATCATCAAAAATTTTGTGAATAAAGTTTTTTTCATAAATTTTATTTTATATTAAAAATAAAAGAAAGATAAATTTATGTTTTATGAATATTTTTCGGAAATCGTGCTAAAATATAAAAGCGCTTTATTCAAAATGTTTTATTTTTTTTGCGAATCTAGATAAAATAATAAGTGTAATTAATAAAAAGTAATCGGCTTTATAATTATTGAAAAAAAACAAGAAAATTTAATGGGAAGTTGGTGAATTATGAAAAATACTTTTATTGTACTGTTGTCGGCTTCTTTGATTAGTACATTTGTATTCATGAATGGTCCAGTAAATGTTGCTGTTTCTGAGCCAACCAACGCAACTTCAGAACTTTTAGAGAGTACAGCCAGTCAAGAAAGTACTTTTAATTCAGCCGATATTCTGAAGGAAACAAATTTTTCAAACACAAATGGGACAAACGCAACAACGACAATTGAATCCACAACAGAGACGACAACAAGATCAGACAGTACCACCCCTGATACATCTCTAGAGAAAACTAAAAAAGTTACAACTTTTGCTGCGACAGCTGACGCTGTGGAAGATGGAAGTGAAGGAAATCCATATTTGGTTGAGACGTTTGCTGAGTTACAAAATGCGGTAAAACAAGCTATTCCTTCAGGTTCAGATGCACTTTATATTCAGCTGGCAGCGGACCTCACATATGACAGTGAATCACTAGCATATAATAAAAATACTGTAGTGAATGGTCTGAAAAATCCGAGTCTTGATGCAACAGACCCAGACAATCACTATGCAATTTTGTATACAGGAGATACCACCAATAATTCTAAAATCACGGCCTCGGGTCAAATAAAATTGACTTATAAAAACATTAATATTGGAAATAGCCAGTATCCTGATAATACCTTTTACGGATTTGTTCAGCTTAATAGCGGAAACAATACTTTTGAAGTTGAAAATATTTACTATAATGTTCGAAACGGTGCGCAACCTTTTTATGCTGGCGCAAGCGGAAATAGTATCATTTTTAAAGGAGTAAATACATTCATATGTGATGGTCAAACACATGGTGGTGAATTTTCAGAGGGATATGAAACGATCACTTTTGACAAGGGAAGCAAGACTACTATCTACAGTGATTCCGATGGTGGAAGCGCCTTATTATGGGATAATCCTATTACTGTCAATGTTGATGAAAACGCATATGTTTCTATTAAATCTAGTAAAGGTCGGCTTTTCTATGGCGGAAATAACAGTTCCTTAATTGTTGAAAAAAATGGTTTTTTTAGCTTTGAAAAAATCCCACCTGTTAACAATAAAGACGGGACAAAAGCTGATAACGACATTTCTGCGTCTTCAGACGTAAGTATGGAATTTAAAGAAAACTCCATAGGTATTTTCAAATCTATGTACAATAGTAAGGCAATAAACATGAAAACAACCACCATAACCGCCAGTGAGCCTAAGTATATATTGTTTGATTTTCAAAAAAACACAGCAAATTTCATGGCTGGAACTATCAATTTAACTAGACCGCAAATTGAATCACCCACAAACTACCAGCTTAACTATCTTAACAATGGAATTGTTAAATCACTAGTATCACCATTTTTACCAAATCACACTGAGGTAATCACGACTTCAAATCCAAGTGGAACTAATCAAGGCTTGATTTATGAACAAGGCCTCTCCCTTACCGGCGTTACTGGAACTCCGAACGCGTCGGTTTCTGAAAATAAAAGTCAAATTGAAGCTGACATAGACGGCTTTGTCCCTAATGATCGTACATTAACAAGTGTTGATTACCTGCTATCTAAAGAATCACTTCACGGAGGTGGTGACATCAATTCTACTGGTGTACAACAGGCAATAAATAACGCTTTTAATTCCAGTGACAGTTCTTACCTAAGAAAAACGGTTACTCTCACTACAGAAAACATAGATACAAGGACTATTTTTGAAAATCTAGCAGGTGGTGATTATTACTTATATGCACGAGCCACAGGGGAAGTCACCGAGGGATTTCCATCCACTACTTTATGGGTGACTACTGCTTCTGAACCGCTATCTCTTGCAAAAGTAATCAACACAAGTATCCCTGTAAATATGATATTCAAAAGTCCTACCACTGAATTTGGGAAAGCTGAAAATGCAGAGGAATATGAGTTTATCAATAATAGTAACATTCCGATTGCAGTAGACTTGACGGAAGTTGCTCCCACCGCTGAGTCAGATTCGGATGTTACTCTAGCAACCGACTTGGGTTCATCAGATACCTACAAATTGTTGCTAAACCTAGCGACAAATTATACAGATGAAACAAATAATCCGTTAGTTTGGGGACCACTCACTGAGGGGCCAATTTCTGAAGATAGCAAAGCCATGCTACTAGAACCATTCTGGGAGACAGATAAGAATCAAGCGGAAGTTTATCTCACCGGAAATTATTCTGGCCCGGTTTCAGAAGTTAAAAAAGTCGCCTACAACTTTACCTTTACGATTTCAGCGCAATAGGAGGAGATGGAAAATGGAAACAAAACAAGAAAATAAATCAAAGAAACGTATCTTATGGCTTTTGCTTTTATTGCTTGTAGCTATTGGTGGAATAATTACCTATCGCTATTTTACGCACAAAGATGAAGTCCCTGTTTCTATTGTCAGTGGTGATTTTCTTCCTGACGGTAAGGACGCGCAGAAAATTTCAGAAGAAGAGATGGCGAAATACGCTCAGGCTGCAGTAGATGCCAGTAATTTTAATATGGTAATTGCATCTGAGGCTACGGTCAATGAAAAAACTGCTATGAGTGAGTTGTTTATTCAAAATCCGCCTAAAAATGCTTATCCTGTTAACGTGGAAGTGCGCTTGGATGATGGTAAGGACTTAATCTATACTTCTGGCGCTATCAATCCCGGAGAGGAGATTAAGCAAGCTAAATTAGAAAAAAAATTGACAAAAGGCGTTCATAAAGCAACCGCAACATTTAGCTTATATGATCCAGAAACAAAAGAAAAACAAGGACAAGTCGCATCGGGATTAACCTTAATGGTGAACTAATAAAAAATGAAAAAGGAGCACGAGTATATGAAAAGGAAAGTGATTGCAGGACTGCTGTTAAGTAGCTGTGTATTAGGAGTAGCAATGCCGGTGTTTGCACAGGATGGGACGGAAGCTGACCTACAAGAGGATTATAGTGGTCAAAACTCAGTTGAAATCGAAGTAAATGGAACTTTAGGGGCAGATAATACAAATCCTGGTGCAACTATTACTGAAGGTGATGATAACTGGATTAATGTGACAGTACCGACAAAAACGATTTTTTATAATACTGCTAAGGACCCAGTGATTAAGTCACCAGATTACAAGATTACAAATAATTCGGGGCGACCTGTGTCAGTATCGCTAGAAAGATTTGAAAATGATGATACTAATACTAGCCTAACATTACCAAGCAGCTATTCCTTAAACTTACAAGTTGAAGGGAAGCAACCTATATCAAACATTGCGACATCAAATACTTCCACTGACTTTACAACTTCTACACCTCTGATTGATTTAGCAAATAAAGATGGCCGTATGGCGTTGGCTGACGAAGTAGATGCAAGTTCGAATGTGGCGACATTCAAATATACTGGTACTGCAAATGCTACTACCCAAGTGCAACCAAAATATACCATGACTCTAAAATTTGACGCTGTTGCTTGGTAATAGCCATACTGGAGAAAGCCTATGGATAATCAAATTGAAGTAAATGGCTGGCTAGGGAGGACTTCTGATTCTTCAGAAGAAGCAATTTATCAAGTTGATGCGACCTTTAAGGAAAAAGAAGGGGCTTTGGTTTCTAAAGTGTCTTCAGGTAGTTACCCGCAAACAAATGAGGTTGCCTCATATCAAATTGCTAGTTTGGGAATTATAATTTGTTTGATAGTGCTTATAATTTGGAAATTAAAAAACCTCTCTATGGTAAAGAATGAATAACAATGATTCATAAAATTGAAATAGTGTTTAAAATAAAACCCTTATTTTGGCAAAGCAGGTGCTTGCATATTACGTTTAGCAAGCTTCCTGTTTGTAAAATAAGGGTTTTTGAGTTAGAAAGATAATTTGTTTTAAGTTAGTTTTTTCTATTCGTTTGACTTCAAGGCATCAATCATATTGATATGTTTTAGTTTGAAGTGAGTTACAAGCATGACGATTAAGGTAAAGATAATGGTTAGACCGCCAGAATAAAGATAGGCTGCGGGTTTGATAACCAAAGGAAAGACCATATTTTCCATCGAGGCTTTATCTAAGATAAAGTGGGTTAAAACCCTGCCGACACCAAAGCCTGCAATAATTCCCAAAATAGTGAAGATGATATTCTCTCGGACGATATACATAGTTACTTCCTTGTCAAAAAAGCCTAATACTTTAATGGTGGAAAGTTCTCGCACCCGTTCGGAAATATTGATATTGGTCAGATTATACAAGACGACAAATGCCAGTAATCCCGAAAGTGTCACTAAAATCCAGACGATTGCATTTAAATTGGAGATGGACTGATTTTGCGTTTCAATTTGTTTGGAAATAAAAGTCGTGTTGACGACTTTTTTAGTATCTAATAATACTTGGGCAAGATTATCTTCTTCTTTTGTCGTCATCTTGTTGGTTTTAAGCAATAAACTATTGGCTGAAAATTTTTGGTTGGTAACTTTCTCATAGTAAGGGCGTGTCATGTACAAAAAGCTACCAAGATAGTTTTGGGCGATGCCAGCGATTTTGATTTGCTGTTTCTGTTGCTTGCTATCGTAAATATAAAGGGTATCGCCTTTTTTGATGTCATAAAACTCTGCCATTTTTTGGGTGATGACAGCACCAGTATTTGTCAGCGAAATTACCTTATTGTCTTTATTATGAAGGTGTAAATAATCTTCAAATTCTTTTGCTGCGGTTGGCACCATTAATGTGAGACTTTGTGTTGCCTGATTATTTTTGCGTATTTCGACGGTCTCATTGTGACTAGCCATAAAACTTGTGACTTGTTCATCGTTTTTTAGTGCATTGGTGATCGCTGTAGTATCTGCTACGGGTAAATCATCTTCTAGGCTGACAATTCCTTGGTAAGCAATGATTGGACCAAATTGTTTTGCAGCAACTGAAGATAAGGAGTCTTTTAAACCAAAGCCGGCTAACATTAAGCCGGTGCAACCGGCAATGCCGATAATTGCCATTAACATACGGGCTTTATAGCGAAATAAATTGCGATAGCTAACTTTTTGATTAAAGCTTAAACGTGACCAAAGGGGTGTAATGTATTCTAAAAAAATCCGTTTGCCGGGCTTTGGTGCTTTTGGCTGTAAGAGTTGAGCTGGTTTTTCCCGTAATTCTTTGGTTAAAACGATGAGGGCTGAACCTAAAGTAGCGAGTAAAAAGGCGATAATCGCTTTTAAAATAGGGTCCCAGTCGTAAAAGACATAAGCTTTATTGAAGGAATAGCGGTCGCTCATTAAATAAAAGATAATCCGGGGCAAGAAATTCGTACCGCTGACAACGCCTAAAACTAGCCCAATACTGGCAGCGAGTAAGGAGTAGATGACATATTTTTTCGCTATTTCTGCCTTTGTATAGCCTAGTGCTTTTAATGTCCCGATTTCACGGCGATTTTCTTCGACCATCCGCGTCATGGTGGTAAAGGTAATTAAGGCTGCAATGAAAAAGAAAAAGACTGGGAAGACGTCTGCGATTGCGGCGATACGGTCAGAAAGGCTACCAAATTCTTGGAAACCAACATTGTCAAAGCGATCATTATAGCGATAAACAATTTCCTTCATATTTTTGATTGTAGCTTCTGTTTTTTTTATTTCTGCTGTTCCAGTTGCTAAGTCTGACTGATTTTTTTTCAAAGTCGCTTCATTGGTTGCTAGCTGCTTTTGTGCTGTTGTTAATTCTTGTTGTGCGGCTGTTTTTTGTGGTTCGGGTAACAAGTTGATTTGCGCTGCTTGTAAGGCGAGTTTATCTTTTGCTTGTTGTAGTTGCTCTTGCGCGTTTTCTAATTCTTTTTTACCAGTGGCAATTTTTTCTTTTTGGAGACGAAGTTTTTCTGCTGCGTCTGCTTGAATTTCTTTTAAGCGTGCATTTGGACGCTGAGAAAGTTTGTCTTCAATGAGCGCGGTATTTTTTGCCATTTGTTCTTTGTAAGCATTACTGTAGGTTTCGTATTTTTTTACATTGGCAAAGCTAAGATACATGACCGCTTCTACTTCTGCTTTAAAAAGTTTTTTTGGCAAATAAGCAAAATAAGAAACACTGCCATTGCCAACATTGGCATAGCCCCGTTCTACTTCACTGATAAAAAGAGGCGAGGTCACAAAACCAACGATTTTAAATTGTGTGCTTTTTAGTTGCTCATGGTCGTTGATCGTGTATGTATCGCCAATTTTATAACCTTCTTTTTTTGCCAAGTGATCTAAGAGAATTTCATTATCTTTTTTAGGCAGAGCGCCGCTTGTGAGCTCTAAGTGATTTTGGTTATTTTCTTGATCGTAAGAAAAGACCTGGATGACTTCATTTTTCTTTGCATCCGCATAAAAGAATTGATAGCCACTCTCGATTGAAAGTCCGGTGATATCGTCTAAGACATCCTTATCAGCGTTTGTAATGCCGCCTGTTGAGACGACTTGCAGATCCGAAAGTTTGCGTTCTTTTAAATAAACGTCAGCGGAGTGATCTAAAACTGGTTGTGTCGTTTTAATGCCCACGTAAAGTAGCGTCCCTAAAAAGATAATCAAAATAATGGCGATAAAACGCCCTTTAGATTTTGTTATTTCACGAAATGTAGCCTTTAAATAGGTTTTATTTTTCATTTTACCAGCCACCTACCAAACTATTTCGTCAATTGAAATTGGATTTTCGTTTATTTCAACTGAGCGTACCTTCGCGTCATTAATGCGAATCACGCGGTCGCCAATTGGTGCTAACGCAGAGTTGTGAGTGATGATTAAAACGGTGTTGCCATTTTTGCGACTCGCGTTTTGTAAAAGTTTTAAGACTTGTTTTCCTGTTTCAAAATCCAAAGCGCCTGTCGGTTCATCACAGAGGAGTAATTTAGGATTTTTTGCAAGGGCACGGGCGATGGAGACCCGCTGCTGTTCACCGCCGGATAATTGTGACGGAAAGTTATTGAGGCGGTTTTGCAAGCCGACATTTTCCAAAGTTTGAATAGGATCAAGTGCTTTTTTAGAAACTTCTGTTGCAAGCTCGACATTTTCTTTGGCTGTTAAATTGGGAACTAAATTATAAAATTGGAAAACAAAGCCCACATCTGTCCGGCGATAGGCTGTAAGCTGTTTGTCGTTATATTTGGCAATGTCATTACCAGCGACGAAAATTTCGCCTTCATCTGGAGTATCCATGCCGCCTAAAATATTTAGCACAGTAGATTTTCCTGCACCACTAGGACCAAGAATAATGGCAAGCTCGCCTTTTTCAACGGAAAAACTGAGGGAATCATTGGCGGTAATGGTTGAATCTCCCATTTTGTAGCGCTTCGATTCATTTTTTACTTCTAAAAAGCTCATGGCTATTTTCTCCTTTAATTGAACAACTTGTTTAATTAATGATACTATGTCAGTATACGAGGAGTTTGGAAACAAAACAATCAGCAATCTTTTTTTGCTTGTTATTAAATAGACAAACTGCCATTTATTTGTTTAGAAAAAGGAGGAAATTATGGTTGGTACCAAGAATAATCGCCGTAGCCAAATGACGAAAAAAATCATTCAACAGGAATTTTTACAACTCTTACAAAATAAGGAATTAAGTGTTATTACGATTACCGAAATCGCAAAAGCCGCTGATATAAATCGTGGGACCTTTTATAAATATTACACAGATCCCAGTGATTTGATGCACCAGATTGAAACAGAATTTTTTAGCGATGTTTTGCAGCGTTTAAATGCCAAACAGCCAGACTTTAATACATGGTTGGAAAATCTCTTGGCCATTTTTGTGGAAAACAGACAGTTGGCGACAATTATTTTATTAAATCAAACCAAAGAACAAAATTTCAATTTGTTACTAGAAGAGATCAAACCTTCTTCTATTGCCCGTTTTGCAGCTGTCTTTGGTACGAAGAACCAAGCGGATTTGGAGCTTTACTTTTCTTATTTTGTCAGTGGTGCATTGGGTTGTATCAAAACGTGGCTGCTACAATATCCAAAGAAAAATCCCCACGAAATTGTCCAAATTTTGCAGAGTTCTTTTCCGGCAAATATCGCACAACAGTTAGAGCTGCGTAATTAAAAAGTAAGCTTAATTACGTTAAAAACGTAATAGTTGTTTAAAACAGGCAAAAAGTATATTTTGAAAGTAGTAGCTAATGTAATTTACCTTTTGGTAAGAAATGCCGGAAATAAAGAATGAGAAGGGGACGATTATGGTGAAATTTCCACGCCGCCGTCAAAATGGCGCTGAAGTAAAAAGGAAGGAAGATTTGGAAGAAAAAATTGTTCTAGCTGACACTGAAGTTGATGATGCTGCATTTCAATCTTTTTTTGGTGATGTCGTAAAAAAATTACCAAATTCTGCTGCGGCGATTATCATGAAGACATTTGATAGCACCAAAGAAAAGGCAGAATCCTTGTTAGCGACCACCCGCAGTCGCTTTGACAGTGTTTTTGATCCGTTTTTAAAGGGTGTGGATGAAACAACCCAAAAGAAATCCCATGGAATCATTCATATGGCTTCATTGAGTGCGGCGATTATTGGTTTGTCGCCAATTCCATTTTCGGATGCTTTTTTATTAGTGCCAGTGCAGTTAGTCATGATGGCGCGACTTCATAAAATTTTTGGCCAATCTTGGTCAGAAGGAATAGGAAAAAGCATGACAAAGGAGCTGGTGGTCGTTAGTTTTGGCCGCAGTGCAGTCGGAAATATTTTGAAATTTATTCCCGTTGTCGGCACAATCGGAGGCGGTGCAGTCAACGCCGTAGTCGCAATGGCCATCACTGAGTCTTTGGGCTGGGTAACGGTAAAAATGTTGAATGATGGTGAAGATATTTTTGAACAAGTGATGTCCTTTAAGGGGCAGTTCAATACATTGTTTAAAGCTTTGCAATCTGCTAATAAGAAATAACTAAAAATCCCGTCGCTACAACAGTTATGACGAAATTTCGTCTTTGATTGTAGGTACGGGATTTTTTTATTTGCGCGTAATTTCGTTAAATCCTAGCTGGCTATCAGTGGCGCAAGGGAATTCATTATCTTTACTTTTACTGTTAGTCAGCTCAGCTGATCGCGTTTATACAGCTTTTATTTTACGTCGAGATTTTTATACATTTCTAAAACGGAAAGGACTTTCAGCGTTTCGTCGTAATAATTTTGACCGTGAATTGGCTCTTGGATGACCCATTTTTGTGAGGTAACTAAACCACTATAAGGATCTTCGTGATAAGCGCCGACTAAAACGGGGGCAGAAAAGCTTTGATTTTGGTAATCTACTAATGCTTTGCCCTTTAAATTGTAGCCAGCAAAGACCATATTCTCTTTTTCAAAAAAGCGTAACATTTTACTTAAGATAGGTGCCAGGCGTTTGTCATTAGATTGCGCTAAACGCAAAGGAATGCGACAAGCGTTAGCGGAATAATCGCCGTCATATTTGTTATTAACTTCGTTTGCTTTAGCAGCGATCACACGGTTATCTTTGATCCAGGCAAAGTCTGGCATAAGACCGGTTTTGTGTTGCGCAGATAATTGTTGCAATAATTCAATCCCGCGGTCATTTAACTGTTGCCAAAAACGATCGCCAGTAAATTTATAAAAGGCATCAAAATAGCCCGGCATAATGTCAGAAGGACGTAAAATTTGGCTGGCTTTTTCATCGACAGTTGCCCAATCTCCGACAGTTAGAAAGCCGGTATGGGGATTATAATTGTATGCTTTAATCGCCTGTAATAAGTTTTGGGCAGCTGTTTTATAGTCATGTTTACTATTGGGCCATAACTTGCTGGCCATAAGCAGACTATAGGCAATGTCTAAATCACCATCGGTTGCATTGTGTTTACTATCTGAAACCCAACCTTTTTTTGTTTCCGCTTGCCGCCACTGCATCAGGGGCTTTTTTTCGCTGATTTGGTAATGAGTGTAATAGCGATATAATTTTTCAAAATCTGCTTCTTTGGCAAAACCTTTTTCTGCGGCTAAGGTTACAATCACCATGCCATAGCCTTGCGCTTCTGACAGGGCCGTTTTACCTTTAGCAGCTGTATTCACTATATCTCCTTGTTTGGAAGATACTAGATAGTGTTCGCGCCAATCATCATACATTTTTTGTTGGATATGGGCACGGTTGTCTTTAATCGCCATAAATAAAATTGCGACATAAGATACCAGCAAAATTGCTGCTATGCCCCACAATACTAAGGGTTTTTTCTTCATCGCAAACCTCCACCTTCAAATATTTAACAAAGATTAATCGTTGAAACGCTGTGTTTTATACCATTTTGTACCATCACGTTTAAAAATGCGGTCTAATACTAAAGAAAAGAAAGCCACAATTGAAACGCCTAAAAACAATTGGGAATAAGTAAAATAAGAAGCAACCGAGTACAAAAAGTTTTCTGTAGTTGCTTGGCCGTACTGACTAACTAAAGCAATATTGATTTGTAATAAATAAATGGCAAACATCATCGCCCAATTTACTAATAAAATAGCAGCTATTTGGCGATTGCCACCACCAAAAGTAAAGGGCATTTGCAAGGTAAAACCAATAAAATTCAATAACATCGTTACCAGATTAACAAGGAAAATCCCAGAAGAGATAACAATGGCACAGTTAAACCAAAAGAAAGTATTGATGTAATAAAAGACCTCCCATTTGATGCGCCAGTTGCTTTTGTCAAAAAGATGCTTCAAGTTGCCCGTGATGACCTCATAATTTCCCTTGGCCCAACGTTTTCTTTGGCGATAGTAAACGCCGATTGTCTCAGGTTCTTGCTGAAAAGCTTCTGCTTGGGGTGCTAAGGCAATTAATTTTCCTTGTTCCATAATTCGAAATGATAACGCGGTATCTTCTGTCAAGGCCCCGTTATCCCAGCCGCCAATTTCTCTGGCGTAATTTTTTTGGATAATAAAATTGGTGCCAGGGATATGCCCGATTTTAAAAAGTTGCCACAATCCTGTATGTTGAATGCGCTGGGATGTCACAACTTCTAAATTGATACAGCGGGTTAAAAAATTTTGTTTATAATTTCGTGTTTTATTGCGACCAAAAACGGCAGCGTAATTTTTGGGATCTTCAATCCCTTTTTTTACGAGAAAATAAAGGGCGTTGCGTTCTGGCATTGCATCTGCGTCATAGACGCACAGCCAGTCGCCTTTGGCTCTTGCTAAGGCGTCATTTAATACACCTGCTTTGCCACCTTTACCCCTGCGTTGGATAATTTCAATATTAAAGTCTGCATACTGGGGTAATCTCGTTACGCTAAGGGCCTCTTCATAGGTATTATCTGTACAATTATCCGCAAAGACTAAGATTTCCATTTGTTCTTTTGGATAGTTCAAATTCAATATTGCCCGCACAGTATCTTTAATGACGATTTCTTCATTGTGGGCTGGAACGACTATCGTAATAAGGGGATACTTTACAAGTGGATCTAATTTACGTTTAGGTGGTTTCAAATTTTTTAGTAAAAAAGTTACTGCGCCATAAATCGTTAAAAGTGAGAAGAAGACTGAAACCCAGATAGAAACAATTGTAAAAATCATTAAACCTCTAGCCACGCAAGTTCCTCCTTTTGAAATATTTCCAAACCCGCGATTGGATAATTAATGCACTGATAAATAGCAAGATTGTTGCAATGAAAAATAAAATGGTGACGACAATTGCCAGCCAATAAAAAATTGTCAGCATATTGATCCTCCTTAAACAATGTATTCTTCAGATAAATCGGTCTCGGCTTGACGATTTAGGCGACTTAAAACTTGTTCAGCAGTTAGCTGACTATCACGTTCTAAGACAATTAAACCAGAACGCAAGGTAATATCTTGGTTGCCGTCAAAAGGAATTAAAGACAGCTGCGTTTTGGTAATTTGCGTCAATTCTCTTAACTGATCGATATTTTCTGTACCAACTAAAGGTGTTAAAACGACAAATGCCCCATCCCCAACATAAAAAAGTTGTTCTTCTGGTAAACGAATGGTTTCTAAATCGTCCGCCAGTATTTTAATTAACTCATTGGTCTTGGTTTCACTTTGATAGCGGTATTGGTCTAAATAATCAATATAAAAAAGAGAAACTGCCAAACAGCGATCTAGTTTTGGCCGTAGTTCAATAGTTTCTACAAAACGTTGGTAGGATTCATTGAACTTTGTGAGGGTTCCAAGTTGGGTCAAGGCATCGGTATTTTTTAAATACGTCGCCATGTCTTTTCTACTGCTTATTACTTGTTTGCGTAAGAAAATATCCGTCTTAATGAAATAACCCAAAACAGTGAAGGCAGGAACGATAAAAATAAAATAGATTTTCAACCAATCAATCATGACAATTGGAAAAAAGTAGAGAGTAAAGATACCAATGGCAATCATCATCAGCGAAACAATCACGACAAAAAGGGAGGTCCCCATCATGCCAAAAACAATACCTAAGAAGACCAGAATATTTGCGTAATAAAAAGTCTGGCGATCCACGTAATTGTATAGAATTAAATTTTGGAGTAAGTCTAATGCCATTAACAAAATGACGCCGAATTCTAAATGGATCCGAAAGCGGAGTTTGTTCATTGTATTCACCTCGTTATAATTGTCCTTTTCAACCCTAGCGTACCATAGCTTATAAAAATCTACCTTTATTTTGATTACAATGGTGTAAAAAAATTGCAGATAATGAGCGTTTTTTTGTGAATACGATGTAAATTTTTAAAAAGGAAAATATTGATTTGACTGCTTTCGTGTTGTCTGGCTTTCATAAGAGCTTATTTAAGCAAAGGTAAAATTTCAAGAGATTTGAAAAGCCGTTTAGTACTGACGCGTTGAAGAAGTTTGCAAGCTTTTTTATGGACAGCTTCCAAAATCATCCTTTTGGTCATAAGTAAAAAATTGCTGGGTAATTTTGTAACAGGATTATTTACTGTTCTATTGATTTGGAAAATAAAAAAGTATCAGTTGGGATTAGTCAGTAAATAACAGACTTGTTTTGAATGTTACAATATATATTATTTGTACTATTTTAGTAGGTATGGTAATAATACAAAAGAAGGATAGCGCTTGCTTTAGCTAAGTAGGCATAATAAAACAGCAAAAGTTCAGGAGGGATAAACGTGAAGGATGCAACGTATTACGCGGAGGCATTAAAAGCTGGGAATATTTCGATTGAGACGCTTTTAACCGAGATAACCAAAAAAGCAGCAGCAGAAGGTAAATTAAACGCTTTTGTTAGTGATTTTGATGTTATCGCAGCCAAAAAAGAATATGAACACAATAAAGATGGTGTATTTGGTGGTTTGCCTGTACCACTAAAAATTTTAGGACAAAATAAGGCGGGCTGGGCACAAACCTCGGCTTCACGAATTTTTAAAGATGCCAAAGCTAGCCACACAAATAATTTTGTGAAATCTTTAGCTGCAAGTGGTTTGACACCTTTTGGTCAAACGAACGCACCAGAATTTGGGTTTAAAAATATTACCGATCCGACACTTTACGGTCCAACACGTAACCCGTGGAATTTAGCCTATTCTCCTGGTGGTTCAAGCGGTGGGGCGGCGGCGGCTGTTGCCGCAGGGATTTTTCCTTTGGCAGCGGCAAGTGATGGCGGTGGTTCTATTCGAATTCCGGCTTCTTTTAGCGGATTGATTGGCTTAAAGCCAACCCGTGGCACGATTCCGACTGGCCCAGATTCTTGGCGTGACTGGCAAGGAGCAGCAATCAATTTTGCATTAACCGTTTCCATGCGGGATACAGAAAAACTCTTCTACGCTATGCGAGGGCAACATCCGGCAGCCCCTTATCAAGCACCAAAACTAGAGTGGGAAGATAAACCAACTAAAAATAAATTGAAGGTTGCCTATACCACAACCTCACCAGTTAAAAGTGATGTTTCAAAAGAAGCAAAAAAAGCCGTAAAGGATGCGGTTGAATTTTTACAGCAAGCTGGACATGAAGTCACAGAAATCACTTATCCACTTGATGGCAAACAACTGATTTTAGATTATTACAAAATGAATGGTGCTGAAACAGCGGCAATGTTTGCTGAAATACAACAAGGAATTGGGCGTAACGTCACAAAAGAGGACATGGAGTTAATGACTTGGGGAATTTACCAAGCAGGATTGAAGACCTCGGCGGCAAAATATGTGGCAACTTTACAAAATTGGGATCGTGCAGCCTTTGTCATGGAGGAATTATTTACACAATACGATTTATTTTTAACACCGACAACTGCATACCCAGCACCGAAAATTGATGCAAGCCTACAAAGTGAAGCAATTTTTACTAAATTAGCGCAAGCTGAAAATTTGTCTGAGGCGCAAGCAGACGCACTTGTGTATGAAATGTTTGAAAAAAGCTTGGCTCTTTCGCCCTTTACCCAATTGGCTAACTTAACTGGGGAACCGGCAATTAGTTTACCGACTTATCTTACTGCTGAAGGGCTACCTTTAGGAATTCAATTTATGGCAGCTAAGGGTCGGGAAGATTTACTTTTTCAAATTGGCGCTATTTTTGAAGTAAATAAAAAATTTCATTTACCAAAAGCGTATCAAGATTAAATTGGACAAGACCAAACATATAGTTGCTGCTAGCTTTGGGGAATAAAAAGCATTCGCGGGTAAATCTTTGTATTTAACCTAGTAAATAAAAACTAGGATTAATAAATAATAAGCATTACAGGGGGAAGACGATGAAAAAATGGGCAACATTAGCAGTTATTGCAGTAAGCGGGATGGTTTTAGCCGCCTGTGGTAATGGAAATAGTAATACAAAAGCAGCAACAAAAGATGATAGTTGGGCTAAAGTAGAAAAGGGGAAAACCTTAACCGTTGCAACTTCGGGTACGTTATTTCCTTCTTCATACTATAACGATAAAAATGAATTAAATGGTTATGATGTGGACGTGGCCAAAGAAGTCGCCAAACGTTTGGGTGTCAAAGTTACTTTTAAGGAATACAATGTGGACGGTCAAATTTCTTCAATTAATCGCGGTGAGGCAGATTTTGCAGCTAATGACTTTGGTTTATCAAAAGAGCGGGCTAAGAAATTTTCCTTATCAGTGCCTATTAAATATTCTTTTGATAGCATGATTGTCCGAAAAAATGATGATTCTGGTATCCATTCACTAGCTGATTTAAAAGGAAAAAAAGCCGCCGGTGAACCGAATACGAGCTATATGAAAATTGCGGAAAAATATGGGGCAACACCTGTAACTTATGATAATGCGACAAATGATCAATATCTAACCGACGTTGCCAATGGACGCACTGATGTTATTTTAAATGATTATTATTTACAAAAAATGTCCGTTGCAGCATTACCGGCTATTCCTGTTAAAATTTTAGAGGACGTGTATTTTAACGCTAACCATACAGGCTTTTTGTTTGTTAAAGAGCACAAGGCTTTAAAAGAAAAAGTTGATGAAACGCTAAAAGCTATGCAAAAAGACGGCTCGTTGAAAAAAATCTCTGAAACTTATTTTCAAACTGACGTTTCAGTTAAACCAAAACAAGAAATTAAAGAAACGGTGTCACCAGACTAATGTATATTCCAAAGCTTGATTTTGGCTTGATGCTTGCATCATTACCTTTTGTGTTGCAAGGCTTAAGTTATACGTTAGGGATTAGTTTGATTACTTTTTTATTGGGAAATATAATTGGGATAATTCTTACAGTCTTGTCTTTTTTACCTAGTAAGATATTACGCAACCTAATTCGTTTTTATATCTCCTTTTTACGGGGAGTCCCAGCTCTGGTTTTGTTATTCTTACTTTATTTTGGGTTGCCATATCAACTGCCGGCGCTAACGGCTGCGATTATCTGCTTTAGCCTAACCAGCAGTGCTTTTATCGGCGAAATTTATCGTGGCGCTATTACAGGAGTAGAGCATGGACAATGGGATGCAGCTTACGCTACTGGCTTGAATTTTTGGCAGACGATCCGACTTATTATTTTGCCGCAAGCTTTTCGCTTATCCGTGCCGGCTTTAGGAAATGTGGCAATGGATTTAGTTAAAGGAACTTCACTGGCAGCCATGATTACGATTCCTGATATTTTTCAAAAGGCCAAAATTGTTGGCGGTCGGACATTTGATTATATGTCGATGTATATTTTAGTCGCTTTAATTTATTGGGGATTATGTATTTTGATTGGCTTTTGCCAACATCATTTGGAAAAATATTTTGAAAAACGTTTTGGCACGATAGCCTAAGCCAAAAGGTAGTGAGGGGATAGTTTTTTTGGCTATTCAAGATTACTGTAAAAGGATGATTAAATGTACAGAAAAATGCATATATTTAAATAATTATGAAAAAAATACTTGTGCATTTTTTTGTAACCTGTTATCCTTTGGGTAACGTTTACAAAAAAATTGGGAAGGAGGAAGCATGATGATTACATTAAACGAACTAAAATTCCATTCATTCATCGCAAATATTTCCTTACTCCCGTATGATATTTCCAATTAGTGCAATAGTATGCTGAATTAACAGTCAGACTCTGCTTTGGGTTTTATACTCGGGTAGAGTCTTTTTTGCGCGCAAAAATGATAAAAGCTATATCTTGCCAGAAAATTTTATCTAGCTTTTATAATAAAAACAGGCAAGGATTTCTTTTATTTTATCTAGCTAAACGAACTAACTCACAGCGACAATAAGCCAAAATCTTGTGAAATTAAAAAACAATTTCGCAATCTTCCGTCTTATTGCGAGTGAGCAGAGCAGGTTCGTATCGCTTTTATTTTGGAGGTTATTATGAAATACGTTTTAAAGCATTTATTCACATATATTAAAGAACATAAAAAGCGTTACGCTGTCGTTTTGTTCTTTATGATTATTAACAGCGCGTTAGCTGTTGTACCAACTTATATTATTCGCTTGTTTATTGATGCCATTATCCAAAAGACACTGACATTTGCGTTATTGCTGCAATACGGTGGACTCTTTGCGTTAACGATTATCATGTGCTATTTGGCGGACTTTACTTGGACCTATCACTTGTTTATCGGGTCTTATGATTTGCAAAAAAGTTTGCGGGAGCAATTGATGGCGCATTTTCTAAAAATGGGGGCACCGTTTTATGAACGTTTTCGCACGGGCGATTTAATGACTCGTTCTAGTGATGATGTTCAAGTGATGGGGATGACTGTTGGTTATGGGTTAATGGTATTTATGAATACGAGTTTATTTTTGGGCTTTATTTTATTGATGATGGCAACGACAGTCTCAGCAGTTTTAACCATAATTGCATTATTGCCGATGCCGATTTTAGCCTATTATATTTTTAAATGGGGTTCAAAGGTCGATCGTCTTTTTACGGAAGCTCAAAATGCGGTTTCTGATTTGAATAGTGAAGTGTTAGAAATCATCGATGGCATTCGCGTGGTGCGGGCTTTTGGCTTAGAAGAAGAAACGCGCCAAGCTTTTGAAGCGAAAACGACAGTCGTTAAAGAAAAAAACAATCGCGTTTCAGAACTAGATTCTCGCTTTGGTCCTTTGATTACGATTATCTTAGCCATTAGTTTTGTCACAAGTTTTGGTATTGGGGCCTTCATGGTTCAAAAACAGCAAATCACAGTTGGTGCCATGGTTTCTTTTCAAGTGTATTTAACCATGATTGTTTGGCCCATGATTTCTGCTGGAGATCTGGTAAATGTGATGCAACAAGGGGCAGCATCTTGGCGACGAATCAATGAAGTTTTGCAAACACAAGATGATTTGGAACAAGCCGGAACCAAAATGCTGCCAGCAGTTGCAAAAATCACTTTTGAAAATTATGATTTTTCTTATCCCTCTAGTTCTAATAAAGTTTTACAGCACATTGATCTCACGATAAAAAAAGGTCAAATTGTTGGGATTGTGGGAAAAACTGGTAGTGGCAAAACTACCTTGCTGCGACAGTTGCTCCATCGCTACCCATATTCAGATCAAGTTCCGCAATTAAACAATGTGCCTTTAACAGCTTTTGATACAGCAGCTGTTAGAAAGCAATTTGCCGAAGTTCCTCAAGAGCATACGTTGTTTTCCCGGACGATCAAAGAAAATTTACTTTTTGGTAAAGAAGATGCGACACAAGAGGAATTATGGCAAGCTTTAGCTAGTGCATCATTGGCCCAAGATGTTGAAAAAATGCCGTTACAATTGGAGACACTGATTGGAGAAAAAGGTGTTTCATTATCTGGCGGGCAAAAGCAGCGGTTATCTTTGGCCCGGGCCTTTTTGCGCCACAGTGAGGTTTTGTTGTTAGATGATGCGCTTTCAGCCGTGGATGCCAAAACGGAGCAGGCGATTATTAACCAGCTTAAACTGCTCCAAAAAAATCGCACTTCCATTATTGTCACCCATCGTTTGTCAGCTATTACGTCTGCTGATCAAATTATTGTCTTAGAAGATGGCAACATCATTCAAAAAGGGACGCATCAGGAACTGATTAAAACAGCTGGCTGGTACCAAGAACAATACTATCATCAACAGTTGCAAGAAAAATAAAAAACCCTCAGGGGGGATTTTGTCTCAAGTTGTTTGTTAAGGAGTAAAAAGATGTTTAAAACAATTAAGCGGCTTTTAAGCTATTTAAAAGCCCACAAATTAATCTTTGGCGTTAGCGTATTATTATTAATTCTAGCTTCAGGCTTGGAGTTAATCTCGCCTTTAATTGCCAAAAGAATGATCGATAATGTTATGACACCGGCCTTTGACACTGGAAATTTGCCGGTCATGTTATTAATTCAATTATTAGCGTTTTATTTGTTGTTAAATATTGTAGGTTCGCTTTTTCGTTATGTAAGTATTTTACAGTTGCGAAAAATGGCCAATCAAATTGTCAAGAAAATGCGGGATCAACTATTTTCTCGGCTACACCAACTGCCGGTTGCCTATTTTGATACATTACCAGCAGGAAAGATCGTGGCCC
The DNA here is from genome assembly GCF_021011285.1 of Enterococcus sp. SMC-9. Classification (NCBI taxonomy): domain Bacteria; kingdom Bacillati; phylum Bacillota; class Bacilli; order Lactobacillales; family Enterococcaceae; genus Enterococcus; species Enterococcus sp. SMC-9. The sequence goes on along the minus strand of NZ_JAILYE010000002.1, from coordinate 209,386 downwards.
GTATTACTAACGATACCGAAGTTTTGCGTTCAAGTTTTTATGTGAGTGTTATTAGTAATCTTTTAAGTAATGTTATTCAAATTATTGGCGTCTACATTGCGATTTTCTTATTGGACAGCCGTTTGGGGGCAGCACTTTTAACTTTATTGCCAGTTTTAGTATTGTGGCAGCACTTTTACACAAAAAAAGCAGCGAAATATAATTTGGCGATGCGAGAATATATTTCCCAAATCAGTGGTCAATTAAATGAATTTGTTCAAGGCGTGGCTGTGATTCAAGCTTTCCAAAAAGAAAAGCAGCTGTTAAAAGAGTTTCGTCAAACAGTTACGAAATGGTTTAACGTCGGTAAAAAAGCGCTCCTACTCGATGCAGGTGCGGCTTGGGGGTTGGGTACTTTTTTACGAAATATAACGATTTTACTCGTGATCACAACGCTGGCTAGTTTCTTTTTAAATGGGCAGTTGGCAATTTCCGCGGGGCTTTTATATGCTTTTATCGATTATATTAATCGCTTGTTTGATCCCATTGAAGGTATGGTACAAACCATAGCCGGTGTACAGCAATCCCTTGCGGCCGGTACAAGAATTTTTGAATTGGCCGATGAAAAAATAGAAAGCCAAGAAGAAAATGAGATTCAAATCAAAAAAGGTGCAGTGGCATTTAAAGACGTATCTTTTGGGTATACGAAAACACAACGGGTATTGCATCATATTGATTTTACAGCAGCACCCGGGGAAACTGTCGCATTAGTTGGTCATACTGGTTCGGGCAAATCTAGTATTTTAAATTTACTTTTTCGCTTTTATGAACCAGATAGTGGTGGTATTTTGATTGATGGCAAAAAAATTGCCGACTATAGTCGCCAATCGTTGCGGCGTTTTATGGCGATAGTCATGCAAGACCCCTATTTATTTAGTGGCACGATTGCCAGTAATATTCATATGGGGGATAAAAGTATTAGTGATGAAATGGTTTTAGCGGCTTTAAAACAAGTTGGAGCCCAGGACTTAATTGCCCGATATCCAGATGGTATTCACCATTTGGTAGTAGAAAAAGGGCAGGCCTTTTCCAGTGGTGAAAGACAGTTGATCAGTTTTGCCAGGGCTTTGGTATTTAATCCGAAAATTTTAATCTTAGATGAGGCGACAAGTCATGTCGATACCCAGACAGAAGCAATTATTCAAAAAGCAATGGAAGTACTGCAAAAAGGACGGACGACGTTTATTATTGCCCATCGACTTTCTACTATTAAAGAAGCAAATGAGATTTTAGTTTTAGATCAAGGGAGAATTGTGGAACGCGGCAGCCATGATACGTTAGTGAAACAAGAGGGAATTTATTATCAAATGTACCAGATGCAAGCGGCCCAATTATCAGCATAATGGACAATTTTTGACATTCTAAATCCCTGTGTTAAAATCGTAGCAGACATTTTTAGCTGTTGGAAATGGATATTTTATAGATTGGAAGTTTAAAATGGTCAGTGATATTTTAAGTTTATTTGTCATGATTTTGGTTGGAATTTACAGTGCGTTGTTCTTAAGTACTGGCGTTTGGTTGTTGTATTTGCAAATCAAAAGTAAAGTCAGCAACATGGATCAGAGCGCTTGGGAAGCCTATTTCAATAAAATTCAACCTAAAGGAGTTATGCTTCGTGTCCTTGTTTGCTATGTTATTATTTTGGCGCTGATTGCAACGTTAAATACGTTTGCTGTTTGGCAGGGAAATTTTTACTATGGCATGTTGATGGTTGCCTGTGGTCTGTTCCATATTTTTTATAAGTTTCAAACCCAAAAAGGTGATTTTTCCAAACTTTTCAAAGGTCCGAAATCCTAGTTTTATACGTTGTAACTAAACTACCCGAAAAATTCCTACTCCTAAGTGCGCCCTGTTGTTTTTATTGAGGTGGCAAGGGAAGTGAATTTTTCGGGTATTATTTTCGCGTATTAATAGCGTGCTAATTTTTGCGCTTTTTGCGTATTGGCAAAATGCAGTTTAGCGTATTGTGCTAACAGCGTGATGCCGCCTTGCTGTAATATTTTTGCTGCCACTTGATCAGACTTACTACCAGCCCCTGAGGGTACAACAAAACCTAATTTCATTGAAGCAGCATCTAGCTCTGCTAAAAAACTAGCTCGGCATAAAATAGAAGCAGCGGCGACAGCCAGATGATATTGTTCCCCTTTTGTTACAAAATAGAGATTTTTAGTAACTTGATTTTTTTCCTGCTGCAAATATTTGCGATAATTTGCTTCTGAGGTGAATTGATCAATTAAGATTCCTTCTTCTTTAACAGGCGCAATTTTTTGCTGGAGTAAGTAAATTGCTTGATTGTGTAACGCGACTTTCATGCGTACAGCGTTATATTTTGGTTGGATTTCGTTATACTTTTTTGGTGTGACAATTAATTTTTGAAAAGGAACGACCGCTTCAATTTTAGGCGCTAGTTGCCGAATTTCCTTATCAGTTAACATTTTGGAGTCTTTGACGCCAATTTCTTTTAAGTATGCTAGATTTTCACTTGCTGCATAAACGGCACAGACTACTAAAGGACCAAAATAACTGCCATTGCCTACTTCATCACTACCGATGATACTTTTTTTGGCAAAATCTTTTGGCAGTCCACCAGTAGGTAAATTATTTTTTCCATTAGAGGTGCTGGTATTTTTTTTACTTGTATTACTTGCGACTGTCGCATTTTTGTTATCCCATTTACTAGCCTCACTTTGAGCGTTAGTACCTTGAAACATTACTTTACCAGATGTATAGCCGGTGATTGTGACACCACTTTTTTTGGCAACAAATAAGGTATAGGGAGTTTTAGTGGGAACAGTAAAGGGCGCATAATGCGCTTTTAACTGATCAAGTTGAATTTTACTTAATTTTAAAACAATTGTATTCATCAAAACGTCCTTTTTTATGTTGTATTTGCTATTAGATTTTAACATAGATATAAAAAAGCAGACGGTAAACAGGAGAATTTTAACTAATCGTGGAAATTTTACCGTTTTTACCCTATAATATACAGGAGTTTGCCACTAAAACTTTTAGTGGTAAAAGTGCTATAATAATGCAGTTGGTTTTCTGAAAGTTATGAAGAAGGGAAGACAGAGCATGGTAGCGGAACGCAAACGCTATAAAGCTGTGATCGCTAATCGTAGTTATACGATTATTGGAAATAAGAGTTCACAGCATATGAATCTGGTCACAAAGCTTGTGAACGAACAGCTAAGTGAGATAAAGATGATTTCACCCCAGATTAATGATGAACAAGCTGCGATTTTATTAGCAGTCAATGCAGTCTCAGACCAAGTAGACAAACAAGCAGAAGTATTGCGGCTACAAAAAGAGGTGCAAGAACTACGGGAGAAGACAGTTCGAATTGTCGAATTGGAAAATCGCGTCAAACGAATTGAGGCAATTGAAAGCGAAGCGCGAAAATATTTGGCGGAACAAGGACAAACAGATGTTAAAATCAAAAACCATGTTCACGCCCAACAAATTTTAAACGAAGCTAGAAAAGAACAAATTAAACAAAAGACGTCACTAGACAGAAAGGACTAACAGATGGTTGGATTATTGATTATCCTGATACTTGTGATTGCGTTTTATATTGGAGGTCGCCGTGGAACGCCATTACAATTAGTATACACGCTAGGATATTTTTTATCTTTTGCTGTGGCGTGTTTTAGTTACCAAGGCCTAGCAAAAAAATTGGAACTATACATTCCATATCCTTCTGTTACCCCAGATTCCAAAATGGTTTTTTATAGCCAAACGCAGTCTTTGGATTTGGATAAGGCGTATTATGCAGCAGTTGCATTTTTGGTAGTCATGTTTATTGGTTGGCTAGTTACAAGTTTAATTGCCGTCTTTTTAAACAATTTGCGTTTTAAGCGTCTATTAGAAAATTACGATTGGGTATTAGGCGGCTTGTTGAATGTCCTAACAGCTTATGTTGTGATTTTCTTTGTACTTTTTGTGTTAGCGATGATTCCTTTAGCAACAATTCAAAATATATTTCGAGATCACTTTTCCGCCCGCATGATTGTGGAACATTCCGTTATCTTGTCTTGGCTTTTTAAAAATCTGTGGGTGACAAGTATTCTTGCTTAAAAAACAGGGCAGTGTTTGGCAGCAGCTGAACTGGCCTGTTTTTTTCACATTTTAACAGGTAGGTGAAAGAAATGAACAAACGTATCTATGAAACCTTAGAGTTTTCTTCTGTGAAACAAATGGTGGCACAATACCTCCAAACAGCACAAGGGGAAGAAGAGTTAGGAAATTTAACCCCAAGTACTGATGAAACGGTTATCAATAGTTGGTTAAATGAAACGGCAGATGGATTAAAAGTCCAGCGTTTACGCGGTGGAATACCCATTCCTAAGATTGAAAATATTCGGCCGCAAATGAAGCGAATTGAAATTGGAGCAGACTTAAATGGTAGTGAATTAGCGCAAATTGCGCGGGTTTTATCCACAACCGGACAGGTCAAAAAATTTATCGCTGATTTAGCCGATAGTGAAATTGAGTTTTTGCGTCTTTATGATTGGAATGACCAATTAGAAACGATGCCAGAACTAACACGACGCTTGCAAAGTGCAATTGACGAAGATGGCTATGTCACCGATGAAGCTTCACCAGAATTAAAAATTATCCGCAATAACATTCGGCGAAGTGAACGAACGATTCGAGAACAGTTGGATGGAATTTTACGTGGAAATAATGCCCGCTATTTAAGTGACACGATTATTACGATGCGAAATGATCGTTATGTAATTCCCGTTAAACAAGAATACCGCGGTGTTTTTGGCGGTGTTGTTCACGACCAAAGTTCTTCTGGTCAAACGCTTTTTATTGAGCCAAAACAAATTGTTGAATCAAACAACCGTTTACGGCAACACCAAATCAATGAACGACAAGAGATTGAACGTATTTTAGCTGAACTTTCAGCTGAGTTGGTTCCTTATCAAAAAGAGATTCTTCACAATGCTTTTGTCCTAGGCAAATTTGACTTAATGAATGCGAAAGCGCGATTTGCAAAAGAGTTAAAAGCAGTCGTGCCAACCATTAGTTCAGAAAATCATGTCTTTTTCAAACAAGCGCGTCACCCGTTAATCAATCAAGATACAGTCGTTGCCAACGATATTATGATCGGTAAAGACTTCCAAGCCGTTGTAATCACGGGGCCGAATACTGGTGGGAAAACAATTACCTTAAAAACGTTAGGGTTGTTGCAATTAATGGGGCAGTCGGGGTTACCAATTCCCGCTGCAGAAGATAGTCAAATGGGAATTTTCCATGAGATATTTGCAGATATTGGTGATGAACAATCCATTGAGCAAAGTCTGTCTACTTTTTCTTCTCACATGACCAATATCGTCTCAATTTTAGCCAAAGTAGACAAAGACAGTTTAGTTTTATTTGATGAATTAGGAGCAGGGACAGATCCGCAAGAAGGCGCTGCGCTAGCCATCGCCATTCTAGATGCATTAGGCGCAAAATCTGCTTATGTCATGGCGACTACCCATTATCCAGAATTAAAAGTTTATGGCTACAATCGAAGCAATACGATTAATGCGAGTATGGAATTTGATGTTGATACATTGAGTCCCACCTATCGTTTGTTAATTGGCGTGCCCGGGCGTAGTAATGCTTTTGAAATATCAAAACGCCTTGGTCTAGATGCGCAAGTTATTGCGGCAGCTAAACAAATTATGGATGGGGAAAGTCAAGATTTAAATGAAATGATTGCCGATTTAGAAAATCGTCGTAAAATGACAGAAACAGAATATCTAGAAGTACGGCATTACGTAGATGAAGCTGCTAAATTACAACAAGAATTAAAAGAGGCCTATAGTTATTTCTTTGAAGAGCGGGAAAAAGAATTAGCCAAAGCCAAAAAACAAGCCAACGAAATCGTTGATGAGGCTAAAGAAGAAGCAGAAGTGATTATTTCTGATTTGCGTAAAAAACAATTGGCTGCAGGTCAAGGGGCAGTTAAAGAACATGAGTTAATTGATGCCCGCAGTAAACTAGATAATTTGCATCAAACAGAAGATAATCATTTGAAGAAAAATAAAGTCTTACAAAAAGCCAAGCAAGCCAAAAAATTAAAAGCTGGCGACGAGGTGCTAGTTGCTTCATATGGTCAAAGGGGAATCTTAATCAAAAAAATGAGCGATCACAATTGGCAAGTTCAGTTGGGAATTTTGAAGATGACTTTACCTGAAAGTGAACTGCAAAGTGTCGCACCTGTAAAAGAGCCGGTGCAACGTGTTGTTAGCACTGTCCGTTCTGATAACAGTAGTCATGTCGCAACCCAACTTGATTTAAGAGGTAAGCGGTATGAAGAAGCATTAAATGAAGTGGATCAGTATTTAGATGCGGCCATTTTAGCGGGCTATCCGCAAGTAACCATTGTTCATGGTAAAGGTACAGGCGCATTGCGGCAAGGTATCACAGATTATTTGAAAAATCATCGCAGTGTCAAAAGCTTTGAATTTGCACCGCCAAATCAAGGTGGAAATGGTGCGACTGTAGTAAAGTTTAAATAACTTTTAAATTAATCCAATTCAAAAAAATGTGAAAGAATGCAATGTAGCGCACTTTTTCAAAAGCTGTTTTTTACACTTACCAATTGTAAGCAAAAAATTATCATCCCTAACTTTTCAGTGCTATACTCTTTTTTAGAGAGATAATACATCTTATTTAAGGTTATCCTTTGGGGAAATTCAGTTGAGAAAATGCGCAACGCAAAATCGGAGGGAATAATATGTCAAAAGCAATTACAGATGCAACATTTGCAAGTGAAACAGATGAAGGTTTAGTTTTAATCGACTTTTGGGCAACTTGGTGTGGTCCGTGTCGCATGCAAGCGCCAATTTTAGATCAATTAGCAGCTAGCCATGATGAAGACGAGTTAAAAATCGTTAAAATGGACGTGGATGAAAATCCTGAAACACCAGCGCAATTTGGCGTAATGAGTATTCCAACTTTGTTACTAAAAAAAGACGGTGAAGTTGTGGATAAAGTAATTGGTGTGCATACAAAAGACCAATTAGAACAATTAATCGCATCACATTTGTAAAATTCAGTTTTATTATTTAAGATTGGGACAAAAGCCAGCTTGGCTTTTATCCCAATCTTTTTTTAATTCTTAAGGGAGTATAAAATTTTCACATCTAAAAACGTTAAATTAAAAGCGCTAGCGATGTCCGGCTTCACAAACTTGCTTTATCGGTAATAAGCGAAAATTTTGTTAAGTCTGAGGAGCGACTGAACAAAATTTTAGTCTTATTGCTCAAAAGCTGAGCGAGTTTGCGAAGCCTTTCTTAGTTGGTCGGGAAGTAGAAAAATAAATTTGTACCAATCAGATAACTGGCCGTAAAATTTAAAGTGTAATGAAGTTCTTTTTCTGGCAGATAATGGTGTCAATTAACTATTTTTCATTTATCCATAAAAAAATTAGATTAACTGGTTGCATTTTTAATACAAATCGTTTATATTATGTGTGTAAACGGTTACATAAGGAAGATGGTGAACAAATGGCAACGATTCGTGATGTCGCAAAATTAGCAGGATTATCCGTCGCAACAGTTTCAAGAGCAATCAACGGGAGTGGTTATGTTAGTGAAGAGTCTCGTAAAAAAATTGATAATGCCATAAAAGATTTGGATTTTCGTCCCAATGAAGTGGCACGCTCTCTCTATCAAAAAAAATCAAAATTGGTGGGATTATTATTACCGGATATTTCTAATCCTTTTTTCCCATTATTGGCAAAAGGTGTCGAAGATTTTTTGCAGGCAAAAGGTTATCAAGTTATTTTAGGCAATGTCCAAGAAAATCCTGAACGCGCTAATGATTATTTACACGCCTTTAATCAAAATAACGTGGCTGGTGTATTATCTGCTGTAGATAACGACTATGCTTTTTATGACAGTGTTCATCCCCTAGTGTTTTTAGACCGTGTAGGCAAGGATTCAGAGTATTCCATTCACGCCGATGACGTGGCTGGCGGTGCTTTAGCAGCTACAACGGTTTTAAAAAGAAAGACAAAAGAAATTATCGTCATCTCTGGTCCTAAAGAAATTGATCGCTCCCAAGAACGACTACAAGGAGTTTTGAGTGTTTTAAATCAACAAAAGAGTAATTACTATATCGTGAACTCTGCTTCTTTTTTATTGGAAGATGCAATTATTACAGCACAAGCGGTGTTTGAACAATTTCCTCAAGTTGATACTGTGATTGCTCCTAGTGATATTCATGCGATTGCGCTTATTCAAGAGGCTTACCGCCGGAATATCAAAGTGCCCGATGCCCTACAAGTAATCGGCTACGATGATATTCCAATTAGTAATTTGGTGGTACCGCCGCTAACGACGATTCATCAGCCGGCTTATGAAATGGGATATAAAGGTGCTGAGATGTTGTATCAGTTAATGAACGGACAAAAAGTGATGCAAAAAAAATTAGTCTTACCAACTCGTTTAGTCAAACGGGATACTTTACGAAAGAAGGAAGCACAATGAAAATTACGGTTGTAGGAAGTATGTCGACAGATTTTGTGGTTACTACAAACATTAAGCCTGATCAAGGCGAGACTGTTTTTGGTGAAAAATTTGCGACTGCATTTGGCGGTAAAGGTGCCAATCAAGCAGTAGCTGCCAGTCGTTTGGGTGTGGAAGTGGCGATGGTTGGTGCAGTTGGCAGTGATGATTTTGGTACAGCAATTTTAAATAATTTAGTAGAAAATGGGGTTGATGTAAGTTGTGTGGAACGGGTTACACATGTTGAAAGCGGTTCTGCCCATATCGTATTATACGATCATGATAATAGCATTATTGTCATTCCTGCTGCTAACAACGAGGTAAAGCCTAGTAATATTGAGAAATTCGCATCGCAGTTGTTAAATAGTGACTTAGTTATCTTACAAAATGAAATTCCCCAAGCAACAAATGAAGCAATTATTGATTTTTGTTGGGAACATGGCATTAAAACTTTGTTAAATCCTGCACCAGCCCGCCCCCTTGCAAAAGACTATCTTGAAAAGATAACTTATTTAACTCCTAATGAGCACGAATCGGCAATTATTTTTCCTGATCAAAGTCGCTCACAGGTATTAGCAAAATATCCCAATAAGTTAGTGATTACCCTCGGGGCGATGGGGGCAATTTATCACGATGGTAAAAAAGAAGAAATTGTACCGGCTTTTGAAGTGCAACCAGTTGATACAACAGGGGCAGGAGATACGTTTAACGCTGCGATGGCAACTGCTTTACTATATGGCTTGAAGATGTCAGAAGCTTTGCGTTTTGCCAATTTGGCTGCTGCAATTTCTGTCCAAGGCTTTGGTGCCCAGGGCGGTATGCCAACACTAGAAAAGATGAAGGAGCAACCTCAATATGAAAAAACATGGCATTTTAAATAGCGAGATTACAAAAGTTTTAGCTGATTTAGGTCACACAGATCAAATTACTATTGGGGATGCCGGACTGCCGGTACCCCATGGTGTAGCAAAAATTGACTTAGCTTTAAAGTTTGGGCTACCAAGTTTTAACGATGTATTGTTGGCGGTGCTTTCAGATATGGCAATTGAAAAGGTCGTTTTAGCAGAGGAAATTAAAACGCAAAATGTCCAACAATTACAAGCAGTTTTGAAAGCGCTACCTGAAGAGGCGGAAATTGTCTATGTTTCTCACGCAGAATTTAAAAAGCAAACGCAAAATAGTAAAGCCGTTATTCGTACTGGTGAAGTAACGCCTTATTCCAACATTATTTTACAGTCTGCTGTCATCTTTTAAGGAGGGAATAACATGTACGTTGAAATGAAAAACATTTCAAAGTCTTTTGGCACAAATCAGGTTTTACGGGATGTCAGTATTGAAATAAAAAGCGGTGAAATTCACGCCTTGATGGGTGAAAATGGTGCAGGAAAATCAACGCTAATGAATATCTTGACCGGTTTGCATAAAAAAGATTCTGGAACGATTTTAATTGATGGACAAGAAAAGACATTTTCAAGTCCTAAAGAAGCGGAAGAGTTTGGGGTTAGTTTTATTCATCAAGAAATGAATTCTTGGCCACAAATGACCGTATTGGAAAACCTATTTTTGAACAACGAACTAAAGACCCCTTTTGGTTTATTGGATACAAAGAAAATGCGAGAAATCGCCTTGCACCATTTTGCTCAGTTGGGAATTTCACTTGATTTAGATAAAGAATTAGATGAGCTATCAGTCGGGCAACAGCAAATGATTGAAATCACCAAATCTTTAATGACCGATGCAAAAATTTTGATTATGGATGAACCTACCGCCGCCCTTTCTGATACGGAAATCAAAGCCTTATTCAAAATTATTTACCAATTAAAAGCACAAGATGTCGCAATCGTTTATATTTCCCACCGAATGGAAGAGATTTTCCAAATCAGTGATGAAATCACCGTGATGCGAGATGGTCTTTCCATTGATACGACAAAAACCAGTGAGACAGACGTCAATGAAGTAGTTCGCAAAATGGTGGGACGCGAAATTTCAGATTATTATCCTCAAAAAACGGCTATCATCGGAGAAGTCGTCTTTACAGCAGCGCACTTAACCGGTGCAAATGGGGTTTTCAAAGATGTTTCCTTTAACGTTAGAAGTGGTGAAATTGTAGGTTTCTCAGGTTTAATGGGGGCTGGTCGTACAGAAATTATGCGGGGAATTTTCGGTTTAGATCCTTTGGAAGAAGGAACTATCACGATTGAAGGCGAGTCAAAAAAAATCGAGTCCCCGGCTAAATCTATTCAAAATGGTATTGGCTTTTTAACAGAGGATAGAAAATCAGAAGGCTTAGTTTTGGACTTCTCTGTGTTAGATAATATTAGTCTGCCTTCCATTGATGGCTTTGTAAAAAATGGCTTGATAGATAAAAAAACAGAAGCAGAATTTGCCGAACTATTAATTAAACGACTTCTAATTAAAGTGCAATCTGAGGATGATATCGTTGGTGATCTGTCTGGGGGAAATCAACAAAAAGTTGTTTTAGCCAAATGGATCGGTGCTGGACCAAAAGTATTGATTTTAGATGAACCGACCCGTGGAGTAGACGTGGGTGCTAAACGTGAAATTTACCAATTGATCAATGAATTAGCAGATCGCGGGGTAGCAATTATCGTCGTTTCCAGTGACTTGCCAGAAGTAATGGGAATAAGCGACAGAATCTTGGTCGTTCACGAGGGCAGGATTAATGGTGAATTGCAAAAAGTAGATTTTGACCAGGAAAAAATTATGACTTATGCAACAGGAGGAAAATAAAAATGGAGAATAAAAAGAACGTCGCTAAAAAAAGTAATTTTGATGCAGCAGGTATTATTGCAAAATTAGGACCATTACTTGCGCTTATTGTCTTGGTCATTGTCGTTTCTGTTATGAATCGTGAATTCTTAAATCCCAACAATCTGTTGAACTTATTGCGGCAGGTTGCTGCCAATGGTTTTATTGCTTTTGGAATGACATTTGTCATTTTGACTGGTGGAATTGATTTGTCAGTGGGCTCAACACTCGCTTTATCCAGTGCATTAACAGCCGGTTTTATCGCCAATGGTATGAGTGCACCTTTAGCCGTTTTACTTGGGCTTTTAACCGGAGCGATTTTAGGAGCTATTAATGGGTTATTAATTTCAAAGGGAAGTATGGCACCTTTTATTGCTACCTTGGCAACAATGACGATTTATCGCGGTGCAACACTTGTTTATACAAAAGGGAATCCTATTACCGGTTTAGGGGATAGCTTTTTCTTTAGCTTTTTAGGTCGGGGCTATTTATTTGGCATTCCTTTTCCAGTAGTTTTACTGTTTATTATGTTTATTGTTCTTTTTGTTCTTTTGCACAAAACGGCTTTTGGTCGTAAGACTTATGCTATCGGTGGCAATGAAAAAGCGGCTTTTGTTGCGGGGGTCAAAATCGATAAAATCAAAATTTTGATTTATTCGCTATCCGGTTTAATGGCTTCAATTAGTGGGATGATTATCACCTCACGTTTAAATTCTGCCCAACCGACAGCTGGTCAGTCATATGAAATGGATGCAATTGCGTCTGTAGTTTTAGGCGGAACTAGTCTTTCAGGGGGGAAAGGACGTATTTTTGGTACTTTAGTCGGGGCTTTGATTATCGGTACTTTGAACAACGGGTTGAACCTATTAGGTGTTTCTAGTTTTTATCAACAGATTGTCAAAGGGATCGTAATTGTGATTGCGGTTTTACTTGATCGTAAAAAGAAATAAACCCAGATAACTAAAAAATGTAAGCCCTTAAAAAAGCAACACACAATGGAAAAAATGGTTTTTAGGAGTGAGCAAAAAGCTTAATCCTTTAAAAGAAATTCACTCATATGAGGAGGAAGAAATAATGAAAAAATTTTTCGTATTCGCAGCAAGTGTACTAATGTTGGCAGGATGTGGCGCAACTGGTCTAGAGGGCGGCTCAAGTAGTTCTGAAGGTAAAACAGATGACAAAAAACCGGCTGAGTTAACTGTCGGAGTTTCTGTTTCCACGTTAAATAATCCCTTCTTTGTTTCATTACGTGACGGAGTTCAAAAATTGGCTGATGAAAATAAAACCACAATTAAAGTAGTCGATGCCCAAGACGATACAGCAAAACAAAGTAACGATATTGATGATTTAATTCAACAAAAAGTTGATGTTATTTTAGTTAATCCGGTCGACTCTTCAGCAATTGTGCCAGCTGTGGAATCTGCTAATAGTGCCAACATTCCTGTAATTGCAATTGACCGTAGCAGTGATGGGGGTAAATTATTAACGACTGTTGCTTCAAATAACGAAGAAGGCGGTAAAATGGCAGCCCAATTTATCATTGAAAAATTAGGTGAAAATGCAAAAGTAGCAGAACTAGAAGGCGTACCAGGGGCTTCTGCCACACGGGAACGGGGTAAAGGTTTTGATGATTACGCTAAAGGGAAATTAAATGTAGCTGACAAACAATCTGCTAACTTTGACCGTGCTAAAGGATTGACAGTGATGGAAAACATTTTACAAGCCCACTCTGACTTGCAAGGTGTCTTTGCACAAAATGACGAAATGGCATTAGGTGCTTCAGAAGCAGCAAGTAGTAAGGGAAAAGACTTTATCATTGTTGGCTTTGATGGAACAGAAGACGGCTTAAAAGCGATTAAAGATGGTAAAATGAGTGCCACAATTGCTCAAAAACCAGAAGAGATGGGAAAATTAGCCTTGCAAGCTGCATATGATCACTTTGCTGGTAAAAAAGTGGATGAAAAAATCGACTCACCACTTGATTTGGTAACTAAATAAAGAGATAAATTCTAAATGAGGCTACGCTAAAACATCATTTACACAAAAGGAGGTGTGACAAGATTTTTGTCACACCTCCTCTTTGTGCAAATCATAGTCGCATCAAAATAATAAAAATCCCTGCAAAGTGTGCAACAGTTGGAGCTAAAAGACTGTCTCTTAGAAGTCTATTAACAAAAGTAAAGCAAGTACAAAAAGCATTAGTGGCTATTTTACAGTAGTTTTACATATATAACAAAAGGTCTTGCAGTCATAAATTGAAGGAATGAAAAATGTTTTCTCGTATTTTTAGGATCATCTGATTTATGGAAAGATGTGGTTAGTTAGAAAACGTTCTTTATTTGTAAAAAGAAAAATTTAGTAGCTTTATGGTACCTACATTTGGCTAAAAAAATAGTGGAAATTTATTTTTCTGACAGGTTCTCACTTCTGTTTTCCTTAACTGGCGGTTATAATTGATTTGTAAAGATAAAAGGAAAATTAAATATAAAGGAGTAGACAATGAAAAAAAACAAATGGGTTAAAGTATTGTTGGTTGCAAGCATTTTAACGACTTCATTGCCGCTGAATGCTTGGGGGCAGACAGCTACACCGCAAACGAGTGAGTCAAATTTAGCTGCTACACAGACACAAACAGATACGAGTTCTGCTAATGGAGAAAGTGAGTTAAGTCAATCAACAACAGCGACAAATGCGACAACTTCCAGCGCAACACAAACAACGCAAACTTCAACAACACAAGCAACACAGAGCCAAACCACCGAAACTTTTGAAAATACAACAGAAACTACCACGACAGCAGATACGCTTCAAATCAAACAGGCTGACGTGCTTGAAACTTTGGTAGGCAAGAAAGAAAGTTTAAAAACATATGCCAAAATTAAAGCAGGAGATGAATTTTTCTATCAATTAGATTCTCAAAATCAGTTTGTAAAAAAGGAAAGCTTGGCTGCTTATCAGGGGAATGTATACCGAGTAACAAATCGCGCAAAAACCAGTGAAAATCGGGAAATGATCCAAATTGTCCAAGCAGATGGGAATAATTCTGAACTTGGTTGGGTGCCTGAAACTGCGTTAACGCTGCACAATGGCAGCTATGTGACAAAAACAGGTTATGTTGCTGTAACTACTAAAAATTTAAGCGTCCAACCAGACGTCTTCACCGCAGCTAAAAATCAAAATTTTAACGGTAAAACATTACAATATCGCGAGATTTACACCGTTAACAAAAAAGAGTACTACGCTTTATACAACAATCAAAATCAATTTTTAGGCTTTGTTGCAAAAGGCAGTGGGCTAGATCTAAATACTAGCCCCGGAGGAAAATATTATGCCAAAAGCAGTTATGGCACCTTTATGCAAAAAGGTAAAACACGCTGGAACAATTTTTACTTTAATAGTGTTCGCGGCAATACAACCTCCTATTATGGTAAAACGGTCAAAATTAAAGGTTATTATCAGCATTTTAATGGAAAAACCTACTATACAGTTTATGAAAATAAGAACAACAAAGATAGCTGGGTAGGGTATATAGAGGCAAAAGATATTAAATTAGCAGCTGGTAGTCAAGGTGTGTACCAAAGCTTGAATCGCTATGTGACGATCACCAATAAAAATTACACGACGTGGAGTAGTTTTGGCTGGAAAAAAAGAAGTACTACAGCTGCCATGCTAACAAAAACGTATCTTGCCAAAGGAATGTATCGTCATTACAATGGGGCAACGTATTACAGCTTAAGTGACAATAAGGATAAATGGGCGGGCTATTTGAATGCCAATGCGGCAAAACAAGCCAATAATGCAGGGGGGATTGCCCAAAAAGAAAATCGTAAAGTAAAAATTACTTCCAAAACTGCAACTTTTTGGCGTAACTTTAATTGGCAGAAAAAAGACAGTGCCGCTAAATATTACGGTAAAGTTTATACTGTAAAATGCAAGTATCGTCATTTTAACGGGGCCTGGTATTACTCTATTTACAATGGGAACACGTGGATTGGTTATTTAAATGCGGACTTTACCGGTAATCCCCATACGATTTATAGTACTAAAAATATTAACCGCTACGTGCGCATGAACGCTAATTCGGGGAATTTTTATAGTCAAGCTGATCCTAATAGCAGTAAAAAATCAGCAAAGAAAACGTATAAAGGCTATATGGTGCAGGCGATAAAAGAAGCGAAAACAAGTGGCGGGACATATTATTATGTGACACTTCCTGGGGGTGCTTTGGGGTGGCTAAAAGCAAGTGAGACGACCAATGTTCATAATCGCTATTACATGTATACCACCGGCGGCAAGTATCCTTCTTTAAAAGTTAAAAACTTAAATATTCAAGTTTCGGTAAAAAAACAGCGCGTATATATTCGTTCGGGTTCTAAGACGATCTATACCATGCTTTGTTCAACAGGCTTAGGTTTATGGCCGAATAATTTAAGTACACCATATGGTAATTTTAAAATTCAAGCCGAACGGGGCTCATCTTTTTGGTATGCAGGGTCGGGTGGTGCCTTTTACCGCTCTTACCATCAACACGGCGTCTACTTGTTCCATACGGTTCCGATTGCCTATCCTGGTACTACCAGTGCCTTTAATCATATTGAAGGGATGAAATTGGGGCGCAGAGCTTCCCATGGCTGTATTCGGATGTCTGTAGCAGATGCCAAGTGGTTTTATTACAATATGCCGGGAAATACACCGGTTAAAATTTATTATTAGAAAAAAGATTTAGGCAGAGGCATCGTGTCTTTTCCTAAATCTTTTTTATTTTTTGCAGGTGAACAATTTATATGAGCAATTCTTGTTTAGCATGGTTCTAAAAATAAAGTTAGCTTTACTAGAATTTAAAAAAAGGATTGTGGTGTTTTTATTGGGCTGTGGCAGATGCGCCAGTTTTTATTTTCGTTGACGCCCATGTTATAATTGGTAGGTATTTTAAGAAAGTTGATAAAAATGAAGTGGGTGAAATTACGCGTGAATGAACGGATTAAAAATAAATTAGCACTCTTACCCGATCAGCCTGGCTGTTATCTGATGAAAGATAAAAATGGTACGATTATTTATGTCGGAAAAGCCAAAATTTTAAAAAATCGTGTCCGCTCTTATTTTACCGGCAGTCATGATACAAAGACAGAACGGCTTGTATCTGAAATTGAAGATTTTGAATATATCGTCACCGAATCCAATATTGAAGCATTGTTGTTGGAGATTAATTTAATTAAAAAAAATGATCCCAAATATAATATCATGCTAAAAGATGATAAAACGTATCCCTTTATCAAAATTACCAATGAAGCTTACCCGCGGTTACTCATTACCCGGAAAGTCTTAAAGGATAAAGCTTTGTATTTTGGCCCGTATCCTGATGTTGGTGCGGCAAATGAAACCAAAAAACTTTTAGATCGACTTTTTCCATTACGTAAATGTAAAGTTTTACCAAAAGAAGTGTGTCTGTATTATCACATGGGACAATGCTTAGCTCCTTGCGTTTTTGATGTACCGACAAAAGTTTATGAAGAAATGGTAGCCGAAATTAAACGCTTTTTAAGTGGAGGTCATACAGAAATTCGCGCTAATATCGCAACGGAAATGGAAGAGGCCGCAGCAAATTTAGAATTTGAAAAGGCCGCAGAATTACGAGATCAAATTAAAGCCATTGATACTGTGATGACGAAACAAAAAATGACACAAACTGATTTTATGGATCGTGATGTTTTTGGTTATGCGATTGATAAAGGCTGGATGTGTGTTCAGGTCTTTTTTGTCCGTCAGGGAAAACTAATTGAACGAGATGTTTCAATTTTTCCTTTCTACAATGATGCACAAGACGACTTTTTAACGTATGTCGGGCAATTCTATCAAGAAAATGAACACTTTATTCCAAAAGAAGTTTTAATCCCTGATGATATAGATTTAGCGTCGGTTGAAGCATTGTTACAGACGAAAGTTTTAAAACCTAAACGGGGAGAGAAAAAGAAACTAGTAGCATTGGCAAATAAAAATGCTGGGGTTGCTTTAAAAGAAAAATTTGATTTAATTGAGCGTAAAGAAGAGCGGACAATCGGTGCAATCGAAAGTTTAGGCAATGCGATGCAAATTCCAACGCCAGTGCGGATTGAAGCTTTTGATAACTCCAATATTATGGGGACTAACCCAGTATCTGCCATGGTGGTTTTCATTGACGGTAAACCAGCCAAAAATGAATACCGTAAATACAAGATTAAAACTGTAACCGGTCCAGATGATTATGCTTCCATGCGGGAAGTCATTTATCGCCGCTATGCGCGTGTCTTAAAAGAGAATTTGCCTTTTCCTGATTTAATCATTATTGATGGTGGTAAAGGGCAAGTGGATGCTGCCCGGGAAGTTTTGGATAATCAATTAGGTTTAGATATTCCGATTGCCGGTCTTGCCAAAAATGACAAACATAAAACCAGCGAGATGCTCTTTGGTCAGGACTTAGAAGTGGTACCGTTAGCTCGCAATTCACCTGAGTTTTTCTTGCTCCAACGCATACAAGACGAAGTTCATCGCTTTGCCATTACTTTTCACCGCCAACTTAGAAGTAAAACGAGTTTTGCTTCTAAGTTAGATGATATTGCTGGCTTGGGACCAAAGCGCAAAAAAGCATTGTTAAAAGAGTTCAAATCTCTAAAAAATATTCAAAATGCTTCTATTGATGAAATTCGCGCAATTGGTATTCCCGAAGCTGTAGCCAAAACCATTCAAAGTGCTTTGGCTGCTGAGACAAAGCCAAAAGAATAATCAAGTAAAAGTGGAAATCACTCCCTACAAGTAAGCAAATTTTTAATGCTTTGCTTGTAGGGGTGATTTTTTTGTTGCCTAGAGATGCAGTAGCATTTTACTGTCACGCACAAAAAGCTGCTATATTTAGCTGGTTAATCTGAAAAAGTAACTTTTTTTTCAATAACTTCGTGAGAAAATGCACAATTAACTGGTAAAATTAAAATACATTAGTTATAATATTTTATATTTTGTGAATATTTCGAATAATATTGGAGGTTATTATGGGAATTGAGGGACAAACAGTGGTTTTATTTATAGCCAGCTTGGGGATTATCGTTTTAGTTATGGTTTTGTGGATTACACTGGGGCAAAGAAAACGCATTACGAAATTGCAACGTGAACAAGAAGAATTTGCCGATAAACAAGAAAAACAATTGGCACAACATTATCATTCGATGAATCAGCTGAGTATTGAAACGATTGATGACAGTCGCCGCTTACTTGCAGGGGAAAAAGAGGCGCGTGGTGAGTTATACGATCATTTTAAACTTGAGCTGCAAGAGCATACTGAATTAATGTTGCATGAAGTAAAGCGTGTTGAAGAATTGGTGAAAAATGAATTAAGCCAGCTAAGTGATTGGCAGACCCAAATTGCACAACAAGTTGCTAATCAGCAAACAGATCAAAACGAGTTTGTTGATTTTGTTGATGAAAAATTAACAGCTTTTGCCACACGGAGCCATGGTCTACCAGAGCAAATTGAACAAGTAATTGGCAAGATGAATCAATTGCGTCAATTACAGCAAGAATTGGCAGAATTTAATCAACCTTTAAAAGTGGAAAAATGGGATGCCCATAAAAAAGGAAATCACAAAAAACGGCAACAATTAGTTGAAGAAGCAATTTGATAGAGATAAAACAAAAATAAAAAAATTCGGGGTAAGAGTCGTGGGGAGACTTTTATGCCGAATTTTTTTAATTATTTAACTCAAAAGGACGGATAAATTTTCACAAGAATAATTCAGGTTAAAGACAAAAAAGTACTTACGTTAATTTAGCCGCAATTTTCATAAAAGCTTTTAAAACGGTGATTTTTTTTAGCGTGTACTGTTTTTTTGACATGTACCGTTTTTTTTTCGTTGTTAAATAAAGGAGGTAAAAAAATGTATCTAATCGTGAGTCCTAACCAATTGGGTTACTTTAAACCTGCGACAACAGCACGACGCTTAAAAGCTTTTCTAAAAAAAGAAGGCGATGTCAAAGTTTTTTTAGGGCATCTGCATTTTATTGAAGTTTGCCATAAATTATTTGTGAAGATTGCACCACTGGATGTTACCCTTTATCAAAAAGAAGTTGATGCTATTTATGAAAAAAAGACGTGGAATCATTATCTGGCTTATTACTTTTACAAATTACGTTTATTCTTTAAAAATGAAAAGTGGCTTTTTTTGTTGCAAGCATACCGCAGTTATCAACGCCAATTTCTTCTTTTATATATTGCCTGTCAGCAAATACAAGAAGTCGCTAAGATAAGTGATGACAAGGCAGCACAAATTCTAGTTAGAAAGTTAGGCCTACTCAAGCTTCAGAAAAACACGAGTTAAGATTTAGGATAAAGATGAAAGAAGGGATACAATTTTTTTATAATTGACAGCGGTTCTTGACTAGCGTACTATATCACTAAGCGATATATCAACTTGTGATATAGAGGAGGAGCAGGAATGGATGAGGCCTTGTCAGATAGTGTTTACGCGATTTTGCTCGTATTGCTAAAACCCCAACATGGCTATGCCATTATGAAAGAAATCAGTGAAATAACTAATGGCTACATGGAAATTGGTCCAGCCAGCATGTATACGAATTTGAAAAAACTACAAAAAGCCGATTACATCAGGTTACAAGAAAATTCTGATCGTAAGAAAGTTTATCAGATTACTACAAAAGGTCGAAAAGCTTTGGAACAAGATATTGAACGCCGGCGTCTTTTTTATGAAGCAGGGGCAGCGTTATTGGCAAAAAATCGGGAAATAAGCTAAATAAATTCAGCTTAAAGGTGCTATAGCGCCGATTTTTACAACCGGTTTGACAAGTTGGGAGGTAAAAAATGCGAATTGGGGACAAAAAGTATTTAGTAAGTCTTGGGGTAGCTTTTTATCCTGAAAAAGAGATGTTACGTTTGAATAAACAAGCCAAGCAAGGCTGGCATTTTGTCAAAATGAATAGCTTGGGCATACTGGTTTTTCAAAAAGGGATGCCACAAAACCTTACCTATAGTGTGGATTATTTTACGGGGTCAAAAGAAGATTACGCAGAATATATTGCCTTATACGAACATAGTGGTTGGCAACACGTCACAACTTTTATGAAACGTTACTGTTATTTTGTCAGTAATTGTCCTGCTGCTATTTTTACCGATGAAAAAAGTTATCAAACTCGTATCAGACAAGAATGGCGTCAGCAGTTTTTGCAATCGTTGTGGGTCACACTTTTGGGCGTTCTTTTTTACTTAGCAGGCAACTTTTTTTTTGGGGGCAGCTTTGATAATTGGCCGATAATATATTTTGCCGTCACGCTTGTGGCGATCACTTTTCCAGTAGTTTTATTGATGAGTATGGGAACGATAAAACTGCTCTATCAAAAAAGAACCAAATACTACAATAAACCAGAAAAATTTGCCAAAAAGCAAAATATTGTGCGAGATACAGTGGTGCTAATGATCTTAGGTGCAATTCTTGGGGGATCACTGGCTTTATTATTATAAATTCTGCCCGTAGCTGGCTTTATTTAGACCAAAAAAACGAGGAGTGAAAAAATGCTAACGGTTAAAAATTTGAAAAAAAGTTTCGGGGATTATACCGCAGTAAAAGATTTATCCTTTGAAATACAAGACGGTACGATTATGGGGTTAATTGGGCAAAATGGGGCTGGTAAAACAACCACTTTTCGCTTGATTTTGGATTTTTTAACTCCTGATGAAGGTGAAATTTTATGGAATGGTGAAAAAATTAGTAGTAAAGATTATGACATTATTGGTTATCTGCCAGAAGAACGGGGACTTTATCCCAAGGTCACCATTGAAGAGCAATTGATTTACTTTGCGGAGCTAAGAGGGAAAAAACGCAAAGATATTGTTCCTGAAATTGACAAATGGATGGAAAAGTTTGAAGTGAAGGGAAAGAAAACCGATAAAGTCAAATCCTTGTCAAAAGGAAATCAACAAAAAGTACAGTTAATTGCAACCTTAATTCACGAACCAAAATTGGTTATTTTGGATGAGCCTTTCAGCGGGCTGGATCCAGTGAATGCTGAGTTATTAAAAAATGGCATCATCGAGTTACGCCAAAAAGGTGCGTGTGTCATCTTTTCAAGTCATAATATGGATAACGTTGAGAAGATTTGTGATCATTTGATTATGTTGAAAAATGGTGAAACAGTTTTAAACGGAAAAGTGCGGGAAATCAGAGAATCTTTTGGACGGAGTAAACTGTTTTTGGAGTCGTCCTTGTCACAAGCTGATGTTCAAGCTATTGAAGGCGTAAAAGAGGTCGTAGTCCAAGAAGACAAAAGTTTAGCCATCACATTATCCAATCCAGATGCAGGCAAAGAAATCTTTATGCGAGCGACTCAAAACGGCTATATTCCAATGTTTAATCAACAACCGCCAACCCTAGAGGAGATTTTCAAATGGAAAGCAGGTGACAATCATGAGTAAGTTTTGGGTGATTGCTAAAGATGTCTATAAGAAAAATGTTAAATCAGTTAGTTTCTTAATTTTAATTTTGGCACCATTTTTAATGGGTGCATTTTATTACTTTACTGGCCAATTAGCTGGCAGTTCCGATGTCAATACCATTGGCGTCTACTCAGAAAATACCGCTTTGGGACAAGCTTTCACCCAATTGGATCATAAAGATTATGATTTTAAAGTCGTCCCGTCAAAAAAAGCAGCGGAAAAAGACTTGGCAAAAGAGAAGCTGGATGCCTTTTTGGTTTTAACAAATAAAGGAGACAGTTTTTCAGGCGAAATCTTTACCGAATCTTCCTTAGGACAAACAACACAGCTGATGATTCAACAGCTATTGACACAAATGCAGTCAAATGTGCGGGCCAAAAAGATGGGACTATCAGCCCAAGAGGTGGGCTCATTGAGTCAAACAGCCCAATTAACGACGCAAAAAGTTTCCTTTGATAAGTCTGGTACAATGACCTCAGAAGACGATCATAGCAGTTTGCAGATGATTGTAACCAATGTTTCGGCCATTATCTTGTTTATCTTTGTCGTGACGTATTCTAGTATTATTGCCCAAGAAATCGCTTCTGAAAAAGGAACACGAATTATGGAAGTGATTTTATCAAGTACCAAAGCCCAAACTCATTTTTATGGGAAATTAACCGGGGTCTTATTGGTTGCTTTAACACAATTGTTAATTTATGGGCTTATGATTATTTTTGGGTATCAAAAATTCAAAGATATGGACATCGTCAAACAATTTTTAGGTGATGCATCTTTGGAATCTCTCTTTGGTCCATTTTTGATTTTTTCAGCGATCTTTGTAATCTTAGGGATTTTGTTGTACGCCGTTTTAGCGGCATTGTGTGGTTCTTTAGTCAACAAGGCAGAAGATACTTCAAAAGCGATTATCCCAGTCACTTATTTATCCATGGGAGCTTACTTTTTAGCCTTATTTGTCGGAATGTTTGATCCACAAAATATCGCGCTGAAAATTTGTTCCTATATTCCTTTCTTTTCATCATTTGCAATGCCAGTTCGTCTGGCTAATGATACAGCCAGCATTTCCAGTGCGATTGTTTCTGTCGTGATTTTAGCCGTCTTTACTGTTTTTCTTATGCTGATTTCATCGGGTTTGTACAAATCAAATGTCTTGGTTTACAACGAAAACGGCGTTATTGCAGCCTTGAAACAATCTTTAAGTATGATGAAAGCAGAAAAGAAGTAAGAAATTTAGGCAATTATCATACCGGATAAGTGAATAGAGTTGAGAATTAATAAATAGCGTCACCCCTACTTTTTCTTCTAAAGTTGAGGCAAATTAAAAAGCAGCTTACTATTTAGCTCGTTAACACTTAAGTTAGCGGACAAATTAGATAAGCTGCTTTTTATTTAAAAGGATTTCATTCCCCTTTTTTTAGGCGAATTTATTAACAAAATACTCAAAAAATGCGCGTTCTTTTTCGATGGTGAAATAAGCCAACTCTGGATGCCACTGGACACCCATGACCGGGGATTTGACACTTTCAATTCCTTCAATGACCCCATCAGGTGCCGTTGCAGTTACGACAAATTCTGCTGCTAATTCGTCGATTACCTGATGATGAAAGGAATTAACTTGATAATTTTGCGGTAAAAATTCAGCTAAACGACTGTTCATATTAATTTCAACAGGATGGGTGGGAAGTTCAAATGGTGTTGGTACCTGTACGTGTTTTAAGAGGGGTTCTTTGGCTAAGCTTAAATCTTGTAGTAAGGTCCCACCAAAGGCGACATTTAATAACTGCATCCCACGACATACGCCGATAACAGGTTTGCCGGCCTTGACTGCTTCTTTTACCAGCGCCATTTCAAAGAGATCGCGTCTGTGATTGGTCGCACCTAATTTTTGGTGAGGTAATGCACCGTAGCTTTCTGGGGATACGTCTTGGCCACCGGCTAAAAGTAATTTATCGATTTTTTGTATGTAGCTTTTTGCATCATAAATTGTGCCAATGGGCAACAATAAAGGTAAGCCGCCAGCATTTTGAACACCAGTGACAAAGTTTTTTGGCGTGTAGCTAATCCAGTGACTATCAGTGTCTATCATGGTCTGTTCATTTGCGGCGATGCCAATAACAGGTTTCATTTTTCCACGTCCTTTATTTAAAAAAACTGTTGCTAAAAGCAATGTCAAAGTAAAACACAAAAAAAGTCAGTAGTAGCTTTTCTTTTATTTCCTTTGCGCTTTTAGCACAGTTTTTTTATTTATTTATCCTTATTTTTCACGAATAACTTCGATTTTGTAACCGTCAGGGTCAACAACAAAATAATAAGAAGGTGCAGTACCAGGTAATCCTTTTAAGTCGGTTACATTATAATTATCATTTTTTTGTTTTTCATGTAATGCTTCTAAGTCGCTTACTGCAATGGCGATGTGGCCATAGCCATCACCTAAATCATAAGCAGCGTGATCATAATTATAGGTCAATTCTAATTCATAATCATCCCCAGGTAAGCTCAAGTACACTAAGGTAAATTTATTTTCGGGAAAGTCGCGGCGGCTTTTTTCAACAAAGCCAAAAGCTCCTTTATAAAAGGCTAAAGATGCCTCTAAATCTTTGACACGTACACATGTATGGGCCATTTTCATAAAAAATCAGTCCTTTCTCCTTGATAAAGATATCTTATCATAGGCCTTTAGCTGTGATAAGAAATACGCTTTAACTTGTGAAAGTATCTGCATTTGGGTAAAATGAATGAAATGAAAAGTGGAGGTTACAAAATGGAACCAGTGTTTGGGAAAAAGGAGTCAGATAAGCCTTATAAAGCGCGTTATGGCGCTTATGTGGTAGTGAGTCGTAATGAAGGACAAGAAGTAATTTTGGTACAAGCCCCAAATGGCGCCTATTTTTTACCTGGCGGCGAAATTGAAGGAACAGAAAACCACGTGGAAGCGATAAATCGCGAAATGTTAGAAGAGCTTGGTTTTGAAGTGACAGTTGGAGCGTATTTAGGGGAAGCGGTAGAATATTTTTATTCCAGTCATCGCGATACATATTTTTATCATCCCGGTTATTTTTACGTTGTCGACAGTTGGGAGAAAGTCGCTGAGCCGACAGAAAAAACCAATAACCTGGCTTGGGTAACAGCAGATGAAGCGATGCTTTTATTAAAGCGCGGCAGTCATCGCTGGGCAGTCCAAAAGTGGATGAAAAAATCTAATTAATTAAAAAAAGAAACAGGCTTTAGCAGTTTTTTTCCGACTGACTGATGTCTGTTTTTTTATCTATAATAAAAATATAATTTTTCTCGCAGGAAAATACAGATTTCGTAAGCTTTTTTTACTTGTGTTTTTCAAATAGATGTTTGTTTAGCTGGGAAAATTGTGTTTTTATTGGGATTTTCGGTATAATAGATGGAGTTGTCTTTTGACAGTGTAAATTTTTAACGTCTAAATTGTTACAAAAAAAAGGGTAGCAACAATTTAAGTTGCAAGAATTTTTAGGAATAAAAGGAGAAAAAGATGTTGAAACGTTTTTTTAGTTATTATCGTCCGTATAAAAAACTGTTTATTTTGGACTTTAGTTGTGCAGTTTTAGCCGGGTTACTGGAGTTGGCTTTTCCGGTAGCCGTCAATGAAGTGATCGATAAAATTATGCCGCAAAAAGAATTTCGAATTATTTTGTTGGCTTGTTTGACCTTATTTTTATTTTATATTTTGAATACGATTTTGCAGTATATTGTTGTCTTTTTTGGTCATAAGTTAGGGGTCAATATTGAAACAGATATGCGGCGTGAATTATTTGCCCACCTTCAAAGTCAGCCTTACGCGTATTATGACAATCAAAAGACAGGGAAATTGATAAGTCGGCTGACGACAGATTTATTTGAAATCTCTGAAGTGGCCCATCATGGTCCAGAAGATATTTTTATTACGATTATGACATTGGCAGGCTCGTTTTTACTGATGCTACACACCCATGTAAAATTAGCAATCGCAACTTTTGCTTTATTGCCCCTCATTACAATCGCTTTGGTTTTCTTCAATAAAAAAATGACGAAAGTCAACACGCGCATTTACGAAAATCTTGGTGAATTTAACGCTGGGGTGGAGGCTTCTGTTAGTGGTATTCGCGTTACGCAATCTTTTGGCAACGAGGATTTTGAAGCAGCACGCTTTGGCGGTTTAAGTGAAGCTTATCGGCAATCAAAAATCTTATTTTATCGGGTAATGGCTGTTAGTTCAGCCTATAATTATTTGTTAATCCGTTTAATTAATTTATTTACTTTAATTTTTGGGTCCTATTATGTGATTCAAGGGCAGCTGACCAATGGGCAATTTGTCGGTTTCATTTTATTGGCAAATGTCTTTGTCAGACCCATTGAAAAAGTGAATACGATGATTGAAAGTTATCCCAAAGGAATTGCAGGGTTTAAGCGCCTGACAGAAGAATTGGATAAAAAGCCAAGCATTGTGGATTCAAAGAATGCTAGGGTCGTTAAGGATTTAAAAGGCGACATTTTATACCAGGATGTTTCTTTTTCTTACGCAGAAGCAAGCAAGGTTTTAGATCACATTAATTTGACAATTAAGCCAGGGGAAACAGTGGCTTTTGTTGGCCAAAGTGGTTCAGGCAAAACGACGCTTTGTAACTTGTTACCTCGCTTTTACGATGTAACAGAAGGGGCGGTAAAAATTGATGGGATAGACGTTCGGGATATGACTTTGAGTTCATTGCGAAGTCAAATTGGCATTGTGCAACAAGATGTTTTCTTATTTCCTGGCAGCATTAAAGAAAATATCGCTTATGGGCGTTTGGACGCAAGCGACAAGGAGATTATGACAGCAGCGAAATTGGCCCATTTGGATAGTGTTTTAGCCCAGATGCCTGAAGGAATTGAGACGCAAATCGGGGAGCGGGGCGTCAAATTATCTGGTGGTCAAAAACAACGGGTAGCGATTGCCCGGATGTTTTTAAAAAATCCACCCATTTTGATTTTAGATGAAGCAACATCAGCATTAGATACAGAAACCGAACAAGTCATTCAAGAGTCTTTAAACTCACTTTCAAAAGGGCGGACAACTTTAATCATTGCCCATCGCCTAGCGTCAATAAAACACGCAACTAGAATTGTGGTAGTCAGTCCAGCTGGTATCTTACAACAAGGTAGCCATGAAGAATTAATGGCTAAAGGCGGAGCTTACCGCGCATTGTATGAAGCCCAGTTTCGCAAATAGATAAAGAAAAGCCAGACAGCTAGAAAAGCTGAAGGAATCGGGCAGCTCTGAGCCATAAGATCTAAATGTGCTAAAATGGCTCCTTCATTTTTGCAAATTTAGGCTTTGGGCCGAAGGGTTGATTCGTGAAGCCAGACAGCTAGAAAAGCTGAAGGAATCGGGCAACTCTGAGCCATAAGATCTAAATGTGCTAAAGCGGGCAAATCACTTTTTTTCTTAGGTGAAATTCATATTTACTTTATAAAAAAAACAGCGCCAGACAAGTTATCAGGACTTGTTTGGGCACTGTTTTTTTGTCTAGCTGAATTTTTCGATTGCTTCTTTGACGCCATCTTCATCGTTTGAAGCCGTGGTGATGTAATCGGCAACGGCTTTCGTTTTATCGACGGCATTTTGCATCGCCACACCGACACCAGCATACTCTAACATGGCCATATCATTTTCATTGTCGCCAATAGCCATAACTTCTGCTTGTTGAATGTTTAAATGTTCTGCCAGTTTCGCAAGTGCAATTCCCTTATTGGCGCCTTTGTGTAAGATTTCCAAGTAAAAAGGGGCACTTTTGACAATATTGTATTGTTCTTTAAAATCAAGGGGAAGTTGGGTAATGGCGTGATCTAAAATTTCTGGTTCATCAATCATCATCATTTTAATCATGTCGTACTCATTTTTTACCATTTCATCGGAAGTGCGGTATTTAATTGGCATGTGCACCAATGTTGATTCGTGAACGGTGTAGGGACTAATATCACGATTAGCTGTAAAAATTGCATCCACACCAGATACGTGAAAATGAAGCCCGAGTTTTTGTGCCATATAATTTACTTTTAAGTAATCGTTTTTCGTTAGGCTGGCAGAAAAGACGGTATGTTGGGTGGCAACATTTTGCACCAATGAACCATTATAAGTAATGACATAATCGTCAGCACTTAATAAATCTAACGTATTCAAGTATTCTTTTACCCCTGGTAAAGGACGGCCAGTGCATAAAACGATTCGTACCCCTTTTTTCTTTGCGCTTTGTAAAGCGGCTTTCACACCGGTTGTTAATTGTCCTGCGCTGTTTAACAAGGTGCCGTCAATATCAATAGCGACTAGTTTAATACTCATGAAAAAAATTCCTCCTAAACAAATAGCTGTATTCTTTCAGCTGCTTAAATTGCCAAAAAGTGGCAAGATCCGCTTTCTATTCTACTAAAAGAAAGCTCCCTTTTCTAGTGGTGAGAGAAAAGGGAGGCAAGTTTGGTCTTATTATTCGACTAATTCGCCATTTTTGATATGGCGGGCAAATGCTGCATACGTATCGCTAAAAAGATCGTAATTATTTTGCAAGGAGCGATCTACCATTTCTTTAGGGAAATAATAGCGGTGATCGCCAGTTTTTTGTCCAGCGAGTGCTGCGACTAATTGGCTTACTTTTGAAAGTTCTACCAGAGTACCGTCATTTTGTTGCAATTCAATTTGCGTGCGGTGGACCCCTGATTTTGGTCGATAAAAGTCATAAGGTAAGTCATAGCTGGAATTAATCGCAGTATAGTATTTCGGATTATACCCGACTTCTTCCACCAGCTTGCATAGTTTTGTGATTAAGTCTTGTTGACCTTCTTTGAATTTTGCTGATTTTAATGGTTTTCTAGATAACCAGCGATTGGCTAAATCACTTAAAATAGCGTCATCTTCGTCAACCCATTGAATAAAATAGGTAATTAAAACGCCATCGTCTAATTTTAAATAATCTGCTAGTGTAAAGTCTTCTTTTAAAAAAGGAATCAACAACTGGGAATGTTGCTGAAATACATCGGAATTTTCATTATATAATTCGTGGGCCCGATTTAATAAGTGTTCCAACAAAACTTCCATACTCCGGGAAACTTGGTGGAAATAAACTTGAACATACATTTGATAGCGACTGACGATATAGTCTTCGACCGCGTGCATCCCATTCATAGCAAAGGCAATCCCCCCTTCATAAGGGCGAATGACCCGTAAGATGCGGGTTAAATCAAAAGTGCCGTATTCGGTGCCGGTAAAATAAGCATCTCGTAATAAATAATCCATTCGATCAGCGTCAATTTGACTTGAAATCATTTGTACCACCTGCGGATTGGGATAATCATGGGTAATGACACTGGCGACTTTTTCTGGAAAACCAGGCGCAACCTTATTCAAAATTTGGTAAACCTCAGTTTCTGGCGAAGTGATAATTTCGACAGTGATCTTCTCATGATCTGTGTGGAAAATATGTTCAAAGGTGTGGGAAAAAGGACCGTGGCCCACATCGTGAAGCAGTGCCGCACATAAAGCGACCAAGCGTTCATTATCATCCCAGCCGCCAGCACCAATTTTAGCAACAGAAAAATTTCGTTCAAAGATATCGCAGATGCGGCGGGTGATCTCGTAAACACCTAATGAATGGGAAAAGCGGCTATGCTCGGCCCCGTGGAAGGTAAAAGAAGACGTCCCCAATTGTTTCACGCGTCTTAGGCGCTGTACTTCTTTTGAGTTGATTAAATCCAAAACTACTTGATGTTGGACGTGAATATAATTATGAACGGGATCTCTAAATACTTTTTCAATTGGTAATTTTTGATCTTTATATAAGGTCATCATCGATTTACTCCTTTGTTTGATTTGGCAAAATTGTCTGAGTCTCCCCACTCTTTGGAAAAATTGATTTATAAGGAAGCAAGAATTTCATTACGGGTAATCATACGGCTTAGCTTTTCTGTATAGTCAGTTCTTTTTTTTGTTGCACGCAACCAATTCTGACTATCAACTTGAGTGATTTCTTCTTTGGTAAGTTGTGAAAAAGCATTTAAAAAGCGTATTTTTGTTTGCTCAATCGTTAAATTATTTTTCATTACGGAACCGACAGTCGTCATACTGTCAGGATTTACCGGCGGATATCCGTCTTGTCCAAACTTCTCTGCTAAACTTGCACGATAAAAATCTTTAACCACTTGCCCACGCTCTTTTTGCGGGCCACTAACACTGAGATACATCATAATGGCGATACCGTCTTTAATTTTTCGTTGGGCGATACCGGCAATTTTTTTACCCGCGCAACTTAAGTCGTAAGTCCCCGGGCAATAAGAATCAAAAACTTCCCCAGTGGTAATCAAAAGCTCAGGAAAAGCGTGCTGTGTTAGTTGGAACATCTTCTCATAAGCAGAATCGGTCGTCTGCATATCGCGGGGAATAATAAGGGAAATATTTAAAATAGCAGGGTCACTAATGACGCCTAAACCACCAGCGCTGCGGACAACCGGTGGATAACCAGCCTGCTGTAGCGTTGTAACGCCAGCTTTTAAATGAGGTACCCGCGTATCTTTCATACCTAAAATCATGGTCTTTTCCAATTGCCAAAAATGCAATAGGGGCTGTTTTGTTTGACTGACATGTTCAATTAAGACGTCAGTTAAGGCAAAAGGCAATAGCGCCTGCTGATTGGGATAAATGGTTTGATCTAAACTTAAATTCATCGTCTAACTCCTAAATAACGCTTTTTTGTTACAGGTAAGTCTAATTTGGATAATCGTCTTACCCCGGGCGCTTTTTTGTTAAGCATTTCTAAATCACGTTTCCTTCATTATATACGAAAAAGCTCTGAAAAAATAACGGAAGGCCTTGAAATAGACGCAATGTTTGACAAAAAGGGTAAAACTGTGAAGAATGAAACTAAAGATGAAAAGCCTGCTTAAAGTAAGCAGCACTTTTTGTGAGGATACTGTGAAGTGGAGGATATAAAAATGGATTTAAAAAATGGCGTACCAGTTTCCATTCATTTGAAAACCAAAGTCAAACAACATGAAGAAATACAAGAATTTACTTTTGATTTACCAGGTCAGCTGGTAACCATTGGTGATAAGCTGTACATTCGTTATCAAGAAGTACAAGAAAGTGGCGAAGAAATTCCTGTTATTATTAAAATTATGCCAGATGGAACCGTGCAATTAACGCGATCTGGAGAAATGCGATTACGGCTAAAATTTGACTATAAGAAAAAATTAGAAACCAGCTACACAACACCTTATGGGGTGATGTATTTTGGGACGTTTACGCGTAATCTTCATGTTAGCTTGAAAGATCGCCCGATGTCTGGCACAATTTTTATTGACTATGATTTGTATATGGCCGATGAACGAGTAGGGGAATATCAGATCAGCTTAGATTTCACAGCATAATTTTGCGAAATAAATTGATTTTTTCAGTACATTTTTGTATGATAAAGCGTAG
Organism: Enterococcus sp. SMC-9; assembly: GCF_021011285.1. Lineage (NCBI taxonomy): Bacteria > Bacillati > Bacillota > Bacilli > Lactobacillales > Enterococcaceae > Enterococcus > Enterococcus sp. SMC-9. The sequence continues at coordinate 178,140 of NZ_JAILYE010000002.1, read as the reverse complement.
ACTGCGAAAGGACGTGTCCTATTTTGGAAATTACAGTATTTGAAGGGGCAAACAAAAACGAGTTGTCCATGATTGAAGTGGCCCATGCGATTTTAGAGCAACGTGGCGACGTAATGGATTTTTCGGATTTAGTAAACCAAATCCAAACGTATTTGGGTAAATCAGATAGCGAGATTCGTGATTCATTGGCACAATTTTATACCGACTTAAACATTGACGGCAGCTTTATCTCATTAGGTGAAAACCGTTGGGGATTGCGTTCATGGTATGCCATTGACTCAATTGATGAAGAATTGTCTCATGGGCTTGATGAAGACGAAGAAGACACACCTCGTAAACGTAAACGTAAAAAGGTTAATGCCTTTATTAACGATGATGAGGATGCCATCGATTACAACGATGACGATCCAGAAGATGCCGATCCAGAAGATGAAGACGACAAAGAATTGTACGACGATGACGATGATGACGATGATGAAGAAATCTCTGCATATAACAGCGACTTACAAGAAATTGGCGCCGATGATAATTCTGATGACGAAGAAGAAGTACCCGGAAATATCGAAGAAGACTTAACCATTATCGACGATGACGATGATGATTTAGACGACTTTGATGACGAAGATGAAGACGAATAAAACTAAAAAATGCGAGGGTGAAGGTCAGATGACTTTCATCCTCGTTTTTTTTTTTAGTGTAGTGTCTTTACGCCTTTTTTTAGTGCTTGTGAAAAAATCGTTTAATTTGCAAATCTTGGTTAAATACGAAATACTAAAAAAAAGGAGGGGCATATGGAAAATAAAAAAGACGCCACCAACAACGAATTAGAGGATAAGAAAAAACAAGAAACTGTTTATGAAGATAAATTTTTTGAAAAAGGCCATCTCTGGTTAAAACTACGCACGATTATTTTAACTATTCTCGCCTGGTTGGGCGTAATTATACCCATTTATTGGACGCTCACTTCTACTTTGTTGCGCAATCATGTTAAAGTAAAAGCCGTTTGGAGTTATCAAGAAGGAATCGATACTTACTTCTTCTTACTAAAAGCTTTTGTCTTCTTTTTTATTGGGGCAACGGTTTTCACTGTGATCATGACACTACGAAGTAATCGCGAAATAAAAGAAAATTATAGTAAAAATTTTACGTACGATTTTGATGATATGTTAAAAAAACGGCACGAATTGGATGATTTTTATGCGGCACGATTTGGTCCCAGTGACAAGCGTGTAAATATAAAAACGTATTCTGTGCCGGAAGAAAAAAATATTTCAAAAGCAGAGTTACAAGCTGTCTTTAAAAAGGAGAACAGTAAGTGAACATTATTCAGACTGGTCATGAATTTTTAGATATTGTTTTGAACGTTATTTTGTTTGTTTTATTTACTTATCCTATTTTAGGGGCTTTTATGTGGTTTATTGGGGTTATCTGCTATCGCTTTTTATTTAAATATCAAATTAAAAAGTTTAAAAAAATTAAAAAAGAAGAGCAGCCCTTTATTACGATCATGGTGCCTGCACATAATGAAGAGGCAGTAATTGAAAAAACACTGGCTTATTTATTGCATCAATTATCTTATGAAAACTATGAAGTGTTAGTAGTAAATGATGGTTCCACCGATGATACCCCACAAATTCTGGCCGAGTTGGCTCGTAAAGAAGCGCGCTTGCGGGTTATCACAATTGAAAAAAACAAAGGAAAAGCGCATGCTTTTAATGTTGGCTTTGCTTTTGCACAAGGTGAATATATTTTAAGTAATGATGCAGATACAATCCCAGAACCAGATGCTTTAACTAAGTATATGAATTATTTTATGGAGTCCGGTGAAACCAATATCGGGGCAGTAACTGGGAATATGGATGTTTTAAATCGCTCAAAAATTATTGAAAAGGCCCAGACGGTTGAGTTTTCTAGTATCGTCGGTGTCATTAAGCGGAGCCAGCAAGGAACGTTAAATACCATGTATGCTTTTAGTGGAGCCAATACCATGTATCGTAAAACGGCGCTACTTGATGCGGGTTTGTTTCGCCAAGATCGCGCCACTGAAGATATAAGCATTGCTTGGGATGAACAGCTCTTAGGATGGTTACCGGTTTTTGCTCCAGATATTATGTTTTACATGATGGTCCCAGATACTTTAAAAATGCTTTATCGGCAACGCAAACGTTGGGCTAAAGGCGGCACGGAAGTTTGGTTGACCAATTTTCCTAAAGTTGCCTTACATCCAATCAAACACTTTAATCAGCTGGTTATGTTTATTGACCAAACCCTAAGTATTTTGTGGTCGCTTTTCTTTTGGTTTTCAAGTTTCATTTTTATTGTGACATTGATTTATTTTCTTGTAACGCAAAATTATGAACGAATTTTTCATATGTTTGCAATGGCCTTTATCTTTGTTAATTTTCAGATGATTGCCGGCTTTTTGCAATTGGGTTCGGCACTAATTTTAGACGATCGCGGTCATAAATTACGCTATTTCGTCTTTGCTCCATTTTACATGTTGCTTTATTGGATGATGAATGCCCTCACCATCTTAACAACGCTAATTCCCGCCTTCAAGACAATTTTAGGCTATGGTAGTGGCACATGGGTGAGCCCAGAACGGAAAAAAAGTTGATAAAAAGTAAATAATAGAGAAAATCCCCAATCGATTCTGATTGGGGATTTTCTCTATTATTTCTTGTAATTTTTCTATAAAAGATAGTGTTATGAGTCAAAGCGTTTTCGCTTGCTGGAGCTTGGGATTTTTAAGGCGTCGCGATATTTGGCAACCGTGCGGCGGGAAATAGTAATTCCTTCTGCTTTTAGTAAGTCGACTAATTTTTGATCAGAGTGTGGTTTACCTTTGTCTTCTTCTTCAACGAGGGCTTGAAGACGGACTTTGACGTTATCAGTCGACAAATCTTCGCCACTATCATTTTGAATCCCGACTTTTTGACTGAAGAAGTGCTTTAATTCAAATATTCCAAAATCTGTTTCCAAGTATTTTCCATTGACCGCCCGGCTGACGGTGGACTCATGAATTTCCAGCTCTTCTGCGATATCTTTTAAAATCAAAGGTTTAATCGGTCGGCTTTCATCTAAGAAGAATTCTTGTTGGTGGGCGATAATTGCTTGTCCCACGCGTAAAATTGTATCACCACGTTGTTGTACCATTTTTTGCAGGGATTCAAAATCTTGTTTTTTCTCATTTAGATATTTTTTGGTCTCGTCATCGGCTTTTTTTGCCATTTGGTCAAAGTAGCTTTGCTGGAAGTGCATTTCTGGCATGCCCCGCCGGTTGCTGGTGATTTTAATTTTCTTTCCGTCACTTATTTTGACTGTCAAATCCGGGATAATGTATAAGCCATCGGTGGTGCCAAAACTTGCTCCTGGCGTAGGGGTTAGCGTTTGAATATAGTCGAAGACTGTTTGTACTTCGCTAACTGGAATAGCTAACTTTTTCGCTAGTTCAGGCCATTTGCGATTTACCAAGTCCTCAAAATGTTCTTCTAAGATAAGATAAGCCAAATTAGGCGCTAAATCATCTCTTTCAGTTTGCAGCATGAGACATTCTTGTAAGTTGCGGGCACCAACCCCAGCAGGGTCCAATTGCTGAATTAAAGTTAAAGCGTCTAAAACTTGTATCTTTGTGGCCTGCATTTTTGTAACAACTTCATCTAAATCAATTGTTAAAAAACCGTTTAAATCAATATATTCAATTAAAAATAAAACAATGTCACGTAAAAACGTATCGCGATAATTCAAGTGAACTTGGTCGATGAGATATTCAAACAACGAAATACGATCATCCGGAATTTGGCTTAAGTAGTTCAATTCTTCGCCACTGGATGAACGGGGCTTGGAATAGCTTAAGGCGTAATTAGCTTCTGATACTTCGATTAAAGGATTTTCCATTGCTTTTGTTTCGACAAATTCAGCTAATTCATCAATTGAAAATTGCAAAACTTGAATTGATTGTTGCAATGACTGTGTCATAGCAAGCTTTTGCGATTGTTTTTGCTTTTGTGAAAAACTTTGTTGAAATTTCATGTATTTTCCTCTTGATTTTATTCTGATTATTAGCTAAACTAACATATGTTCGGCGCTCTTAGTGTAGTGGATATCACGTAAGATTCCGGTTCTTGAGACAGGGGTTCGATTCCCTTAGAGCGCGTTAAGACATCTTCTAGCTAAGAAGGTGTCTTTTTTTATTGCGGTGAAAAAACGCTATCAAACAGCTACTGAGCTATTTTAACACGATTTTTGTTGGAAATGAATGCTTCAAAAGTGATAATTTAATTTTTCCCTTACGCAAATAAAGGATCAATTAGAAATAAAGGCTTTTGTTTTCGTTGTGCAATTTATCACTTGGCGTTAAATTAATTAGTAAAGCGATTTAACGTAATGGCACAGTTTTCAGAAGTATTTTTCTTAGCTTTTTAGTTGCACAATAGAATGGAAAATGGTACTATTACTTCCGTAAGGTTAAAGGAATTTGACCTGCAGCAAATTTTTTTTGGTCTCGATGGGTCGAAATAGGTCTACGATGGACATAAACCGTCCATTGTCAAAAAAGGAGAGTAATCATGCTTGATGACTTAAAATTGATTGAAGCAGTTGCTCCTGATATCCTGCATGTTTTGCAAGAGCGTTATAAAATCTTGCGAAATATTTACTGGATGCAGCCTATTGGTCGCCGAAACTTAGCAGATAGTTTGAATATGACCGAACGGATTTTACGTACCGAAACGGATTTATTAAAACGATTAGCTTTAATTGACGTCTCAAAAAGTGGTATGAGCTTAACTAAAACGGGTGAAAAAGTTTTTACCGATTTAGGCAAAGTAATGGATCAACTTTTTGGCATGCATCAATTAGAAAAACAGTTGGCCAATCATTTTGGCATTGCCCGCTGTGTAATATCTGCTGGTGATAGTGACCGACAAGAAAAAGTCGTGAAAAACTTTGGTGAGAGTTTAAATGAATCGTTAGATTTACTTTTACCTGAAGGCAAGAACGTCATCGCGGTAATGGGTGGGACAACAATGGCCCAAGTTGCCGAATGTCTGACAAACCTTGAAAGTGATGAACGACATAACCTTTTTGTACCGGCCAGAGGTGGTATTGGAGAGGCTCTGACTGTACAAGCCAACTCAGTTTCTGCTATGATGGCAATGAGGTCAAATGGTGAACATCGGGCACTTTATGTCCCAGAACAATTAAGTTCTGACACGTATCGTTCCCTTATGAAGGAACCCTCAATCCTTGAGGTGTTAAACTTGATAAGCCATGCTGACTGTGTTATTCATAGTATTGGGCGTGCTTTGCATATGGCGGCTAGACGCAAGATGAGTGAAAATGAAATCTTGATGCTAAAACAGGCCAATGCAGTCGCTGAATCATTTGGTTATTTCTTTGATGAAACTGGTAAAGTGGTCTATAAAGTGCCACGGATTGGTTTACAATTAAAAGATTTACAAAAGGTGCCAATTATTTTAGCTGTTGCCGGTGGCAAAACTAAAGCTAAAGCAATTAATGCGTATATGCAAAATGCACCAAAACAAACGTGGCTTCTAACTGATGAAGCTGCTGCAAATGAGATTTTAAAAGGGGTAACCCTTTAAAATAAAAAACCTGATTTTCATAAGGAGGAAATCGCAATATGACAGTTAAAGTAGGTATTAATGGATTTGGACGTATCGGCCGTTTGGCATTCCGCCGCATCCAAGACGTAGACGGAATTGAAGTTGTTGCAATCAACGACTTAACAGATGCGAACATGCTTGCACACTTGCTAAAATACGATACAACTCAAGGACGTTTCAACGGTACAGTTGAAGTTCACGATGGTTCTTTCAACGTTAACGGTAAAGAAGTTAAAGTTTTAGCTAACCGTAACCCTGAAGAATTACCATGGGGCGAACTAGGTGTAGAAATCGTATTAGAATGTACTGGTTTCTTCACTTCTAAAGAAAAAGCTGAATTACACTTAAAAGCTGGTGCTAAACGTGTAGTTATCTCAGCTCCTGGTGGTAACGATGTACCAACAATCGTTTACAACACTAACCATGAAACACTTACAGGTGACGAAACAGTTATTTCTGGTGCTTCTTGTACTACTAACTGCTTAGCTCCTATGGCTAAAACTTTACAAGACAAATTTGGTATCATCGAAGGCTTGATGACAACTATCCATGCTTACACTGGTGACCAAAACACATTAGATGCTCCACACCCTAAAGGCGACTTCCGTCGTGCGCGTGCGGCTGCAGCTAACATCGTACCTAACACAACTGGTGCTGCTAAAGCTATCGGCTTAGTAATTCCTGAATTGAACGGCAAATTAGACGGTGCTGCTCAACGTGTTCCAGTTCCAACTGGTTCATTAACAGAATTAGTAACTGTTTTAGATACTAAAGTTACTGCTGACGAAGTAAATGCAGCAATGAAAGAAGCTTCAGACGAATCATTTGGTTACACTGCTGACCCAATCGTCTCTTCTGACATCGTTGGTATGACTTTCGGTTCATTATTTGACGAAACTCAAACTAAAGTAATGACAGTTGGCGACAAACAATTAGTTAAAACTGTTGCTTGGTACGACAATGAAATGTCTTACACTGCTCAATTAGTTCGTACTTTAGAATACTTCGCTAAATTATAAGATTCGCTTACGCGTAATCTAATGTAGTACTTTTAAAGCGGGGAAGCGACGCGCTTCTCCGCTTTTTTTATGAGATAAATTTAGGAGGCAAACATACAGATGGCTAAAAAAACAATCGAAGACATTCAATTAAAAGATAAAAAAGTTTTAGTCCGTGTTGACTTTAACGTGCCGTTAAAAGATGGTGTAATTGGTGATGATACACGTATCAAAGCTGCTTTACCAACTATCAAATATGTAATCGACAACGGCGGCAAAGCAATCTTGTTCTCACACTTAGGTCGTGTGAAAACACAAGAAGATAAAGCTGGCAAATCTTTAGCACCCGTTGCAAAACGCTTGGGCGAATTATTAGGTAAAGAAGTAACTTTCGTACCTGAAACTCGTGGTAAAGAATTAGAAGACGCCATTGCAAATATGCAAGACGGCGATGTTTTAGTATTTGAAAACACACGTTTTGAAGATATCGACGGTAAAAAAGAAAGCGGTAATGACGCTGAATTGGGCAAATACTGGGCATCTTTAGGCGATGTATTCGTAAACGATGCATTTGGTACTGCTCACCGTGCCCATGCTTCTAACGTTGGTATTGCTTCAACAGGTATCCCAACTGTTGCTGGTTTCTTAATGGAAAAAGAAATCAAATTCATCGGTGAAGCTGTTGAAAATCCTAAACGTCCAATGATCGCTATCTTAGGTGGCGCTAAAGTGTCTGATAAAATCGGTGTGATTGAAAACTTGATTCCAAAAGCGGACAAGATTTTAATCGGCGGCGGTATGACATATACTTTCTACGCAGCTAAAGGTATGGCAATTGGTAAATCATTAGTTGAAACAGACAAAATCGAATTAGCAAAAAGCTTAATCGAAAAAGCTGGCGACAAATTAGTTTTACCAATCGACAATATTTGTGCCGCAGAATTTTCAAATGATGTGCCAACTGAAACTGTTGAAGGCGAAATAAAAGACGATGTTATGGCTTTAGATATCGGCCCTGCATCTATTGCTTTATTTGCTGAAACATTAGCTGGAGCAAAAACTGTTGTTTGGAACGGACCTATGGGTGTGTTTGAAATGTCTAACTTTGCTAATGGTACAATTGGTGTTTGTGAAGCAATTGCTAACCTTGAAGATGCAACAACAATCATCGGTGGTGGTGATTCTGCAGCAGCAGCTGAACAATTAGGCTTTGCTGACAAATTCACGCACATTTCAACTGGTGGTGGTGCCTCTCTAGAATTATTAGAAGGTAAAACATTACCAGGTTTAGCTGCTATTAACGACAAATAATTTAAAGTTGAAATGGTCTTGAAAGGGGAACCTTTTGAGCTAATTTTACGAGTAAATTTTTAAAAGAGGAGTTGCACAAAATGCGTAAACCCATTATCGCCGGAAACTGGAAAATGAACAAAACCTTATCAGAAGCACAAAGCTTTGCAGAAGCAGTGAAAACTGCGGTTCCTTCAAAAGATTTGGTAGATTCTGTGATCGGTTCACCTGCTTTATTCTTAGCACCATTAGCTTGGAGCTTGAAAGATTCTGAAGTACAATTATCTGCTCAAAACTGTTTCTGGGAAAACGAAGGAGCCTACACTGGTGAAAACTCACCAGCTGCGATTGCAGACCTTGGCGTACAATATGTGATCATTGGTCACTCAGAACGTCGCGAATATTTCCACGAAACAGACGCAGAAATTAACAAAAAAGCAAAAGCAATTTTTGCCAACGGTATGACACCAATCTTGTGCTGTGGTGAAACTTTGGAAACTTACGAAGCAGGTAAAACTGCTGAATGGATCGAAGGTCAAATCACTGCTGGTTTAGCTGATTTATCTGCTGAACAAGTTTCAAGTATGGTAATTGCTTATGAACCAATCTGGGCAATCGGTACAGGTAAATCTGCTGATGCTAACATTGCAGACGAAATCTGTGGTGTTGTACGTCAAACAGTTGCTAAATTATACGGTTCAGAAGTTGCTGATAAAGTACGTATCCAATACGGTGGTTCAGTTAAACCTGAAAACATTGCAGAATACATGGCCAAAGAAAACGTTGACGGCGCATTAGTCGGCGGCGCAAGCTTACAAGCGGATTCATTCTTAGCCTTATTAGATGCAGTTAAATAATCTAACAACAACATTAAAAAAATGAGTTTTAATTTGCAGAAATGCATAAAATTCACTAAAATTGTGGATGAAGGGTTTTAACCCTTTTGAAATACAAATCAAAGGAGAGAGACAAACATGTCAATTATTACTGATGTTTACGCACGCGAAGTCCTTGATTCACGTGGTAACCCAACAATCGAAGTAGAAGTATATACAGAATCAGGTGCTTTTGGTCGCGGTATGGTTCCTTCAGGCGCTTCAACTGGTGAATACGAAGCCGTTGAATTACGCGATGGTGACAAATCTCGTTATGGCGGCAAAGGCGTTCAAAAAGCCGTAGACAACGTAAACAACATTATTGCAGAAGCTATCATTGGCTACGATGTTCGTGACCAAATGGCTATCGACAAAGCAATGATCGAATTAGACGGAACTCCTAATAAAGGTAAATTAGGTGCCAACGCAATCTTAGGCGTTTCAATCGCTGTAGCTCGTGCAGCTGCTGATTACTTGGAAGTACCTTTATACCACTACTTAGGCGGTTTCAATACTAAAGTGTTGCCAACTCCTATGATGAACATCATCAATGGTGGTTCTCACTCAGATGCGCCAATCGCATTCCAAGAATTCATGATCTTACCTGTAGGTGCACCTACATTTAAAGAAGGCTTGCGTATGGGTGCTGAAGTATTCCACGCATTGAAATCTATCTTATCTGAACGCGGCTTAGAAACTTCAGTCGGTGACGAAGGTGGTTTTGCACCTCGTTTTGAAGGTACTGAAGATGCTGTTGAAACAATCGTTAAAGCAGTTGAAAAAGCTGGCTACAAAATCGGCGACGATGTACGTTTAGGTTTTGACTGTGCAGCTTCTGAATTCTACGAAAACGGCGTATATGACTATGCTAAATTCGAAGGTGAAGGCGGAGCAAAACGTACTTCAGAAGAACAAGTAGCTTACTTGAAAGAATTAGTTGAAAAATATCCATTCATCATCACTATTGAAGATGGTATGGACGAAAACGACTGGGAAGGCTGGGAAAAATTAACAGCTGAACTAGGCGACAAAGTTCAATTAGTTGGTGACGACTTGTTCGTTACAAACACTGAAAAATTATCTGAAGGTATCGAACGTAACGTTGGTAACTCAATCCTAATTAAAGTTAACCAAATCGGTACATTAACAGAAACTTTCAATGCTATTGAAATGGCTAAAGAAGCTGGTTACACAGCAGTTGTTTCTCACCGTTCTGGTGAAACAGAAGATTCAACAATCTCTGATATCGCTGTTGCAACAAACGCTGGCCAAATCAAAACTGGTTCTCTTTCACGTACTGACCGGATTGCTAAATACAACCAATTATTACGTATCGAAGACCAATTAGGCGAAGTTGCTGAATACAAAGGCGTTAACGCATTCTACAACTTGAAAAACAAATAATCATCGCTAATTAATTAGTGAATTGAAGCAATTTAAAGCCTGTGAGAATTTTCTCATAGGCTTTTTTGCTATTTTAGGTTATTAAGGATACCAATTTTTGCGTACTGCCAGTTTTCACGTATTGCTAAGTACAAAAAGCATCTAATTAGTGATATCTGGTGATTTAACTTTCTTCTGTTTTTCTTAAGAAAAGGGGCGTTAAAAATGCTATTTCAAGAAGGCGTAGAAGAATTTTTGTTGGATTGTCGGGTAAGAAATTTGTCTAAAAGGACGATTGAAACGTATCGATCCCAAATACGAGTTTTTAGTAGTTACATATTTTCAGAGTTCGATCTAAATAAGTTGGAAGAGATCAAGAAACCTCATGTAAAGAGTTTTATCTTATGGATGAAGGAAGAACGCAGTGCAAATTATATTAATCAGATTTTAAAAGCTCTCAGAACCTTCTATAAGTACCTTTTTACGGAAGAATATATTGATCGTAACTTTATGCTAGACATTCAATATTTGAAATCAGAGAAACGCTTAATCAATACTTTTAACGATCAAGAGGTAGCAGCGATGATTGGCTTTTACAATCACTCAGGATTTGTCAATCAACGAAATCGACTAATCATTGAAATTATGGCTGATTGTGGTTTACGTGCAGAAGAAGTCCACTGCTTATCAAATGATAATTTTAAGGGGACTTTCTTTCAATTAATGGGGAAAGGGCGTAAAGAACGTGTTGTTCCTATTTCGCAATATCTGCAATTGTCCATCAAAAAATACCAGAAGACGAAACGAGGTTACTTTAATAATTTGCGCAATTATCATGAAATAGATGATTATCTTGTCGTCAATAAATCTGGTAAGAAAATAACTAATAATGTTCTTTTGGAGAAGATAGTCAAAGATGCAGCAAATGGAATTGGGGTCAGAGATGAAGTCAAACAAAGAAGTTGTCATAGCTTAAGACATTATTATGCGCAGAAACTATTGAAGAGTGGGGTTAATCTCTATACAATTAGCCGCTTATTAGGACATTCCAATATCAAGACGACGCAAACCTGTCTCAATTCCTTGAGCGATGCGGATTTCTTAGAGAATACAAAAGTTACACCATTGGAACGGTTATTAAGAGAGGGGAAGATGTGATAGGGATACAAAGCTGTTTGATTACAATAACAATGAAGTTTGAATAAAAAAAATTTGATAAATTATAAGTATGTTACTGGATCAGAAAGTGATTAGAAAATACATGCATCCCCATTACTTTCCGCTATATGTATCCGAGAAAATTAGTGTGTAAGAGACCATTTATTTCACAACCAGTCTAAGCAGTGATGATTGTATTGAGAAATTGATTAAACAAGTACGTTGAGTAATTTGAAATAAATAAGAAGTCCGTAGAAATTTGATTATTTAATCAGTCTACGGATTTTTTACCTTCTTCAAAAGCGAACGTACGTTTGAAAATGAACTTAAAATGCTATAATAATAGATATAGATTGGAGGATAAGCAGATGTACAAAGGTTACAACCTAGATTTATCAGTTATTGAGAAACAATCATTTTTGAACGTTACTAATTATGAAATTGATCTATTTGAAAAGAAAATAGATTCGAAAAAAAACGAGCTCTTATCCAGAATAAATGAGACTATTTATTTACCTAGAACTGAAGATAATAAAATTGATGGATCGCAATTAATAAATGATTGGTTTCCTAATTATAAATCTGATATTTTTTTATCTCACTCGCATAATGATCACAGGACCGCCAAGAGACTTGCTGTATGGCTGAAACGTGAATTTGGACTGGAAGTTTTCCTAGATTCTATTGTTTGGGGGAGTGCTGATAAGCTTTTGAAAAATATTGATAATGAATATGCAATACTCAGAAAAAAAGGAGACAATATAACTTATAACTATGATATAAGAAACTTCACGACTAGTCATGTTCACATGATGCTATCAACAGCGCTGAATGATGTTATCAATAATACGGAATGTCTAATCTTTCTTAACACACCAGAGTCAATAAATGTCGGCGAAGTTTCCATGCGTAAAACCAATTCTCCATGGATATATAATGAGCTCAAAATAGCATCACTTATAGAAAAGAAAAATCCAAGAGAAACAATTTTGAAAGAGCAATTGGGAAAAAGACAAAAAGAAATATATGCGAATGGTGGTCTTGATATTTTATATGATGTACAAACTCAGCTAGGCTGTTTAGAGACACTTGATAATAAGAAAATACAAGAATGGCAAAAAGAATGGAGAATATCCAATCACAAGTTTCACCCTTTAGATTTGTTGTATTATGGTAACTCTAATTACTTTTTAAAGAAGGCGAGTAAGAAATGAAAAAAATAAAGTTTATGGATCACCGTGTTAGAAAAGTCTTTTTAAGATTCCTTGGTGTAATTAGCACCTTTCTTTCCTTGGTTCTGATTTTTATTGAGATTCCAGATTATTGTAAGTTATATCTGGGAATTTTATTTGGAGTAATCTTGGTGATAACTTATATTGGAATATGGGTTTATGCCAATATGAAAGCATCTGCAAGTTTAAAAATTGGAGGAACTACGGTAGAAATAATTCGTGGAGATATTTTTACACAGGATGGATTGAAGGTTATCCCCTTTAATGAATATTTTGATACGGTAGTTGATGATAAAATTATTTCTAAAAAGTCATTACATGGCAAATTTATCCAGAAATATTATACAAAACCATCTGATTTAAAACAAAAAATTGAGGATGATCCCGATTTTAATAATGATGAAAATTCGTGTATGAAGGAAAGGTATAAAGGTGTTTATCAAAAAAGCTATCAACTGGGAAGTACTTTTGTTGATGGTGATTTTATTCTTACTGCTTTTTCAAAATTTAATGAGAAGAATGAAGCACGACTTTCAATGTCTGAGTATATCAATTTCCTATTGATTTTTTGGAATGAAATCAATAGGGTATATTCACTAGAAAATGTCTCTGTTCCAATTTTTGGTGCAGGGATTACACGTTTTTCTAATGGGTTTAATAATATTCCGATTAACGAACTACTGAATATAATGTTGTGGACTTTCAGAATAAGTGAAACAAGGTTCAAATATCCAGCTAAACTAAGGATTATCATTTATAAAGATCAGTTTGATGAAATAGATTTATTCGGATTGAAGGGGGAAATTAATGATGGTAGCTTATAGAAATAAAACGTATGTAGCTTTTGATGGAGATAACGATATTCACTATTATTGGATGATGAAAGCTTGGAAGCAGAAAGATAATACAGCTTTTAATTTTTATGATGCTCATGATCTTAATTCTGCAAGAGATACCAGTAAAGAAGAATCTATAAAAAGACAACTTAGAGAGAGAATGAACAATTCAAAAGTATTTGTTTTGTTGATAGGTAAGAATACAAAATATCTGAGAAAATTTGTTAAGTGGGAAATAGAATCAGCTATAAGATTAGGGTTACCAATAATATGTGTGAACTTAAATGGAAATCGAGTGAAGGACGACATGTGTCCACCCATACTGAACAATGAACTTGCAATTTTTATTCCATATGAAAAGAAAATAATGCAATTTACTTTGGAGAATTGGCCAAGTTATCATACTCAATATAAAAGAAGCGGTAATTCAGGGGATTACCATTACGAAAATATTGTTTACGATAAACTCTAAAATTACCAGATAGTGATACAAACAACTAGGAATAGTATTGAGAGTTATGATGTTTTTGATATTGAATGCAGAGTGTATTTTAATCTGTTAAAATAGAAGTGCGTCTATGCACGGATTCCAGGCGTTTTTTGTACTTTTGTACAAAGCGCCTTTTTGTTGAGAAAATTTAAGTTATAACAGGAGGAATAACGAATGGCTTCAGCCGAACTAAAAATTGAAGAGCGATTATGGCAAACAGCTGACAAATTACGTGGCAGTATGGATGCTTCAGAGTATAAAAATGTGGTTCTGGGATTAATTTTCTTGAAATATGTTTCAGATAGTTTTGAAGAAAAGCATGCAGAATTGATGCAAGATGAATATGCAGATCCCGAGGATAAGGATGAATACATTGCCGATAATATTTTTTGGGTGCCAGTAGATGCTCGTTGGACGAATATTAATAAGAAATCTAAAACTCCAGAGATTGGTCAAATTATTGACAATGCTATGATTGCCATTGAAAAAGAAAATTCAACTCTAAAAAATGTATTGCCTAAAAATTATGCTCGTCCACAATTGGATAAAGTACGTTTGGGTGAAACAATTGACTTGATTTCCAATATAAAAGTTGGCGACAAAGCTAGCCGTAGTACCGATGTCTTAGGCCGTACATATGAGTACTTTTTAAGTAAATTTGCTAGTGCAGAAGGCAAAGGCGGCGGAGAGTTTTATACGCCTCGTTCTGTAGTCAGTTTGTTAGTTGCCATGCTTGAACCCTATGAAGGTCGAATTTATGATCCTTGTTGTGGATCAGGTGGCATGTTCGTTCAATCAGAAAAATTTGTAGAAGAACATCAAGGGAAAATTGGGGATATTTCTATTTATGGACAAGAATCAAATCCGACTACTTGGCAATTGTGCAAAATGAATTTGGCAATTCGGGGAATCGATGGCAATATCGGCCAACATAATGCGGACACCTTTCACAATGATCTACACAAAGGATTACGGGCTGATTATATCTTGGCAAATCCGCCATTTAATATTAGCGATTGGGGCGGTGAAAAATTAACGGATGATGCCCGCTGGAAATACGGTATTCCCCCAGTGGGGAATGCCAACTATGCTTGGATTGAACACATGGTGTCAAAACTAGCACCAGAAGGAACAGCCGGTTTTGTATTAGCCAATGGCAGTATGTCTACTAGTCAAAGTGCAGAACTCGCAATTCGTAAAAATCTAGTGGATGATGACATCGTGGAATGTATTGTCACGTTGCCGGGGCAAATGTTTTATTCAACCCAGATTCCAGTATGTCTTTGGTTTACGACAAAATCAAAAGCGAAACTGAATGAACGTGATCATCGCGGTGAGATTCTCTTTATTGATGCTCGCAAAGAAGGTTTTATGGCGGATCGGACGCATAAAGAATTTAGTCCAGAAGATATCGCGAAAGTTGCGGATACCTATCATGCGTGGAAGAGCACCGATGATAAAGCTTATGAAGACATTGCCGGTTTCTGTAAATCAGCGACATTAGAAGATGTGCAGAAACAAGAATATATCTTAACGCCGGGTCGCTATGTCGGCTTAGCAGCTGAAGCAGAAGACAGCGAACCTTTTGAAGAAAAAATGGCACGACTGACCACGACTTTATCAGAACAATTTGCGAAATCCCATGAGTTGGAAGAAGAGATTAGAAAAGCCCTAGGAGGGATAGGGTATGAAATTTAAAGAATATGTTCTTGGTGAGATAGTCGATATTCGCTCTAGTAAGAGAATATATTATAAGGATTATGTTGATAATGGGGTACCCTTCTATCGATCAAAAGAAATTATTCAGAAAAGCAAGGGGCTAAATATTGACAATCCTTTATATATTTCTCTAGAGAAATTTGATGAAGTGAAAAATAAATATGGAGTTCCTAAAAGTAATGATATTTTGTTGACATCCGTAGGAACCATTGGCATACCATATTTAGTAAAAGATGATGATCAATTTTATTTTAAAGATGGAAATTTAACATGGTTCAGCAACTTTTCAAAAGATATTGTTCCAAGATATCTCTTATACTGGTTTCAATCAAAGGTTGGTAAAAAAGCGATTGATAATATCGTAATCGGTTCTACTCAAAAAGCCCTTACGATGGTTCAATTGAAAAAAGTCCAAATCGAATTACCTTCCATAGATGTGCAAGAAAAAATTGTTAGTATTATTGATTCTCTAGACTCTAAAATCGAACTCAACAATCAAATGATTGCTACGTTGGAGGAGTTGGCGGCGACGCTTTTCAAACGCTGGTTTGTTGATTTTGAGTTTCCTGATAAAAATGGTGATCCTTATAAATCCAGCGGCGGCAAGATGGTGGCGAGTGAGTTAGGAGAAGTGCCTGAGGGGTGGGAAGTTTCACAATTAAAAAATATTGCTACAATAATTATGGGGCAATCTCCTAAAGGCACCTCTTATAATACTGAAGGAAATGGGCTACCTTTAATCAATGGAGCAAGTGATTTTAAAAACGGAATTATTACACCACAAAAGTACACTACTGAACCTAAAAAAATTACTCAATCAAAGGACTTCATTTTTGGTGTAAGGGCAACAATTGGTGGCACGGTAGAAGTAGGGAAAGAATATGCTATTGGGAGAGGGGCAGGCATCGCTCGTGCGAAAGAAGTTGAATTGCGCGAATATCTGTTTCTGATTATGAATAAACTTTTTAATTTCTTTTCTGAAACAGCTACGGGTAGTGTATATATCAATATATCACGTAAAGATTTTGAAGACTACGAATTTGTCAGGCCTTCTTCTGATATTATAGATTCTTTTCATAAATTGATGGAACCAATTTTTATTGAGACACGTAATAAGCGGGAGGAAAATAAGTATTTGGTCGAAATTAGAGATGTGTTACTTCCTAAATTACTATCTGGTGAGTTGGAGGTTTAAAGTATGGAAAAAGCTGTGAATTACGATTTCTCAGTTTCTATTACGGCTAACTGTCCAATTAAAGAATCTTCTTTTGTTACTGTTACTAAAGACAAAAGGACTAAGATTAATAATATTGATTCTTTATTGGTACAACCTATTCTGAACTTTTTGATTAGCTTCAGTATTAAGGCAGAAGAATTTAATGCTATATCTTTCTTTCGAGGCTTTAAACCAAATTTTAAACTTCGAAAGCAATTAGAAATATCTCCAGCACGTTTTTTTGAACTCTTTTTTGTTGTTGGTGAGAAAGGAAATGCATATCGAGAAGACGTGGGTATTAAAGGCATCAAACCTTATTTTGACAGGCCAGCAACAATTGAAGACGTCAAGGCACTGCTCAATAAAGTGAATAGTATTTTGAAAATGAAAGATTTTGGTTCTATTTGTGTAGAAGATCTTCTTGAGGCTGTTGATGAGGATGTTCAAAATGCTTACATTTTTTTATTGAATCTTGCTCATAATATCGGCGGACGCTGGGAAGATAAGGTCAGAAGTCCTTTTGTGTCTGCTGCTCATGGAGAGAATGGGTTTGATACTGCGTTGAAATTTGCTCACAGCAGAAATGAAAATGATTTTTCGTATGTAATCTGGGGATTTATTCCAGAGTCAAGGAAACACAATATAATTTTGACTAAAGAATTAACGAAAGATATCCAAAGCTTAAATGCGGATTGGTATGAAGATATTCATTCTGAAATCATCATTAAAGACGGCATTTTCCCATCGAATATTTTAGGTGTTTTTGAAATTCACAGAGAGTCGGGACGTAAAAAGTTTATTATCAATCCATATCTTTACCAATTATTTGATATAGATAAAGAGGATTCCTCTGAACATATAGGTGAAATATTTCAATATGTTTGTACTAATGGGATACCTATTGACCAGAAACATTTTTCTGAATTTGCTAAGCAGTTAGGTTATGTCTCTAGAGGTCTTGATAAACATGATGGGAAAATTAGAGCTGGACGTATTGGTAGTTCGGCAGATATTATTTTGCCAAGAGAATATCACTTTTCAATTAAGGAGGTGCCCAATGCCTAACGATTTCCGTTTCATTGAAGCAGATTTAGAAGAAACCGCCCTCGAGTGGTTAGCTGAAGTTGGCTACACTGCTTTATCTGGTACATCATTTGAACCAGATGGCGATTTGGCGGCACGCAAGAGTTATAGCGACGTTGTGTTAGTCGATCATTTGAAAAATGCACTGATAGCGATTAATCCTGAGATGACAATGGAAGTGATTGATGAAGCAGTGCGCAAAGTGACGATTCCGCAACATCCGAATCTGATGGTCAACAATCGAACTTTTCATAAGTTGATCACTGATGGCGTGGATGTGGAAACGCGAGAAGGAATCAATAATGTTACGAAAAAATTGTGGCTGTTTGATTTTGATCATCCTGAAAATAATGAGTTTTTAGCCGTTAATCAATTTGTGATTAAAGAAGGTGACAAAGAAAAGCGTCCTGATGTGATTCTTTTTGTGAATGGCTTGCCGTTAGTAGTGATCGAGTTGAAGAACGCGACGAATGAAAACACGATCACCAGCGACGCCTACAATCAGCTGCAAACCTATAAATCAACGATCCCTAGTCTCTTCAACTTCAATGAGATCATGGTCATCAGTGATGGATTCAACGCAAAATCTGGAACGATATCTAGTAATGAAGAGCGTTTTATGGTTTGGCGTACGATGGATGGACATAACGAAACGGGAACGGCCCATACACAGTTAGAGGTTCTAATCAAAGGCATGCTAAATCCAACCGTCTTACTAGATTTAATTCGTCATTTTATTATTTTTAAGGACGATGGTAGGGAAACAATCAAAATTTTAGCAGCCTATCATCAATATCACGCTGTCAATCGAGCCGTGGAAGAAACCAAACGTGCGGCATCTTCAGAAGGTGATCAGAAAATCGGTGTAGTATGGCATACGCAGGGTTCAGGGAAAAGTTTGTCGATGGTTTTTTATTCTGGAAAGCTGATTCAAGAACTGGATAACCCGACGATCGTCGTTTTGACTGACCGTAATGATTTAGATGATCAACTTTTTTTAACCTTTAGTCAATCCAGTGAAATTTTACGTCAATCACCAAAGCAAGCAGAGAATCGTGAGGATTTGCGGAAGTTATTAGCTGTTGAGGCTGGGGGCATTGTTTTTACTACTATGCAGAAATTTTCTCCCAATGAAGGCATAAAGATGAACGCGTTGACTGATCGACGAAATGTAATTGTGATGGCAGATGAAGCGCATCGCAGTCAATATGGTTTTTCTGGTAAGCTGACCCAGACGGAAGATAACGACTATATTATGAAGTATGGCTATGCGAAGTATTTGCGGGATGCTTTGCCCTACGCTTCTTATATTGGCTTTACAGGAACACCAATCGCAAGTTCAGACAAATCAACTCGGGCTGTCTTTGGTGATTATGTGGATGTTTATGACATGACCCAAGCAGTTGCCGATGGTGCTACTGTGAAAATTTATTATGAAAGCCGGATTATTCCGCTAAAATTATCTGATGGAGCAGACCTCGATCCTTTGGTTGATGAAATTATGGAAAAGCAAGAGGAGTATGTGGTTTCCAAGTCAAAGAGTAAATGGAGTCGTTTAGAAGCAGTTGCTGGCGCACAATCCCGCCTGGAAGTCTTGGCTAAAGATTTTGTAGCACACTTTGAAGAACGACAAAAAGCTTCGTTTGGAAAATCTATGATTGTGACGATGTCTAGGCGAATTGCAATCGACTTGTATAAGGAAATCGTAAAATTACGTCCTAGCTGGCACTCAGATGATGATGACAAAGGTCGTATCAAAATCGTTATGACAGGTTCTTCTAGTGATCCTGAAAGCTGGCAACCATTTATTGGCAATAAGGCACGGCGTGAAAAGTTAGCTAACCGTATGAAAGATAATGATGATCCGCTTCAAATTGTGATTGTCCGAGATATGTGGCTTACAGGTTTTGATGTCCCCGCAATGAATACCATGTATCTTGATAAACAAATGAAAGGTCACAATTTAATGCAAGCCATTGCTCGAGTGAATCGAGTCTTTAAGGATAAAGAAGGCGGACTGATTGTTGACTATATTGGTATTGCAGATAGTTTGAAAGAAGCCTTGCAGGAGTATACACCTAGTGATCAGGAACAAGCTGGTGTAGATGTCGCGGCGGCCGTGAACGTGATGCTAGAGAAGTACGATCTAATCACTGAGTTATTGTACGGTACTAATTATGAGCTATTCAACAGTGAAAAAGCTTCCGTGAAAATGAAGACGCTTAATAATACAATGGATTACATTTTAGGATTAGGGCAAACAAAGACGAAACTTTTTAAAAACTTGGTAACCGAGCTGGGGAAAGCTTTTGCGTTGTGCGCCACAGAAGAAGCAGCGCAAGAAATTAATGCAGAAGTAGCTTTCTTTAAAGCCGTGAAGGTTGCATTGATGAAGCTGGATATTACTGGGAGCAAACCAACGCAAAAGCAAGTAGACGAACAGTTGAAACAATTACTTTCAAAATCGGTAGTTGCAGAAGGAGTCGTTGACATCTACCAATCTCTTGGTTTGGAAAAACCAGATTTGTCTATATTATCAGATGAGTTTTTAGCCGAAGTGCGTGCTTTACCACAAAAGAATGTTGCGGTAACACTTTTAGAACGTCTATTGCGTGGCAAGGTGAAATCTATCCAAAGAACGAATCTCGTTCAGTCCAGAAAATTCACTGAGATGCTAAATGGCTCAATTGATAAATACAATAAGCGGACTATTGAAACATCAAAAGTCATCGAAGAACTGATTCAAATGGCAAAAGAAATGAGCGAAGCTGTCCAACGTGGAGAGAACTTGGGACTTTCTAGGGATGAAATTGCCTTTTATGATGCACTTGCAGATCATGAAACGGCTAAGGAAGTATTGGGCGATGATACACTAAAAGCGATTGCTCACGAACTGACCGTAGCAATAAAAAATAATATGAGTGTTGATTGGTCGGTTAGAGAAAGTGCGCGTGCTAAAATGCGTGTGACAGTTCGCAGGTTATTGAAGAAATATGGCTACCCACCTGATTTGCAAAAAATGGCAGTTGATAAGATTGTGCAACAGGCAGAATTGATGGCAGGTATGCTGTAAGTGTTATAGTCTTTGAAGTGATTATAATATAACCTTGAACTAGAAAGGTCTGTTTTATTATGTCATTAGGTATGATTTGTTTCGTAAACAAAATGAAAAATCGATTGATAGTGGATCTCAATATGCTGAATTAATTATTTCAGAAGTAGGGAAGAAAATCGAAGATCCTGAATATTTCTCACCATACATTGCATCCCATCCAAAAAGTAAATACGGGTTTGTCCTTTTAAGAGAGAAAAAGTTTGATGAACTTGAATATGATAGTATGAAAACCACTTTTGAATTAGAATCGTTTAACTTAGTATCTGAGTCTATAAATGATAATAAATATCTAGTTGTATATATCGATGATAGTTATTCATTGAGAAGTGTAAGTTCTGAAAAAAGAAAGAGGACTATAGTGGCAGTTTCGGTTCTCGTTATAGCTGCAGTAGTAATAGTTTCGATATTTCTTCTGAACGCAGATTCTAATTCACCCGATAAGCTAGTCGACGAACAGGATGCTGTTAAAAATATCATTGATAGTACTACTGTTCCACCAAGCTCTACTAACGATAGCGCTAGTAACCTGACAGTGGAAAACAAAATCTATCAAATAAACGAATGGGCACCTCTTGTATACGCTGGAAGACTCCTTGCAGAAATTAGAATTACAAAAGCAACAAATAATGTTAGCGATTTTCCAGACTACATCCAGTTAGCAGAAAAAAGTAACATAAAAAGAATTGTACGACTGAATATTGAATACAAAAATATTAGCGTTGATAAAGGATATTCACCAAATCGATATGATGATATAGCTTTTTTTAAGGATAATAAGATGCTAAGTTTTTCGAGCTCATGGAATGGTGGAGAGAAGAATGTTTCAAAGGGACGAACTGGTGTCATGAAACCATCATATATGTTTGACACGGATATATCCCAATTTAATTCTTTAGAAATTGACTTTGATTATAGTTTTCTTGTGTCAGGTGAGTTTGGACTAAATGGTACAAATTCTGTTATCCACTATAAAGTTAATTTGGAACATTGATTTTAACGTGCTGTAATATATATTATAATATAATCGAAGATCAATTAGGCGAAGTTGCTGAATACAAAGGCGTTAACGCATTCTACAACTTGAAAAACAAATAATCATCGCTAATTAATTAGTGAATTGAAGCAATTTAAAGCCTGTGAGAATTTTCTCATAGGCTTTTTTGCTATTTTAGGCTATTTAGGATACCAATTTTTGCGTACTGCCAGTTTTCACGTATTGCTAAGTACAAAAGGTGCCAAGTTAGTCATACCTGCGTATTAACTAGATGAGTTAAAAAATATAAAAAAGGCTATTAAGCAAGCACGATTAATCTCAACATTAGTTGACTGGAAAAGCTATTTGCCATTTCGTTGAAGAAAATTTGCGCAAATAAAACCCTATGCGTGTTAGGTTGTAGTTGAATAAAAGAAAATTGTTAGTGTTATGACGAATCCCATCAAATACTAACACCGACAATATGACTTGAAATACGGTCACAAATCAGCAAAGCCATTTCGTCAGCACTCTCAATCATACCGCCATTACACCAACTTCTGATAACGTTAAATAAGCCGCCAGCAAGGAACTCGATATTATACGATCGATATTTTGGTGAACATTCTATATTGCATACCAATTTTTCAGAGAATGATTCTAGAAATTCAACTAATTCAGATAGAATGAGTATTGCCGAAGTTGATTTAAATATTGTAATAAAGAAATCCTGTTCTTGCCGCAAAGTTTCAAAATATATCCGTGTCAAATTAAAATTATCAACGTCCTCTTCAGTAAGACTATTTCTATACTTGTTATTGATTTCCCTAATCTGACATTTTACTACATCTTCTAAGCTATCGTAATTTCTGTAAAAGGCCATTCTAGAAACACCAGCTTTATTCGCTACCTCGCTAACTGATATCTTGTTGTACTCTTTATTTTTGGCGAGCAATATGAGAGCCTGAGAAATAGAATCTCTCGTAAGTTTCTTTTGCTCTTCATTATATGAATTGGACATAACAAAGCCTCCTGTTCTGTAACATCGCTGTGTATAAGAATTGCTTATTTCAATAGCAAAAACTATACTACAAATCACAAGGCGTTACAATTGAAACGTCAATTTGATATTGGAGTGATTTCTATTATGAAAACTTGGTTTATAACTGGAGCTACAGGTGGGCTTGCAACAGCTGTAATTAAACAATTACTTGAAAATGGTGACAGGGTTGCGGTTACTTCCAGAAAAGAGGGTGCTTTTGACGACTTGAAAAAACAATATGGTGATCAGCTTTGGCAAAGTTCATTAGACTTATCCGATGAAGATGATGTAAAGCGTACTGTAAACGCGGCATTTAATGATCTTGGAAAGATCGATGTTTTACTAAACAATGCTGCATATGGTTTGTATGGTGCTATCGAAGAAATTTCTGAGCGGCAAATGAAAGACGTTTTTGAAATCAATCTTTTTGGCTCTTTGAGAACCGCAAAAGCTTTTCTTCCTCATTTTAGAAAACAGGGTGGTGGACAAATCATACAAATATCAAGTATGGCTGGCCATTATTCTACACCTGCAATGGGAATGTATAGTGCCTCAAAATGGGCTGTTGAAGCGGCTTTTGATGCTTTGTCACAAGAAGTTGCTCCCTTCAATATTCGTGTAACAATTGTGGATCCCGGCGGTATAAGAACTAACTTTGTTGGTGGAAATGGTGCTTTTGGCGATCGTTTATCTGCCTACGATAATACGCCGACAGGAAAAATTACGGATATCATGCAAAATGGTTTAACTGGAGCAAGTCAAACAGAAATTGATTCTTATCTTAAAACAATTGCAGGGGATCCCCAAAAAATGGCGACCAAGATTGTATCGTTAACACAAACCGATACTCCTCCGTTAAGAATAGTCTTAGGTAGCGACGCATATCAAAAAATTCATTCTAGCTTAATCTCGCGAATTCATGCTCTAGAAGAAAATAAAACATTATCATGGTCTACTGACGCAGACGATTACACTAAATAGTGGTGTTAGGATGATTTAGTGGACACAGATCTTTTAGGTTAGTTTTCTATTCAATTCTAATATCCAATCAACAAATTTCGTTGGAAAAAACCGAACCATAGGTAAAGTCATTTTTGCGTCCATGCCAAGTGAATAGCGAGTGCGAGGCTTCTTTTTTGTCGCAATAGCGGCAACTTTTTTACCAGCTTTTTCTGCTGTCATTGCATGTTTCAAGAAATTCGATTGAGAAGCAACGGCAGATTTAATTAAATTACTATATAGCTTTTTATCTTCTACGCTAAGCGTTTTTTCAAAGTTTAACGACAGGTCTCCGCTATATGCCGCCATTTCTGTTTGAATACCGCCAGGCTCTACAATTACTACCTTAATTTTTTGATCTTTAAGCTCTCTACGCAAAGAGTCACTAGCAGCTTCGAATGCAAATTTAGTTGCAGCATAGGCAGAATAATTTGGCATAGCTACTTTTCCTCCGACTGAGGTTATGTTCACGATAGAACCATGACTCTTTCTTAAAAAAGGCAATAGAGCTTTGGTTAGTGCAACTTGGCCAAACAAATTTACGTCGAATTGATTTCTCCAATCCTCCATTTTTAACAATTCAAAAGGCGCATTAAATTCTATACCAGCATTATTAATTAGTGAAACAATCTTATAAGTTTTTCTGTTTTTATTTAATAATCGAACTAAAGAAGCAATGTCATCTTCGTTGGTTATATCTAATAGCACAGGTTCAACATTAGTTTCGGTGAATAGCTTTAATTCCTCTTCTTTTAGTACACCAGCAATGACATGGAAATTTTTCTTAGACAATTCAACAACAGTAGCTTTACCTATTCCAGATGAGGCACCCGTGACAATAACTACTTCATTTATACTCATTTCGTATAATCCTCTCTTGATTAAAATGATGTTTACATCGGAAACATGGTTTGAATCTATCACAATCGAAGTTATGTTGTCAATGTAAACATCTTAATTGTTAATGTAAATCCACTGTGCTATTATTCTTATATGAATAATAAAACTAATCAATCATATCATCACGGAAACTTAAAAAATGAATTACTACAAGTAGCTAGAGATGTACTAGAGAAAAAGGGATTAGATAAAGTCACTATTAGAGAAATAGCTAGAGAGGTTGGGGTGAGTCATACAGCCCCACAACGGCACTTTAAGAATAGACAGGCATTGCTTGATTCTTTAGCATTAATGGGGTTTAACGAATTAGGTGAGGGCATTCGAGAAAGTCAGTTAGCAGATACGACCGATTTTGCAGAGCGACTGAATAACGCAGCATTAAGTTTCGCTCATTTTGCAACTAGAAATGGCCAGTTATTTGAATTGATGATCTCAAGCAAACACACAGATAAGACTGGTGATATTCCCAGTGCTTCAGAGAAGGCATTTTTTCCAATACTAGATTTAATCATTGATGGACAAAAAAATAATATGATTCAAGATGGCGATTCTGCTCGAATAGGGCTGAATTTATATGCAACTCTTCTGGGGATTACTACAATGGTAAATGGTGGATTGATCGACAGCAATAAATTAGATGAGTTGGTTGTTGAATCTACTCAGCATTTTTTAAGAGGATTTCAGCCATAAAAGTTTTCTGTGTTTTTGAGAACGTTAACCTTCCGGATTGCTAAATACAACCAATTATTACGTATCGAAGACCAATTAGGCGAAGTTGCTGAATACAAAGGCGTTAACGCATTCTACAACTTGAAAAACAAATAATCATTGCTTAGTTTAAGACCACAGACAGTTTTGTCTGTGGTCTTTTTTTGTCTCTATGCAAAAATATAAAATTCTACACGAATAGTCATTTTAAAGAAGTTGGTTTCTGTCTGCTTCATACTCAGCTTTTCTTATAGCTGTTTCTAATTCTTATTTAACAGGAAGCGGTATTTTTATTTGTCGTAGAAAGATTAGCGCACAAGAGATAAAGACAACGCCTAAAACAGCAGGGCTAAAGTGGCTAAAGCGATAAAGTTGCCCGGCAATAATAGGACCGATAATCCGTGCCAAAGCTTGGATGCTTTGGGCACCGCCTTGTACTTGTCCTTGGGTATTTTCATCAGCAGATTTGGAAAGCAGGCCGTTAAATGCAGGGTTAAAGATAGCATCGCCTAAACTAAAAATTATCATGCTTAAAACAAAAATGATTGCTTGATGGGTAAGATAGGCGCTACCAATAAAGAGATAGCCGAAAATTTCTGCTGTCATACCCAAGGAGATAATTTTTTGATCGGAAAAATGTTTCAAAAGTAAAGGCATAATAAAGGTTTGAGATAGAATATCTAAAATACCGATCAGCGAGAACATCAGACCGATAATTGTCGGTTTCCAAGCAAAAGTATCGATTGAAAATTGTGAAAAAATTGCCTGCAAACCGCCATTAGGTAACCAAAGTAAAAAGGCGGTAAATAAAAGGCGATTAATGATGGGTAACTTTAAAATGGTAAGCAATTGCTTTAAAGGATTCAATTTTTGAAAAGAAATGTTTTGACTTCTTCTTTCTTGTGACAAGCTTTCAGGCATAAAAAAGAAACCATAAGCTGCATTCAATAAGCTAATTGCGGCCCCAACAAAAAATGGGGTGCTGTTACCAAAATTAGCTAACAAGCCACCGATAACTGGTCCTAGTGCGGTACCAATACCTACAATGGCGCTAATCCAGCCAAAATATTGTGTTCGTTTTTCAAAGGGCGTAATATCGGCAAAGTAAGCGAAAATCGCTGCGATTTCACCGCCGGTAATGCCGTCAATGATGCGTCCTAAGAACAATAGCCATAACGAGCCACCGACACCAAAAATACTATAACCGATGGCAGCCCCAATTAAACTGAAAATCAAAATCGGGCGTCTACCAAAGTGATCACTTAATGCACCTAAAATCGGCGCTGCTAAAAACAGCGCGGTTGCATAAGCTGCGGCTAAACATGTTACAACGCTTGCTTGTTGACTAACCTTAACATAAGGTGCGACTAAAAATGGTAAGACTGGATTTACAATCGTTAGGCCTAGTCCGGTTAAAAAGACTGAAATAAAACCAAAAATTAATGCATGTTTATTTGAATAAGAGTGGTTCATCGAAATTTCCTCCAATGTAATTTTGTTTCTTTGTTAACAAAAACGAGTGTAAAACTTTTATGTTTCTTTGTCAACAAAAAAAGCCACACGCATGATTTACTTTCAAGTGTGTGGCTTTTACAAATTATTGATTAGAGTAAGCTAGGGGATTAGCGGGATTTTGGCAATTTTTTCAAGTGTTCACGGTAGCGGCCGATAAAACGAAAAACAGTGTCAAATTCTTCATCGGTCATATTCGTAAAAACTTCTTTATCACGATTGGCAAAGCGCTGATGTAGCATTTGGTGGGTTTGGTTAATGTGTTCTCCTTGAGTTGTTAAACGAAAATAGATTTCTTTTTTATTTTCAGGTAATTGATAACTGGTGATTAACTCTTTTTCCATTAGTTTTTTAGTTAGTTTACTAATGGCACCGCGGGTCATATAAGTAGCATTGGCTAACTTGGTTACGTTGGGATGAGTGAGTAATCCGATTTTTTCAAGCAACTCAATTTCGTTTAGTTTATACCCTTTTAAGGCACTTTGCATTTCTGGTCGATTGAGCCAAACTAATTCATTCGTTAAATCCATCAGTTGACCCATCAGTACTTGTTGACGCTGCATAATTTTCACCTTCAATAAAATATGTTCTGGCGTAAGTATAGCATGTTTTTTATCGGTACCAACGTAAAAGATTTGAAAGAGAAAAATAAAAGGTTGAAAAAAACGATAAAAAAACATCAATTTTCTATTGTCATTTTGAAGATAATTGCGTATAGTTAATTGCGAGTGAGAATCATTATCAATTAGATAGTTAGGATTGTGCATGTGAAAAAAATAGGAATCTTTTTACTTGTCATTTTATGTCTGTTTTCAATTTTTATTGGTGTGGGAGAAATGCACCTTACTGGTTTGATAGCTGGAACAAAGAGCCAATGGCTTCTTTTAGGAGAAACGCGTTTACCTCGGACTGTCAGTATTGTTTTAGCGGGAAGTATGCTAAGTGTTTGTGGTCTTGTGATGCAAAAGGTATTACAAAATCGTTTTGTTTCTACGAGTTCGATTGGCATGATGGACTCAGCTCGTTTTGGAATCTTACTAGTCATGTTATTTATGCCCAACAGTAGTATCTGGCAACGTTCCTTTGTTGCTTTTATTTTTAGCTACATTGGTGTTTTAGCTTTCCTATTTTTGACCCGGCTATTGCCAAAAAATAACCCATTAATCGTTCCATTAACAGGCATGATGTTTGGTAATGTGATTGGTGCACTTGCCAATTTTTTTGGCTATCAATTTCAGTTGGTGCAAAATATGTCTTCTTGGTTACAAGGAAATTTTGCGACAATTATGAAAGAAGATTATCGTTTGATTTATTTAACGATCCCGGTGTTTATCATTATTTTTTTGTTGTTACAACAAATTATGGTGTTAAGTTTAGGTGATGATTTGGCGCAAAATTTAGGCGTGAATGTTAAATTAATGCAGTTTTGTGTCTTGGGCTTAGTCGCATTAGGCTCGAGTGTTGTTTTAATCATGGTCGGCAGTATCCCTTTTTTAGGGATAGTCGTGCCAAATCTTGTGACGTGGTATTTCGGAGATCATTTGAATCACTCCTTGGCTTTTACTGCCATTTTCGGTGCAAACTTCTTATTAATTTGCGATTTATTGGCCCGCGTGTTAATTGCCCCCTACGAGTTGCCGGTTAGTGTTGTCGTCGGGGTGATTGGTGGCATTATTTTTCTAACGTTAATTATAAGGAGGCGCAAATTTGCATGAAAATTTATGGGATAAAAGTTCTATTGCTAACGCTTTTAGCCTGCCTTTTAGTAGGACTATATCTAAGTTATGGGACATATGGAAATTGGTCTTTTGCCTTGGAATTGCGAGGAAAGAAGCTTTTAGCCTTCATCTTAGTTGCGATTTTAACCACAGTTAGCACGATTACTTTTCAAACATTGACGCAAAATAAGTTTTTAACCCCTGGTATCTTGGGAATTGATCAGTTATATGTACTGGTGCAAACAGGCTTGTTTTTTCTACTAGGTGGTGTGAATCTCTTGGCAGAAAAGTCAACGGGATTGTTTTTATTGAACATTATCTTAATGGCAGGACTCAGTGTTGTTTTTATTATTTTTTTTCTAGGAAAATCAGGAAAAGACTTATTTACTCTCTTACTAGTGGGGATGGTTGCCTCAAGCTTATTTTCAAGTATTAGTACTTTTTTGCAGGTTTTAATGGATCCAAATGAATATGATTTATTGCAAGGACGGCTTTTTGCTAGTTTTAGTAATGTTTCAAGCCATCATTTAGTTATCAGCGCAGGATTATTGCTGATCATTGTTGGGTTTTTCTGGTATTTTACCCCTGAGTTAGATGCCTTGCACTTAGGAGTCGATTTAGCTGTCAATTTAGGGATTTCGGTTGCTTTTTTACAAAAGTTATTGCTATTTTTGATTGCTGCCGCTACTGGAATTGCTACGGCTTTAGTAGGCCCCACAATCTTTTTAGGTTTTGTGATTGCAACCATTAGCTATGAAGTCTTCCCTAAGGAAAACCATCGCCAGCTTTTTGTAGGAGCCAGTTTAATTGCGGTAATCTTTTTAGTTGGCGGCCAATTTTTATTAGAACAAGTATTCGGCTTAAAAACGACAATCAGCATTTTAATCCAATTTATTGGGGGATTATTTTTTATCATTAAAATTATTTTGGAAAGGAAAAAGGCATGATTGAAGTTAAAGAAGTAAGTAAAGTGTATCAACAAAAAATTGTCTTAGATAAAATCGAACTCCAACTTCCTAAAGGTGAGCTCGTTGCCTTTATCGGTCCCAATGGTGCCGGCAAAAGTACCTTGTTAAGTATTATGAGCCGCCTGCAAGGTGAATTTAGCGGAGAACTTTTTATTGATAATGGTGAAATCAGAACATGGCATTCCAAAGAATTAGCCAAACGACTGGCCATTTTAAAGCAGAATAATCAACTTCAAGCACGCTTAACAGTAGCCGAATTAGTCGCGTTTGGTCGCTTTCCGTATAGTCGTGGTCGTTTAAATGAAGCAGATAAAAAAATTGTATCTGCGGCCATTGCTGCCATGTCTTTGACAGATCTCTCGGCAGCTGAGTTGCAAAATTTATCTGGCGGGCAATTACAAAGAGCTTATATCGCCATGATTTTAGCACAAGATACAGAATATATTTTATTAGATGAGCCATTAAACAATTTAGATATGAACCATGCTAATCAGATGATGCGCCTTTTAAAAAAATTAGTAAAAGAAACAAATAAAACGATTTTCTTAGTTATTCACGATATTAATTTTGCTGCCGCTTTTGCCGATACCATTGTCGCCTTGAAAGATGGTGCATTATTCAAGATAGGGACAGCCGCAGAAGTCATTACTTCTGAAGTTTTAGGTGAGCTTTATGAAATGGAAGTACGGGTTTGTGAGTTGATGGGAAAACGAGTCTGCATGTATTTTGACGCAACAGATATTAGCGGTTAACCGCTTATCAATAACTTTTTTTGGGAGGATATGATGAAAAAAACAGTTTTAATGGTGATAGCAACGGTGATGTTGGTATTAGCCGGATGTAGTAATAATAGTAGTGCCGATACAAAAGAGTCAACGGCTGCAAAAGATAAGAGTGAAGTGACAATTCAAGATGCTAATGGCAAAATAACCGTGCCCAAAGCACCAAAAAAAGTAGTCGTCTTTGACAATAGTGCTTTAGATACGATGAATGTTTTAGGTGTTGGCGATAAAGTAGTGGGTGCTGCAACAGATAACTTGCCTGATTTCTTACAAGACTATAAAAAAGTTGAATCTGCTGGTGGGATTAAAGAACCAGACCTGGAGAAAATTAACGCATTAAAGCCCGACTTAATTATTATTTCAGGGCGACAACAAGATTTTCAAAAAGATTTAGAAAAAATTGCGCCCACGATTTTCTTTTCAACGGATAATAGCGATACGTGGGGCTCGATTCAAAAACAAGTAAACGCCATTGCTAAAATCTTCGATAAAGAAGCAAAAGCGAAAAAAGAAATTGCTTTGTTACAAGAAAAAATTGATGCCACACATAAAAAAGCCTCTGCTAGTGGAAAGGCATTGGTATTATTAGCAAATGAAGGCAGTATCTCAGCTTATGGTAAAGGTTCTCGTTTTGGCATTGTCCACGATACCTTTGGCTTTAAAGAAGCTGATGATAAAATCAAAGCTTCAACCCATGGACAAAATGTTTCTTATGAATATGTATTGGAAAAAAATCCTGCAATTATCTTTGTCGTAGATCGCACGAAGGCAATTGGTGGGGATGATAGTCAAAATAACGTTGCCGCTAATGAATTAGTGAAACAAACAGATGCTGGCAAAAATCAAAAGGTCATTAGTTTAGATCCAAGCGTTTGGTATCTGGCAGGTTCAGGTTTAGAGTCTGTTAAAATCATGCTTGAAAATGTCAATCAAGCCTTTTAATACTCTTCAAAAAGCGTATCTTAGTGATTGTCACTAAGGTGCGCTTTTATTATTGCGAATTTGTATCGTTTGTATTATAATTTATAATACAAAGGGGTGAGGGCATGTTATTAGAGATCAACACACGTTCTGAAATTCCAATTTACCAGCAATTAAGCGAGCAAATAATTATGGGGATCGCAACTGGCGAACTTGCAATCGGTGAAAGTTTGCCAACGGTACGACAATTGGCAGACGAATTAGGCGTTAATACGATGACGATTTCAAAATCGTACAATCAATTAAAAGAAGCGGGCTATTTAATTACCGACCGCAGAAAAGGCTCCGTTGTGACTTTGCCGCAAGCTTACCAAGAGGCAGACAAAACAGACTTAAAAAAACGATTGGCACAGTTATTAGCAGAAGCCAAAATTCACCAACTAAAAGAAGTGGAATTACAAACGTTTGTTGCTGATATCTGGTCGAATTTTCCAGAACTGGAGGAAAAAAAAGACTAGCTTTATCTGCTTAATAGAAAGAAGGAATGAAAAATGCTTGTTGTGATTTTAATTGGGGTACTTATTTTTGTGAATGTCATTATGGCTTTTTCATTGGGACTCGCAGCTAAACCCCACAAAAATGTTATTTTGGAAAATACATTGCCAAAAGAAGTCTTGGAAAAACCAGAAGTCAAGGCTTTAGCCAAAAAGTATCGGTTGCGTTTATGGCAGATTGCAGGGATTTTTAGTCTATTGAATTTTACGATGTTTTTGACACAGTATGAATCTTTTTTAATGACTTTATTTTGGCTGTTACTGCTTATTCCCATGGGGGCTTTTTATGGGACCGAGATTTTTTATATTCGTCAAATGGCGCAACTGAAAGCAAAAAAAGGGTGGCAATTACCAGTAACTCCTATTTTGGTTGATACTAAGCTAACTCAGACTAAAAATCGAAAAATGCTTGGTTTTAAATATTTAATCCCTGCCTTTATTTTATCTGTTGTCTTGGCTTTAATCATGTTGAAAAGTCAAAACGATAATGCTGTGATTTTATCGATTTCTTTGGTTGTTGGAGGGCTGATTTCTGCAGGTCTTTTGTACGGCGTGAAACGTTTGCCCGTCTCTGCACCAACGAAGGATGAAACCATTAATCGACAATATAACGATTTAACTAAGCATGACTGGTCAGTTGTTGCCGTTGGCAGCGCTTATGGTATCTTAGTTGCTTTAGCAATGCCCTTTTTTGCGAGTCAATTAAGTGGATTTTGGGCCCAAATCACGGTTTGGCTACTTTTAATTCTGGTGGTTGGCTTTAGTTTTTTACTGGTGGCCTATTTAATTTCACTGCGGAAAAAACAAGATGCACTTTTAAGCCAAGTGACAGAATTTCGCTATCAAGGAGAAGATCAGTACTGGCGCTTTGGTGTCTATATTAATGAAAGCGACCATCGTTTATTATTACCGGACCGAATTGGGTTGAATATGACCATGAATTTAGGTAGACCGATGGGTAAAATTTTTATGGGGGCAATTGTCCTCTTGGTAGTGGGCGTATTATTTGCTACTTTAATTCCAATTTATTTGATGGATTTTACCAAAGATCCTTTTCAAGCAGCGTTAAAAGAAGATGAATTAGTTTTAAAGGCGCCTTTTGCTGCTACTAGTGAAGTCAAATTAGCCGATATTCAACAGGTGACCTTGGTCGACAAATTAAAAAGTCCAGTAGAGCGTACGAGCGGTTACGGTGGTGAGGATTACAGTACTGGTTATTACATGGTTGCTGATAAAAAGGCGACCCTTTATTTAGACAACCGTTCCCAGCCCTTTTTAAAGATTACAACTAAAAATCGTGATTATTACTTCACTTTTAAAGAAGAACAGAAAACCAAACAACTCTATCAAAAATTAGTAACGAAACTTCAATCATATAGCAAAGCGTAGACAAAAGAGGTCTGCGCTTTTTTTGTGTAAAGGAATTCATATTGGCACTTTTAAAAGTTTTATTTTTGGACAATGAGTAAAAAATGTCTAAAAAATAAGGTGAAAAAGTAGTTTATTTTTGCACAATAAAATCTTCAGGGCTATTCTTAAATCAGAGGAAAAATGACCGGTTTAAAGTTTCAGTGAGAGGAAGTGACAATGATGAAAAAAGGATTACTACGTTTAGGCATTGGGGTTGCGGTTTTATCCCTTGGGGTTGCCTATATTGCTAAGAAAACAGGCTTTTTTGAAGATGATAGTCATTTGTATGACGAATTTGAAGCATAACAGGTGGCACTTTACCTGCTGTAATGTTTTGATTGGAGGGAATTACGATGAGAAAAAACAAAGCGATTATGATTGGTGCCGGACTTGCTAATATGGCGGCTGCGGTTTATTTAATTCAAGAAGGAAATTGGTCAGGTGATAAAATTACCTTTTATTCATTGGATGATCATGGCTCAAATGATGGTTCACCCTTAAAAGATGCAACCGATGAATATTGGAATGAAAACCACCCTTTAGAAAATCAAAAAGGTTATATTGCCCGTGGTGGTCGAATGTTGAATTATCGGACTTATGTTGATTTGATGGATCTTTTAGAACGCGTGCCATCAGTGACAGAAGAAAATATGACTGCTGCAGAAGATACGCGTGATTTTGATGCCAAACATCGTACATTTGACAAAGCACGGTTGATGCAAGGTGGCAAAGGGATTATCGATGGGGGCCATTTAGGTTTTAGCAATAAAGATAGAATGTTGTTAACAAAACTCATTGCTATGCCAGACTCAGAAGAAGAAAAATTGGATAATGTGACGATCGCAGAATATTTCAAAGATTCACCGACATTTTTTGAAACAAACTTTTGGTATATGTGGGAGACTACTTTTGCTTTTCGGACAAAAAGCTCAGCCCAAGAATTACGTCGTTACATGCATCAAATGATTTATGAATTCACTCAAATTGAACATTTAGTTGGGGTGAATAGAACGCGCTACAATCAATATGAAAGTATCATGTTACCATTAATCAACTATTTAAAAGATCAAGGAGTTACCATTGTTTTAGATCGTTTGGTAACAGATTGGGAATTTAAAGAAACAACAATGCAAGATGAAATTACTGTTACTGGTCTGCACATGCTAAACACTCAAACCAACGAAGAAGAATTTGTCCCAGTCGATGACGATACAGCGGTCATTTTCACGAATGGTTCGATTACCGATGCGGCTACAATGGGTGACTATACTACTCCGGCTGTTGAAAATATGGATTATGGTGCAGCTTCTAGTCTTTGGAAAAAAGCGGCTGAACGTTTTTATAATCTTGGAAATCCAGATAAATTTTTTGCCGATCGTGACGCTAGTGAATGGGTCAGCTTTACATTGACAACAAAAGACCATTTGCTATTAAATGAGATTGCGCGAATTACTACACAAGAACCTGGTAATGCCTTGAATTCTTTCTTATCAACAACTCCGATTACGCCGTTAAATCAAGTGGATGTGAATATGTCGATTGTAGTCCATCATCAACCGCATTTTACGACGCAAAAACCAAATGAAACCGTAATTTGGGGCTACTTCTTATATCCACGCCGCAGAGGTGAATTTGTCGATAAACAATACATTAAAATGACAGGCAAAGAAATGGCGCAAGAATTGATTGGTCAACTATCAAAAGTTGATCCAGGTCCGGTCAATATTAAAGAACGAGAAGCAGAAATTTTGGACAGTATCATTAATAATATCCCTGTCTATATGCCTTATGCTTCGGCTTTATTTAACAATCGGGCGAAAGTTGACCGTCCTAAAGTAATTCCTAAACACAGTACCAACTTGGCTTTCACGGGTGAATTTGTGGAACAACCTTACCAAATGATTTTCACAGAACAAAGTGCTGTACGCTCTGGTGAAATTGCGGCTTTCCATTTTGCAGGTATTCCAATGAGTCGTTTGGTTAAAACACCGCGTTACGACAAAGATTTACCAACTTTATTACGAGCCGCTAAAAAGATGTTTGAATAAAAGTGGGGTTGGCGTTTAAGTTTTGCTGAAGAAGCTTTAAACATGAAACCTGTAATAAGAATTTAAGCAGTGGCAAGGTGGCACTGCTTAGATTCTTTTTTTGTCTAAAAGTAGTATTTTTTTACAAGAAAAACATTGATTGGACCGTTTTAGCGCTGTCTGGTCTTTCAAAGGGCTCTGTTTTATGATTCCTTCAGCTTTTCCTATTTGGATTATTATTTTTGGGTAATTGTTGAAATTTTCAAAAAATTCATGACAAAATCCTGAAAGTGTTGTACCATAGCAAAAAGCACCTTAAGAATAGGTCAAAGGAGAGTGGTTTGGCATGAAAATAAACTGGGATGAATTGGGTTTTGATTATATTAAATTACCATATCGTTTTATCGCCCATTGGAAAAATGGCGCGTGGGACAGCGGTCAATTAACAGAAGATGAATATTTGCCCATCCACGAAGGCTCTACTGCCTTACATTATGGTCAGCAATGTTTTGAAGGTTTAAAAGCCTACAGCAGAAAAGATGGGAAAGTAAATTTATTTCGAGCCGATCAAAATAGTGCCCGCATGAATAGGAGTGCGCGGCGCTTGTTGATGCCTGAGGTACCAGAAGAGCTTTTTCTTGGTGCAATTAAACAAGTTGTGGCAGCAAACCGTGAATTTGTGCCACCCTATGGTACTGGTGGTACGTTATATATTCGTCCATTATTAATTGGCGTGGGACCAAATATTGGTGTTCACGCAGCACCAGAGTATATTTTTACTGTTTTTTGTATGCCGGTGGGAGCGTATTTTAAAGGTGGTTTGACGCCAACGAATTTTATTGTTTCTGATTATGATCGCGCTGCGCCAAATGGAACCGGAGCTGCCAAAGTTGGTGGTAACTATGCGGCTAGCTTATTACCAGGAGAAAAAGCACAAGAACGTAACTTTTCAGATTGTATTTACTTGGATCCCGAAACGCACACAAAAATTGAAGAAGTCGGTTCTGCCAATTTCTTTGGAATTACCAAAGAAAATGAGTTTGTAACCCCAAAATCACCATCGATTTTACCAAGTATCACCAAATATTCTTTATTGCATCTAGCAAAAGAGCGCTTGGGATTAGAAGCTTTAGAAGAAGATGTGCCAATGGATAATTTAGATCGTTTTAAAGAAGCTGGAGCTTGCGGCACGGCCGCGGTTATTTCACCGATTGGTGGTATTCAATTTGGGGATGATTTTCACGTCTTTTATTCTGAAAAAGAAGTCGGACCCGTTACACAACAATTATATGATGAATTGACTGGCATTCAATTTGGTGATAAAAAGGCGCCGGCAGGTTGGATTATTACGCTTGCTTAAAACGTAAAAAAGCAGTAGCGAAATTTCGCTACTGCTTTTTTGTTCACTTTACTTTTTTAATAAGTCAGCTAAGTTTGGCATGTCATGAATTTCATAACGTTCTTTGAATGCTTTGATTTGTTCTGCTGAGAAGTTATTTGGATCAAGTTCCATTGCATCAACAGGGAATGGACGATCGTTTGCAATTTTCACTTCAATAACAACCGGACGATCACTTTCTTTTGCCGCATCAAAAGCGGGGGCTAATTGATCGTAGTCTGTAATTGTAAAGCCTTTTGCTCCCATTGCTTCGGCTGCTTTACCAAAATCAACGTCATATAAATCAACACCAAAGATTGCTTTATTGGTTTCTTCTTGTTCTGCTTCAATGAAACCAAGTGAATCGTTCGTTAAGATCACGTTAATGATTGGTAATTTGTATTTTACTTGCGTGATGATATCTTGCATATTCATAGCAAAACCACCATCACCATTGATTGTGAAGACTTGACGATCTGGGTAACTTAATTTAGCACCAATTGCACCTGGCACCGCATAGCCCATCGTAGCAAACCAACCAGAAGTTGTAAATTGTTGTTTGCCGTTCATTTCCAAATGACGAACGGAATGTGTCGTAACATTCCCGACATCAACAACGAAAATTGCGTCATCTTCAGCAATTCGATTAATTTCTTTGTAAACGGGTTCTGGACGCATTGGTTTGCGGGCATCATCGTAGAAACTACGACGCCAATTATGCCAGTTTTTAATATTTTCTTGGTTTGCTTTGTACCAATTGTCAGCAGAGCGCGCTTCTCCAAGTTCTGTTAAACGTTGTAAAGTTAAAATACCGTCACCTAAAATCGCAACGTCAACATCATGACGACGTCCAA
The DNA here is from genome assembly GCF_021011285.1 of Enterococcus sp. SMC-9. Classification (NCBI taxonomy): domain Bacteria; kingdom Bacillati; phylum Bacillota; class Bacilli; order Lactobacillales; family Enterococcaceae; genus Enterococcus; species Enterococcus sp. SMC-9. The sequence goes on along the minus strand of NZ_JAILYE010000002.1, from coordinate 140,372 downwards.
ATTTTGAACCATCAATATCTACTTGAATGAATTTAGCGCCTTTGTTGAACATAAAGTTACCAAATGGGAAATTGCTACCAACTGAAATAATTAAATCAGCACTAAGTAAGGCTTCATTAGCAGGTTTAGTTGCTACACGTGCAGCAGAGCCTAAATAATTTTCATAGTCATCGTTAATAATTCCCTTAGCTAAAACTGCGGCTGCAACCGGCATACTAAAGTGTTCAGCAAAAGCTTTAACCACGTCAGCGCCACCGCGTACTCCTTGGCCGATATATAAAACAGGTTGTTTTGCTTCTTTAATTAGTGGCAAGGCAGCTTTTAATTGAGTTTCATTTGGTTGAATTGTTGCAGTTTGATATGTTGCAGCCGTTGAAACGAAGTTGTCTTCAATTTCAGCATAGCCGTAATCAACGGGAATAGTAACGACAGCGACACCACTGTGGCGATAAGCTGCTTTAATTGCTTCATCGATTACAAATGGCAAACTTTCAGCATTCATAACCGTCCGATTGTAAACACTAACATCTGCAAAAATTGGATTTTCATTTAATTCTTGGAAAGCGTTGGTGTTCATAGCTGTTGATGCAACTTGACCAAGTAAGGCTAAAACAGGGACGTGATCCATTTGGGCATCATATAGACCGTTGATCAAATGTGTTGCACCAGGACCCGCAGAACCAAAGACAGCACCGATTTTGCCAGTTACTTTTGCATCAGCTGCAGCGGCTAGTGCCCCAGTTTCTTCATGACGGACTTGAATATATTTGATATGATTTTGTTCATCGAATAAAGCATCCATTGTGGAGTTGAAGGAACCACCAGGTAATCCGTATAAATGATCAATTCCCCAATCTTCCATGACTTTTAACATTGCGACGCCGGCATTGATTTTTGTCATTTTAAACACTTCTTTCTTATTTATATCGCGCGCTTTAAAGAACGCTCGTTTTATTGACCTGTCTTTATGTTACCGCCAATTAAAAAAAATTACCAATAATCTTACTCAAAGTAAGTAAAACGCCTGCAATCATTTACTTAATTACTGCTTGTGGGAATAAAAGGCGCAATTAAGCCTGCAAAAGCTTCAATATTTCGACTTTGAATAATAATTTTTCCTTGACCAGAAAAGCGATTCACTAGCCCTTCACCTGTTTTAAAACCAAAAGTGCCAGAAGCAAATTCAATGTGATAATCAAGGGACTTACTCCAAGCTAAGACATGCTCATTATCAACAACAAACTGTTGACTACCATCCATGGTGATTTCTACGAGATCGCCAAATCCATTGATCAGCATCATCCCTTCACCAGCGGTTTCCATGACGAATAAACCACCAGTACCGCCTAATAAGGCACCTTCTAATTTTTGACGTTGCATCGTATAAGAGACACTACTCTCACTGGCTAAAAAGGCCCCAGTATTTAAACGCCATTGCGTTGGACCAATTGGCAATTCTCGAATAGTACCAGGAGTCGAAGGCGCAATCGTAACTTGGGCATTCTCTGCATCTCCTTTTACTTTAGTAATAAAGAAGCTTTCACCACTGGACAATGAGCGACCAAGAGCTTTCATCATACCGCCGATTCCTTTTTTACCATTACTATTCATGTGACCTTCAAGTGTAACTAAACCATTGTGATAAACCATTGAACCTGGTTCGATTTGAACTTCTTCACCTTTTTGTAGTGCAATATCCACTAAGGGAAAAACCGAAGTAGAGCTTAATTTGTATTTCATTTGCTAACCTTCTTTCCTCATTCATATTATTATTATATGACAAACTTGCTTTTGGGCAAAAAGTTAACTTCTGACAAAGAAGAGGGTTATTTATGGTGGTTTGATTTTTGAAATGATAAACTAAATGCAAAGAGAAAGTTTATGCGGGCAGCTGAATTGTTGAGTTTAGATAGAAATAGGTGACGTGGATGTTGATGATTATTGGAATAGTTTTAGGAATAATAGTAATTGGGTTGCTGTTTTATTACCATTACTTAAGGCGTTGGGCGCGTTTTTTTGTCGATGCCATTGTCGAAAGAGACGATCATTGGTATTTGTCAAAAGGACAGCCGTCATTAAATCCAGATGCAAAAAAAGAAGAGCCTACCGATGATCTTTACAATTTTTGGTTAACTGAATATGAATGGGGCGCACTTAGTTTTGACCAAGAAAAATTAGTGGCTTCAACTTTTTTGCAAGATAGTAGCCGGTGGGTCATTTGTGTCCATGGTTATCGGAGCACGGGCTTTGATGAAATGTCAGCCCAAGCTAAAACGTATTTTGAAGCAGGGTATAATGTTTTAGTCCCAGACCTTAGAGCCCATGGCCGCAGCAGTGGCAAAATTATCGGCCTGGGGTGGTTAGACCGTCTAGATTTAATTACTTGGATTAATTTAATTACAGAAAATAACCCACAAGCAGAAATCATCTTACATGGTGAAGGGATGGGAGCGGCTGCGGTATTGATGGCCAGTGGGGAAAAATTACCGCCTCAAGTAAAGCTATTAATTGCCGACAGTAGTTACACTTCCGTTTATAGTGCATTTAAATATCAACTCCACCGCTTAACCAACTATCCGGTTAATCGCTTTATGGGTCTGGCAAATCAATATGCCAAAAAAAGGAATGGTTATTCATTACTAGAGGCATCTGTCAGCCGACAGTTGGGGAGCAATCACTTGCCCGTTTTGTTTCTTCATGGCCAAGAAGATCAATTTATTCCAGTAAAAGAAACGGTTACCTTAATGGAAGCCACCGCCGATAAAAAAGAGCTTAAAATTTTTGCAGGAGTAGGGCACTTAAAAGCTAAAAAAGAACAGCCTGAAGCTTATTGGCAGACAATTTGGTCATTTATTGAAAAAAATTTAGGGTAGTGTAACGTAAAAGTGACAGGATCTTTTTAAAAGGATAATTATTTGTCTAAAAATGACACTACTGATAAAATGTAAGTGGTTATAGTTCTGATTAATACGCATTAATTAGAGTAGCGACACTTAAATTAAAGGAGGCAATCAGATGGAAGGTAATAAAATCGGTGGCCAAGAAGTCACAGAAGAAATGCTAGTTGCTGATGGGTATCGTAAGTACTCCGGCAAAGATATCGATATTTATTATAACAAAGACATTTGTGCCCATGTTGGCAATTGTGTTCGCGGAAATGGTGCAGTCTTTGAAGTCGGGCGCAGGCCGTGGATTTTAGCAGACAATGCCAGCGCCGATGAAGATGCACGCGTTATTAATACATGTCCGACAGGGGCATTAAAATTTATTCGGAAGGATGTTTAAAATGGAATTTAAAGAAGAAAAAGACCGCTTTGCAGTATATGACGATGGAAAAGAAATTGGTGAAATGACTTGGTCACCTGCTGATAATATGATGATTATCGATCACACTTTTGTTGACCCAGCATATCGTGGCCAAAAAATTGCTGAACAATTGGTATTGCATGGTGTAGAACGTGCACGCCGGGATGATTTAAAGATTATTCCACTATGCCCATTTGCCAAAAAAGAATTTGCTGAAAAACCAGAATACGGTGACGTATTACGCAAATAATCTTTACCTATTAAACAGCACAACGAAGGTTATCTTCGTTGTGCTGTTTTTAGGTGGAGGAGGTAAGGTTAAAGTCTTTTTTTAAAACTATTCCTTGTGGCAATCTAGCAGTATTTATGCTAAAGTAAACTAGATGAATTGTATTTAAGGAGGAAGCGGCGAATGTATAATTTTTTATTAGGCGTAGTGATTGTGCTTTCAATCATCATTATTATCGCTATCATGATGCAGCCGAGCAAACAAAATAGTGCAGCCAGTGCCTTTACCGGCGGTGCCGACCAATTATTTGGTAAACAAAAAGCCCGCGGTTTTGAAGCCGTGATGCAGCGTACAACAGCAGTTTTGGGCGCTATTTGGTTAATTTTGTTATTTGTATTAGCCTTTTTATCATCAAAATAAACGGATAAAACCGATCATTTTTTGGCTGAAACTCATGGCGTATCCAGCGTCAGGTTTCAGCCTTCTTTTGTTTTTATGGTAAAATTGGGCTATTGAGGTGAGAAATCGTGGAAAAAAAACCAGCATCATTTTTTACAAAAAAAGGAAAGAAAGCTGTTTTGCTCTTTCATGCATATTCTGGCAGTCCCAATGACGTCAGAATGCTATCGCGAGCATTGGAAAAAGAAAACTATACTGTCTATGCACCACTTTTTTTGGGGCACGGTACTATGGAGCCCAAAGAAATTTTAATGACAGATTTTAAAAGATGGGAAGAAGATGCCGAAAATGCTTTTTCTACATTAGTTAAAGAAGGCTTTGAAGAAATTGCTGTTTTTGGCCTATCGATGGGTGGGATTTTCGCCATGGACTTATTAACCAAAGGCTACCCAGAGATTGTAGCAGGTGGTGCTTTTTGCTCGCCTTTATTTAAAACAGAAAATAATGTCGAAGAAAACTTCCTATTATATGCTAAACAAATTTATCAACGTCAAAAAATTAGTGGTGATATACTAGCAGCAAAGCTAAGTGAGCTAAGACCACTAGTAAATAAACAATTGCAAAATATTGAAGCGCTAGGAGCGCGAGTTAGTCAAAATCTTTCTTCTGTACAGGTGCCGGTTTACTTGGCCCAAGGCGGTGCCGATGAAATGATTGATGCAAAAACGGCATATAAAACTGCCGCAGCATTAAGACAAGTAGATGTAACATTGGACTGGTACGCCCAAAGTGGTCACGTCATTACCGTTGATCCGGTGCACCAACAATTTGAAAAAGATGTTATCCACTTCTTAACTAAGCTAAATGAAAAGAGGTAGAAAATGAAAGCAACAATCAAAGAGCAGATTTTAACTTTTCTAGCTACAAGTAATAAGAAAAGCTTTTCTGCCGAAGAAATTGCCGAAGGTTTAAAGCTGCAAAAAAGTAATGATTTTAAAGTGCTCATCCAGACAATCGCTGTGATGGAACGAGAAGGGACTATTGTCTTTAATAAAAAAGGTAAAATTAAATTACCACCTCAAAAAGTATTGGTGGAGGGGACTTTTCGCGCCAATGAGCGGGGATTTGGTTTTGTGACCATCGATCCTGAAGAAGATGATATTTTTATTCCAAAAGAAGCCACAGGTTTTGCCATGGATGGCGATACAGTTGCCATTGATATTGTGAAGGTCTCTGATCCTTTTTCTGATCGTGGTGCCGAAGGGCAAGTCGTTGAAATTAGACAACGGGCGGTCAAACAAATCGTGGGTGAATTCACGTTATTTGATGAAAGTGAAATCGCAGAAAGTGATTTGTACGGCAGCGTGAAACCAAAGGATAAAAATTTTAACGGCCTAAGAGTTTTAGTTGCTGCTGAGGGTATTAAACCAGTAGACGGCAGTATTGTCATTGTGGAGATTACCCATTACCCAGAAAAAGGCTATCCGACTAGCATTGAAGGTATCATAAAACAAGTTATCGGCCACAAAAACGACCCAGGCATGGATATTTTATCCATCGTTATTAGCCATGGCATTCCAACCAGCTTTCCAGCTAATGTCTTAGCACAAGCAGACAAAGTACCTGAGACAATCAACCCTGCTGATTTTCCAGAGCGGATTGATCGCAGCGACCAATTGATCGTGACAATTGACGGCGAAGATGCAAAGGACTTAGATGATGCAGTTACTGTAAAAAAATTAGCAAACGGTAATTTTTTCTTAGGTGTGCATATCGCAGATGTCTCGTATTATGTAACAGAAGGTAGCCCGCTGGATCAAGAAGCCTATGAGCGAGGGACTAGTGTCTATTTAACCGATCGCGTTATTCCAATGATTCCCCAACGGCTGTCAAATGGTATTTGTTCTCTAAACCCACACGTGCCTCGTCTCACTATGAGTTGTGAAATGGAGATTGATTCAAGTGGGAAAATTGTCAAACACGCTATTTTTCCAAGTATTATCCAAACTAGTGAACGAATGACCTATACGGCGGTGAACGCGATTATTGAAAATCATGACCCAGAAGTCTCCCAACGGTATGAAAAATTAGTACCGATGTTTTTTGAAATGGCGGAGTTACACCATATTTTGGAACAACGCCGGATACAAAGAGGAGCGGTTAGCTTTGAAGATCGCGAAGCAAAAGTTTTAGTAGATGAAGATGGTCATCCCAAAGATATTGTTTTGCGGAGTCGCGGCATTGGAGAACGTTTAATTGAATCTTTCATGCTAGCAGCCAACGAAACAGTAGCAGAGCACTATAATAAGTTGCATTTGCCGTTTATTTATCGTATTCATGAAGATCCAAAAGAAGAAAAATTGCAACGCTTCTTTGATTTTACTGCCGCTTTGGGGATGGTAGTTAAACATACTAAGGGAAGTATTACACCAAAAGATCTGCAAAAAGTTGTTGCTGATGTGGCAGAACGTCCCGAAGCAATGGTTGTGAACATGATGTTGTTACGTAGTATGCAACAGGCAAAATATTCTGAACACAATGCAGGCCATTATGGCTTAGCGGCAGATTATTACACACACTTTACTTCACCGATTAGGCGCTATCCCGATTTAATTGTGCATCGTTTAATTAGAAGTTATGCAAGCACTACGGATAAAAAGATGCAAAGTAAATGGCAAGAAAAACTGCCAGAAATTGCTCATCATTCTTCTGATATGGAACGTCGGGCTGTTTTGTGTGAGCGTGAAGTTGACGCTATGAAAAAAGCTGAGTTCATGCAAGCACATATTGGTGAAGACTTTGACGGAGTTATCAGCTCGATTACGAAATTTGGTATCTTCATTGAATTACCGAATACAATTGAAGGTATGATCCATATTAGTAATTTAAAAGATGATTACTTCCATTTTGTTGAACAACAGCTGGCACTCGTTGGTGAAAGAACAGGAATGACTTTTAAAATTGGCCAAAAAGTACGGGTAAAAGTGACCAATGCAAATCCTGAAACCAGAGAAATTGATTTTGAATTGGTTTCAGCAGAAGAAGTTACCCAATTACCACGTCCACAAACGAGTCGGAAAAATCGCGGTGGTAAAAAAACCACGAATCCTGCTAACTTCCGCAAGAAAAATTCTACAACTAAAGCTAAGACCGGTGATAAAAAAGGTCAACTAAAAGTTGATTTAGGAAATAATAAGAAGATAAAAGGTAAAAAACCGTTTTATAAAGGAGTCAAAAAGAAAAAACATAAATAATGAAAAGCGGTTGGGACAAAGGCGTTGGGCTTATCTGTAATTGAAAGCAGGATTATAGGAATGTCTCAGCCCTGGTTAGAAAGCTCTGACAGTGCAAAGGCAGTCAGATCAATGTTTTTTCTTGGGGAAATTTTAGCGGCCTTTATAAATAAAAAAGCACAGGAGGTGGCTTATATGCCAAAAGGCGAAGGTAAATTGATCGCCCAAAATAAAAAAGCCCGCCACGACTATACAATTATTGATACGTTAGAAGCCGGGATTGTTTTACAAGGGACAGAAATTAAGTCAATCCGCAATGCTCGCATTAATTTAAAAGATGGTTTTGTTCGTGTTCGCAATGGGGAAGCATTCTTATACAATGTCCACATCTCACCTTATGAACAAGGCAATTTATTCAATCACGATCCACTGCGGACACGAAAACTTTTATTACACCGTAAACAAATTGATCGTTTATATGGTGAAATGAAAAGCGCCGGGATGACCGTAGTCCCGCTTAAAGTCTACTTAAAAGACGGTTTTGCCAAAGTCTTAATTGGCCTTGCTAAGGGGAAAAAAGAGTATGATAAACGTGAAACATTAAAACGTAAGGATCAAGAAAGACAAATAAGCCGCGTTTTAAAAAACTATTGAAGAAATTTGCATTTAACAGGGGCTATTGCTTTATAAAGTTGGGTCTTTTTGATAGCATTTACTCAGACGGTGTGTCAAATTTCGCTTTTTTAGTTAATGATTCGTTTTACTGATTATAGGTATTACACATTTCTATTAGTCATTTTGCTAAAACTGTCAAATCTTACTGAAAATCTTTTGAAATTTTCTATCCGTGGTGGTATGATACCCATTGGTTATCATGCCAAAAGCATTAGCAGCACTTATTTACCAGCTTTTTTAGCTGGAGCATACGTATGAAAAGAGGTGAGAAATATTGAAAGAAAAACCACTCGTTTTCAATATTGGTCCCATCTGGTTTGATGGCACCATCCTTTTAATGACACTTATCACGTGTGTTATTGTCTTTACACTAGTTTTTGTTTGTACACGGAATTTACAATTAAAACCAAAGGGCAAACAAAACTTTATTGAGTGGGTAATTGATTTCGTTCGCGGTATCTTAGGAGATAACCTCCCAAGTAATGAAGTGAACAACTTCCATTTATTATCATTTGCCTTGTTTCTATTTGTTTTTGTCGCCAATGAGATTGGTCTTGTGACGAAAATTGTTGTCGGTGAAACAACTTTTTGGAAAAGTCCAACCGCGGATCCCTTTGTGACATTGACATTGGCATTGATGATGATTGCAATGACCCATTTCTTCGGGGTGCAAAAATTTGGGTTGAAAGGTTACTTTAAAGTATCATTTTTACAACCCGTGGCCTTTTTGCTACCAATTAAGATCATCGAAGAATTTACCAACATCATTACCCTGGGTTTACGTCTTTACGGGAATATTTTCGCCGGTGAAGTTTTGCTTGGCTTAATTGTTGACATGTTAAACAATGTTGGCTGGCTAACACTTCCTGTAGTTATTCCATTAGAGATGATTTGGATTGGCTTCTCATTATTTATAGGCGCCATCCAAGCGTACGTATTTGTCACCTTATCCATGGTATTTATGGGTCACAAATTGGAAACAGAAGAGTAGATTCAAAAGACATTTATCAACTGGTTTGACGACAAAATGCAAAAAACATTTATCCGGTCGTCTCAACTTTATAATTTAGGAGGAAAAAAATTATGAACTTTATCGCAGCAGGTATCGCAATCGTCGGGGCAGCTATCGGAGCTGGTTATGGTAACGGGAAAGTTATCTCACAAACTATCGAATCTATGGCACGCCAACCAGAAATGTCTGGTCAATTACGTTCCACAATGTTCATCGGGGTTGCGTTAGTAGAAGCTGTGCCTATTTTGGGTGTGGTTATTGCTTTGTTACTTGTGTTCATGGGTTAAAGCCACGAGAAAAGCAGAAACGGATGCAAACTGTTTTTGCTTTTTTGCCATGATACGGCAACCTTAAATAGTAGAAAAGGAGCTTACGCTTATGCTAAATATTGTATTAGCAGAAGTCGGGAATACAACTATCAGTAGTATCGTCGTTGTATCCGGTTCTTTCTTATTGTTAGTTGCACTTTTAAAGCACTTTGCTTGGGGCGCAATTTCAGACATGATGAAAAAACGGGAAGATAAAATTGCTAACGATTTAGATTCCGCTGAACAATCCCGGACTAAAGCAGCTAAGCTTGAACAAGAACGTCAAACTCAATTGATGTCTTCCAAAAGCGAAGCAGCTGAAATCATCAAAAATGCTAAAGACAGCGGCGAGCTCAGCCGTCAAAATATTTTAAACGAAACCAAAGAAGAGGTATCTCGTTTGAAAGATAAGGCAAAAAGTGATATTTCCATGGAAAGAGATGCTGCAATGACAAGTGTTAAAGACGATGTAGCTGAACTTTCTTTACAAATTGCCGAAAAAATCTTGAACAAAGAGCTATCGCCAGAAGCCCATGAAGCATTAATTAATCACTATATTGAAGGATTGGGCAACCATGAAACTCGATAAATACACGGTAGGCAAACGCTACGGTAAAGCGTTGTTTGAGCTGGCGGCAGAAGAACGGGTTACCGATGCTGTCTACCAAGATTTGCTTAGTTTGAAAAACGTTTATGAAGCAATTCCTGATCTTGGTAATATGCTGAGTGATGTTCGTTTGAACTTAGGAGCAAAACGCGCTTTAATGGACAAAATCGTTTCCGAATTTGACGGAATCACCAAAAACTTTTTAGAAGTTGTTTTCCGTTATAATCGCATGGATGATTTAATTTTAATCATCGATGAATATGAACGCCGTTATGATGAAGCCCAAAGCCTAGTTTTGGGTACGGTGACAACCGCCGTGACTTTGTCTAGTGAGCAAAAAGGACAATTAGAAGAAAAAATTGCCAGCTTATTGGGCTATAAAAAAGCAAATTTGGTTGAAAAAGTTGATCCCAATATTTTAGGCGGGGTCGTGGTGGAAGCCAACCATCAAGTAATTGACGGCAGTGTAAAAAGCCGATTAGAACAACTACGATCGATGATTGGTAGATAAGTTTAATTAAAGAGGTGAAACAAATGGCCATCAAAGCAGAAGAAATCAGTGCTCTGATTAAAGAACAAATTAAAAATTACCAGAGTGAACTAGCAGTCGAAGAAATTGGGACTGTAACTTACGTTGGTGACGGGATTGCCCGGGCTCACGGTTTGGAAAATGCCATGAGTGGTGAATTGCTAGAATTTTCCAATGGTTCATTTGGGATGGCGCAAAACTTAGAAACAAACGACGTCGGGATTATCATCTTAGGCGACTTTGAGACCATCCGCGAAGGCGATAAAGTAAAACGTACTGGGAAAATTATGGAAGTACCAGTTGGGGATGCTTTAATTGGTCGGGTTGTAAATCCATTAGGTCAACCAATCGACGGTCTAGGTGCAATTGATACCAATAAAACACGCCCAGTGGAAACATTAGCACCAGGTGTTATGCAACGACAATCCGTTTCTGAACCTATGCAAACTGGGTTAAAAGCCATTGACGCTTTAGTGCCAATTGGTCGTGGTCAACGGGAACTCGTTATCGGGGATCGAAAAACCGGTAAAACATCCATTGCGATTGATACAATTATCAACCAAAAAGGTCAAGATATGATTTGTATTTACGTGGCAATTGGACAAAAAGATTCAACCGTTCGTGCACAAGTGGAAACATTACGTAAATATGGTGCCTTAGATTATACAATCGTTGTTTCTGCTGGGGCATCACAACCAGCTCCATTACTATACATCGCACCATATGCTGGTACGGCTATGGGTGAAGAATTCATGTATAACGGCAAACACGTATTAATTGTTTTTGATGACTTATCAAAACAAGCTGTTGCTTATCGTGAACTCTCTTTACTATTACGTCGTCCACCAGGTCGTGAAGCTTATCCAGGGGATGTTTTCTATTTGCACTCTCGTCTATTGGAACGGGCGGCCAAACTTTCTGATGAATTAGGTGGCGGTTCAATGACCGCGTTACCATTTGTGGAAACGCAAGCCGGAGATATCTCTGCTTATATCCCAACCAATGTGATTTCAATCACCGATGGACAAATTTTCTTAGAAAATGATTTGTTCTATTCTGGTGTGCGACCTGCTATTGACGCTGGTTTATCAGTGTCACGGGTTGGGGGCTCTGCTCAAATTAAAGCAATGAAAAAAGTTGCGGGAACGCTTCGTTTGGACTTAGCTAGTTATCGTGAACTAGAAGCCTTTACACAGTTTGGTTCTGATTTGGACCAAGCGACCCAAGCAAAACTAAATCGTGGTCGCCGTACCGTAGAAATTTTGAAACAAAAATTACATGCACCATTAGCTGTTGAAAAACAAGTTATCATCTTATATGCCTTAACCCACGGTTTTATTGACAGTATTCCAGTTAACCGTGTCTTGGATTTTGAAGAAAACTTGTTTGAGTATATTGATGCAAACCATGCTGATATCTTTGAAACTATTCGTACAACCAAAGATTTACCGGCTGAAGATCAAGTGGATGCAGCAATTAAAGAAGCAAAAGATATCTTTATGGCTGCCGGCAATAGTAGTAGCGGTTCTGCCAAAGAAACTGTCGCTTCAATCGAAAACGAACGTTCTTAAAAGAGGTGAGATAAATGGGAGCTTCCTTAAACGAGATTAAGCAACGGATTGCTTCAACGAAGAAAACCAGTCAAATCACCAACGCCATGCAAATGGTATCGGCGGCTAAATTGACCAAGTCTGAAGCTCACTCAAAACAGTTTCAAATTTATGCCTCAAAAGTTCGGGAAGTAGTAACGCATTTGACTGCACAACAGTTAAATGATATTTATTCTGCCGGCCCACAAGATGGGGTGAATTACAATAGCATGCTGATTAGCCGTCCGGTAAAAAAAACCGGCTACATCGTGATTACCTCTGATGGTGGTTTAGTTGGTGGCTACAATAGTTCAATTTTAAAACAAATGATGTCGATGTTAAAAGAAGACCACCAATCAGCCGATGAATACGTGATGGTAGCTATTGGCGCGACAGGAGCTGACTTTTTTAAAGCACGGGGAATTAATTTGGCATATGAATTGCGTAATTTGTCTGACCAACCAAGTTTTGAAGAAGTTCGTAAAATCGTTACCATGGCGACAACAATGTATCAAAATGAAGTCTTTGATGAATTATATGTGTGCTATAATCACCATATTAATTCATTAACGAGTCAGTTTCGAGTTGAAAAAATGTTGCCAATTGTTGACTTGGATCCAGAAGAAGCGGAAAGTTATGAACAAGAATATTTGTTTGAACCTTCCAAAGAAGAAATTCTAGATCACTTGTTACCACAATATGCTGAAAGTTTAATTTACGGTGCAATCGTTGATGCGAAAACCGCTGAACATGCAGCCGGAATGACAGCTATGAAGACAGCAACAGACAATGCGAAAAATATTATCGGTGATTTGACGATTTCTTATAATCGCGCACGTCAAGGGGCAATTACCCAAGAAATTACCGAAATTGTAGCGGGAGCTTCGGCACTCGATTAATGATTTCGTGAGTGAATGGAGGAAAACAGATGAGTTCAGGCAAGATTGTTCAAGTAATCGGTCCCGTTGTTGACGTGGAATTTTCTTTAGATCAATCATTACCAGACATTAACAATGCCTTGGTTGTCTATAAAAACGACGAGCAAAAAACCAAGATTGTATTAGAAGCTGCCTTGGAACTAGGTGATGGTGTAATTCGAACTATCGCCATGGAGTCTACCGATGGTTTGCAGCGGGGAATGGAAGTTGTCGACACTGGCAGTTCAATCTCTGTGCCAGTAGGTAAAGATACTTTAGGTCGTGTATTTAACGTTTTGGGGGATACAATCGACTTGGAAGCACCTTTTCCAGCTGATGCTAAACGTAGTGGTATCCATAAAAAAGCACCTGATTTTGATGAATTAAGCACTAGTACAGAAATTTTGGAAACTGGGATTAAAGTTATCGACTTACTAGCCCCTTACTTAAAAGGTGGTAAAGTTGGGTTGTTCGGTGGTGCCGGTGTTGGTAAAACCGTTTTAATCCAAGAATTAATTCATAATATTGCCCAAGAACACGGCGGGATTTCTGTTTTTACCGGTGTTGGTGAACGTACCCGTGAAGGTAATGACTTGTATTATGAAATGAAAGAGTCTGGCGTTATTGAAAAAACTGCCATGGTCTTTGGTCAAATGAATGAGCCACCAGGTGCCCGGATGCGGGTTGCGTTGACTGGTTTAACAATTGCGGAATACTTCCGTGATGTAGAAGGTCAAGACGTATTGCTCTTTATCGATAATATTTTCCGTTTTACGCAAGCCGGCTCAGAAGTATCTGCCTTGTTAGGCCGGATGCCATCTGCTGTTGGTTATCAACCAACACTAGCAACTGAAATGGGACAACTGCAAGAACGGATTACTTCAACGAAAAAAGGTTCTATTACGTCTATTCAAGCGATCTATGTACCAGCCGATGACTACACTGACCCTGCGCCAGCAACAGCATTTGCTCACTTAGATGCAACAACCAACTTGGAACGTAAATTAACAGAACAAGGGATTTATCCAGCGGTCGATCCCCTTGCATCATCTTCTAGTGCTTTAGCACCAGAAATTGTTGGTGAAGTTCACTATGAAGTAGCCAGTGAAGTCCAACATGTCTTGCAACGTTACCGTGAATTACAAGATATTATCGCCATCTTAGGGATGGATGAATTGTCAGATGAAGAAAAAGTCTTGGTCGCTAGAGCGCGCCGAATTCAATTTTTCTTATCACAAAACTTCCACGTTGCCGAACAATTTACCGGACAACCGGGTTCTTATGTACCCGTTGCCGAAACAATTAAAGGCTTCAAAGAAATTTTAGATGGGAAGCACGATGAATTACCAGAAGAAGCCTTCCGTAATGTCGGTACAATTGAAGAAGCGGTGGAAAAAGCGAAAAAACTAGGCTACTAGAAAGGGGTGCACCATGGAATACTTAACTGTAAATGTGGTAACACCTAATGGTTTAGTTTATGATCACCACGCTAAAATCGTTGTTGCCAACACAACGGCTGGTGAAATTGGTATTTTACCAAAACACGCACCGATTATTACACCTTTAGCAATTGATGAAGTTCGGGTAAAACGTACCGATTCTGATACCCATGTTGACTGGATTGCGGTTAACGGCGGCATTATGGAAGTGCGAGATAATGTGGTCTCCATTATTGCCGATAGCGCTGAGCGGGAACGTGATATCGATGTTTCTCGGGCTGAACGCGCCAAACAGCGGGCTGAACGTATGATTGAAGAAGCACGGGAAAAAGAAGATGTCGATTCTTTACGCCGAGCGACTGTTGCTTTGCATCGGGCTATTAATCGGATTAATGTTTCAAAACATCAATAATAAGCAATGATGCCTAACCGCAATTTTACACTTGGTAGCAAATTGTGAGGACATCATTTATCTGTAAATAGACTGTGATAAAAATTTATCGCAGTCTATTTTTTACATAGCGTAAAATAAAAAATACGTTTTACGGATACATTTTACAAAGTGTTATTTTGTTTTGTCATACTTTCGACCTTTTTGTTTTGCAGGAAAAGCAAAATAAGCTAAAATTATAAAAGAGACTTTTAAAAAACGCTTTAAAGATTTTTAAAATATTTCTGTTTTTTTAAGTTACTATTTGTGGTACTATGGGAGTGTTGAATTTTTTACTCAGGAGGAAGAAGGATGCAAGTATATGGTGTCGATGCAATTGTACGGATTATCAGTCACTTTGCATTTGTTTACTTAGCCTTTTGGGGATTGCGGTCTTTACGATTGGATACACTTTTCAAATCGTTTCAGACGGCGCAAATCAGGATTGTTATTTTGATGTTAGCTATTAGCTTGGGCTATCTGACAAGTAGCTTTTTCTTGGAAATCCTGAATTTATTGAAGAATACTTTTCTTTCAATTGTTTAACGAATACAAAAAACGTACTTTATGAAAAAGTTATGGTATAATAAAACAGATTTTGAGTGCAGAAGCATTCAGGCTATTTTCTGGAGGGAATTTTATGGAAGAGATTATCGTTCAAAGTGGTAATCAATTAAAAGGTACTGTCAAAATTGAAGGCGCAAAAAATGCCGTTTTACCAATCTTAGCTGCAAGTCTATTAGCAGAAGAAGGGACTACTACTTTACGTAATGTGCCAATTCTATCTGACGTTTTAACGATGAATGAAGTTATTCGCCACTTAAATGTGGACGTAGATTTTAATGAAGCTGCAAACGAAGTGACGATCAACGCTTCTCGTCAATTAGAAATTGAAGCACCTTATGAATTAGTCAGCCAAATGCGGGCATCTATTGTTGTTATGGGACCATTATTGGCGCGTAACGGACATGCTAAAGTTGCGATGCCTGGTGGTTGTGCAATTGGTAAACGTCCAATTGACTTACATCTAAAAGGGTTTCAAGCTTTAGGTGCTAAAATTAATCAAAAAGATGGTTATATTGAAGCAATTGCCGATGAGTTACACGGCAACACAATTTACTTGGACTTCCCAAGTGTTGGTGCTACGCAAAATATTATGATGGCTGCTGTTAAAGCAAAAGGAACAACGATCATCGAAAACGTGGCCCGTGAACCTGAAATTGTTGATCTTGCGAATGTCTTAAATAAAATGGGAGCACAAATTTTTGGTGCTGGTACAGAAACCATGAGAATTGAAGGCGTGGATCATTTGCACGCAGTTAACCATTCAATCGTTCAAGATAGAATTGAAGCTGGAACTTTCATGGTGGCTGCAGCAATGACAGAAGGTAACGTTTTAATTCAAGATGCCATTTCAGAACATAATCGTCCTTTAATTTCTAAATTAAGCGAAATGGGTGCTGAAATTATTGAAGAAGAAGGCGGAGTTCGCGTTATTGGACCTAAAGTATTAAAACCAACAGACGTGAAAACAATGCCTCACCCAGGTTTCCCAACAGATATGCAAGCTCAAATGACTGCAATCCAAATGGTTGCACCAGGCACAAGTATCGTAACAGAAACCGTATTTGAAAATCGTTTCCAACATTTAGAAGAAATGCGTCGTATGAATGCTCATGTGAAAATTGATGGCAATGTGGCTGTCATTGAAGGTGGACATGAAATGCAAGGGGCATTAGTTTATGCAACGGACTTACGTGCTGCAGCGGCTTTGATCTTAGTTGGTTTACGTTCAAACGGCATTACCCGCGTTCGTAATTTGAAGTATTTAGATCGTGGCTATTACAACTTCCACAAAAAATTACAAGCTCTAGGTGGTAATGTGGAACGTGTTGAGATTGAACACAAAGCGGCTAAAAGTGCTGCTACAATTGCTTAAAAGATAGAGGTGTGACTGGATGAGATTAAATCGTTATATTATTACGACTTTAGTGAAAATTCTTTTTGTCCTTTTACTTGCAATGATTATGTTCATTATTGGAACGATGATTGGCTATGGTGGAATTGGTGAAGGAATGCCATTAAAAGTTTTTTATCCAGGACTCTGGACGCATATTTTAGATTTTATGAAATAAAAACTGTTAGTCGACCGTATATGGTCGACTTTTTTTGTGTTGTTTCATACCAAGGGGCGAAATTTTCCTAATAAAAATTAACTATTTTAAAACAACAGTGGGGAAAATTAGTATTGATAACGCTTCATTTTTTGTCTTTTTTGTAAAACTAACGTAATAAACAGCGGTTTTTGGGTCGATTTCCCAAATTTCATGTAATCGTGATTTTATAACTTGTGATAAAAGCGTTCTCAAAAAAACTTTCTGTATTGAAAATTACGCTTTTGTAATAATTTGAAAGCCTATAGTAGCAAGGCTGTTGCTTATTGCTTTATGCTTATAAGACAAATATTTCGTTTGTAACAAAAAACAGCAGCGTTTCTTTTTTCTTGTCAAAGAGGTTTAACTCTCTTGTAACCTATCAGCTAAAAAGAGATGCTATGATACTTCTCGTGGAAAAATTCAATTTAATTGTAATGGTACAAGTTAGACCATTAGAGTTTTTATATTTTTGAGGAGTGTCGATTAATGCAAACCCGTTTATTACCAATTTTAAGTGCAACGATTGTGATCGCCGTAGGTAGTATGTTACCTGTTTACGCAGCTGAAAATGAAACGGCTAGTCAGCCAACACTTCAGACTGAACTTGTTTCAAAAGCTGAAGCAACTAATTTATCAAGTTCACTGTTAGTGGAAACAACAAATAATAAAGCTGTTGATTTAGTCAAAGCAGATATTAAAGCAAAAGAGGCCGCTAAAAAAGCCGCCGCCGAAAAGGCAAAAAAAATCGCAGCGGAAAAAGCCGAAAAAGAAAAAGCAGAAAAAGAAAAGGCAGCACAAGAAGCAAAAGAAGCTGCCCAACAAGAAACAAAAGCGCAGCAAGCAAATGAAAGCCAACCAAGCGGTCAAACAATGATGATGGAAGCCACAGCCTATAGTTCAGATCCAGCGGATGCTTTAGGTGGCGGTTCTGTCACTGCAACTGGCCAAAACTTACTTGCCAACCCAATGGCGGTAGCTGTTGATCCAAGTGTAATTCCATTAGGAACGCATTTATATGTTGAAGGTTATGGCGAAGCTTACGCTGTGGATACCGGTTCAGCAATTCAAGGCAATATTATTGATGTTCATTTTTCGACAGCAGGCCAATGTGAAGCTTGGGGACGTCGTCAAGTGAAAGTAACAATTTTAGGATAGGAGTTAAAAGTTCAAGTTCATGTGACTTGAACTTTTTTACTTGTAACAGTTTTAAAATTGACGTATGCTTTGGCCAGTGGCAATCATTTCCAGAAAGGATAATTTACATGAAAAAAATAATGATTGGACTGGTACGAGGGTATCAACGCTTTATCTCTCCTTTGTTTCCCCCCAGTTGTCGTTATTACCCTACTTGTTCGTCATATATGATTCAAGCAGTAGAAAAACATGGAGCCTTAAAGGGTGGTATTATGGGGACTGCAAGAATATTACGCTGTCATCCTTTTGTAAAAGGCGGCCTAGATTATGTGCCGGAAACTTTCTCCTTGCGTCGGAACCCTAATAAACCAAAAGAAAGTAAAACACAACTTCATCATCACCATCATCACCATCATTCGCGCTAAGAGCTAACCATTCTCTTGGCGTTTTTTTATTTGCCGAAATTAAAGAGTTTCAAAAGAAAGCTAATTTCCTCTATTGAAGGCAAAATAACCGGCAATGCATGACTTAAAAAAGAATACCTGTCTATAGCTAAATAGTACCCCAGTGAATTTTTGGCAGATAACAAAAACAGGTTTAGCGTATTAGATCACTTGTTATAGGATATCTGAAGGTAGACTATCATTACATGTTAGCTAAAAAAGTATTTTAGCTGTTCTGGTCATGAAGTAAACTTCAGTTTTTTTAGCGATTTTTAATGGGTTTGAAGCGTTTAAAATAAGTTGCGTGCTTAGAATATCGTTTGGCTTAACTGAATTTAAATGATAAAATTATTAAAAGAAGATAATAAAAAACTTTGTTTGTTGTTTTTTTACAAAAGCAGTTCCTGGTGTTTATGTTAGTTTGTCATGTTTTCGATGCTTTTGAAATATGTAAAAGGCTTACATAAAATAATTTCGCAATAATTGATGAAATATTCTGAATATTCATTGACTTTGTTCTGAATTTTCAGTATATTTTATAGCATATCCCATCGTCCATGGCGGTGTCATGATTATTTTATGAAAACAGCTTGTTTTTAGAAGGCATAATTTTTAACTTTATTGGTTAGCCAAAGCTTTGGGTAAATTTAATATTTATATAAATAGAAGTTTTGGTGTAATCAAAAAATTTTTGCCGAGAAAAAGAGGAGGAATAATATGAAAAAGAAATTTGCATTTTTGTTTACGGGGTTAGTGTTGTTATCTGCATGTAGTGCAGCGCCAAAAGGAGGCGGAGCCACAGAAGGTTCTGCTGGAGGAAATAAACAAGAAGGCGATACGATTAAAATCGGAATGAACATGGAATTATCCGGTGCAGTGGCAGCCTATGGAAATGCTGAAAAAGAAGGTATTGAATTAGCAGTCGAGCAAATCAATGCCGATGGTGGTATTGACGGCAAAAAAATAGATTTAATCTCAAAAGATAATAAATCAGATAATAATGAAGCAGGAACTGTCGCAACCAACCTAACAACAAACAGTAAAGTTGTGGCGCTAATTGGGCCAGCGACATCTGGTGCGGTAAAATCTGCATTACCAAATGCAACTAAAGCAGAAGTACCTTTAGTTACACCATCAGGAACAGATGATGCAATCACAAAACAAGGGGATAAAGTCCAAGCTTACGCTTTTCGTTCTTGTTTCCAAGATAGCTTCCAAGGAAAAATTTTAGCAAAATATGCCCATGAAAACTTAAAAGCAGATAAAGCGATTATCTTAGGTGATAATTCCAGTGATTATGGTATTGGCTTAACAAAAGCCTTCAAAGATGAATACAAAGGCAAAATCGTTGCGGAAGAAAACTTTACAGAAGGTGACAAAGATTTCCAAGCAGTCTTAACAAAAATCAAAGACAAAGACTTCAACGTTTTATACATTCCAGGCTACTACACAGAAGCTGGTTTAATTATCAAACAAGCGCGGGAAATGGGAATTGAAACACCAATTGTGGGGGCTGATGGCTTTGGTGATGCCAAATTGGTAGAAACAGCTGGTGCTAGCAATGTCACAAATGTCTTTTACACAGGTCACTTCTCAACGAAAGCTCCGGCAACAGACAAGGTAGAACCTTTCATTAAAGCTTTTAAGGAAAAGTATGGCAAAGAACCATCTTCATTTAATGCATTAGCTTATGATGCTGTTTATATGGTAAAACAAGCGATTGAAGATGAAGGGTCTGCTGATTCAAGTGCGATTAAAAAAGGTTTAGAAAGCTTGAAAGATTTTAAAGGGGTAACAGGAGAAATGACAATTGATAAAGAACATAACCCTGAAAAATCAGCCGTAGTCCTGGGCTTAACAGATGGAAAAGAAACTTCAGCGGAGACAGTAAATCCGTAAATAAGAACTTTGAAAGGTTGGATAAAGACAGCTGTAGTAAACGATCAGTCATTTGTTTTTAGCATACTGTTAAAAGACAGGCGCTTTCTAAAATAAATGAGGGATACTTTTACTGCAGCGCGACTTTTATCTCAACCTTTTTTTAAAAGATAAATGGATGTGATGAGATGGAAACGATGATTCAACAATTAATAAATGGCTTATTTTTAGGCAGTATATACGCATTATTGGCCTTGGGCTACACAATGGTTTATGGAATCATCAAGTTAATTAACTTTGCCCATGGTGAAGTTTATATGATTGGTAGTTTTATTGGCTATTTTTTGATTAATCTTGGCGGATTGGGATTTTTCCCAGCCCTTTTGATTTCAATGGCGGCTAGTGCGGCATTAGGTGTAGTGATTGAGTTCTTGGCATATCGTCCGTTGCGTAAATCAACTCGAATTGCTGCTTTGATTACAGCGATTGGGGTATCTTATTTACTGCAAAATGTTATGATTTTCTTCTTTAGTCCAGATGTGCGGGCTTTTCCACAAGTAATTAAACGGGCAACATATAGCCTTGGTTTTATTAAAGTCAGCAATATTCAGCTTTTAATTTTAGCAGTCTCAGTTATTTTGATGGTTTTATTACAATTAATTGTAAAGAAAACGAAGATGGGAAAAGCGATGCGGGCAGTCAGCGTTGATCCAGATGCTGCTCAATTAATGGGAATTAATGTGAATCGTACAATTTCTTTTACCTTTGCCTTGGGCTCAGCTTTAGCGGCTGCTGGCGGAATGTTAATTGGTCTTTATTATAACTCGATTGATCCCATGATGGGGGTTACGCCAGGTTTGAAATCTTTTGTTGCCGCCGTATTAGGAGGGATTGGGATTATTCCTGGTGCAGCTTTGGGGGGCTTTGTAATTGGTCTAATTGAGACAATTGCAACGGCGTTAGGCTTTTCTGATTTTAAAGATGCTATTGTTTATTTAGTTTTGATTTTGATTTTATTAATTCGGCCGGCAGGAATTTTAGGCAAGAATATTAAAGAGAAAGTGTAGGTGACCAGGATGAAAAAGAATTTGAAATACAATTTAACCTGGTTAGGCTTGGCTGCTTTAGTCTATGTGGTTTTGTTAGTTTTGTATAACACCGGTGTAATTACCATGTTTACTGACCGGATTATTGTCAATATTGGTATCAACATTATTTTGGCTGTGGGTTTGAATTTGATTATCGGTTTTTCTGGTCAGTTTTCTTTAGGGCACGCTGGTTTTATGGCGATTGGTGCTTATTCCGGTGCTATTATGTCCATTAATAATCCTACTTATGGCGGCTTTTTTACTGGCCTCTTATTAGGAATGGTGATTTCAGGCGCGGTGGCATTAGTAGTCGGCGTTCCAACACTGCGATTAAAAGGCGATTATTTGGCGATTGCAACGTTGGGAATTTCAGAAATTATCCGTATTTTAATTGTTAACATGCGGGATATCACCAATGGTCCAACCGGAATTTTTGGTATTTTACAATTTACCACTTGGGAGACGGTCTACGTCTTTGCTGTATTGACGATCTTAGTCGTGGCAAATTTTGTTCATAGTGGTCCCGGTCGTGCGACATTAGCTGTGCGCGAAGACGAGATAGCAGCTGAGTCGATGGGAGTTAACACAACCAAGTATAAGGTCGTTGCCTTTGTGTTAGGGGCTATTACGGCTAGTATTGCCGGCACGTTATTTGCCGGTTACCAACAATCGGTTTTTCCAAAAGACTATGGCTTTATGAAATCCATTGATATATTAATTATTGTCGTCTTTGGTGGGATGGGCTCAACGACAGGTGCAGTCGTTTCAGCGATTGTTTTGGGCGTTTTAAATATGTTTTTACAAGACTTTGGTTATGTTCGTATGATTGTCTATGCACTAGCGCTAATTATCATTATGATCTTTAAACCAAGTGGCTTGTTGGGAACTTGGGAATTTTCTGTTAAGAAAATTTGGAAAAAATTCACAAAGGGGGATGATGCAGATGCCTCTATTAACAGTTAAAAATTTGACGAAAAACTTTGGTGGCCTGGCTGCAGTTTCTCATGTGAATATGGCGTTGGATACTAATGAATTAGTAGGGTTGATTGGCCCAAATGGTGCAGGAAAAACGACACTATTTAACTTATTAACCGGTGTTTATGAGCCTAGTGCCGGTGATGTGTTATTTTCACCGCAAGGACAAGTTGAAAAGTTAAATGGCGTTAAGCCTTACCACATTGCCAAAATGGGATTATCTCGGACGTTTCAAAATATTCGTTTGTTTAAAGACTTAAGTGTTTTAGATAATGTTCTAATTGCGATGAACGCCAAGCATCAAGAAGGCTTTTTTACAAGTATTTTACGTTTGCCGAAATTTTACCGTAATGAAGATGCGCTGAAACAAAAAGCAGTGGAGCTACTGGCAATTTTTGGTTTAGAAAGTAAATTAACAACTTTAGCTAAAAACTTGCCCTATGGCGAACAACGGCGTTTAGAAATTGTGCGGGCTCTAGCAACAGAGCCAAAAATCTTGTTTTTAGATGAACCAGCAGCAGGAATGAATCCGCAAGAGACAGCCGAATTAACGGAATTAATCCGTAAAATTCAAAAGGACTTTCAGCTGACCATTTTGCTAATTGAACACGATATGAGTTTGGTGATGGATGTGTGTCAGCGGATTTATGTTTTGGAATACGGTCGCATTATTGCTGAAGGTGAACCAGAAAAAATCAAAAAAGATCCCCGTGTCATAAAAGCGTATTTGGGAGGGGATATGTAATGTTAGAAATTAAAAATTTAACTGTCCATTACGGTGTTATTGAAGCGGTTCATGATGTGTCATTTAATGTCAATAAAGGGGAGATTGTTTCTTTAATCGGTGCCAATGGTGCTGGAAAAACAACAATTTTACGGACAATTTCAGGTTTATTACGTCCAAGCCAAGGTGAAATTACGTTTAAAGGACAAAGTATTACCAAAACGCCGCCACAAAAAATTGTGGCAGCTGGGTTATCTCAAGTACCAGAAGGACGCCATGTTTTTAGTGGTTTAACGGTACAAGAAAACTTGGAAATGGGTGCATTTTTACGTAAGGACGGGGAGGTAAAACAAGATTACGAACAAGTCTTTCAAAAGTTTCCGGTTTTAAAAGAACGCCGCAACCAAGATGCCGCAACACTTTCTGGTGGTGAACAACAAATGTTGGCTATGGGGCGCGCTTTAATGTCAAAACCTGAATTGCTTTTGTTAGACGAGCCGTCAATGGGACTCGCGCCGATTTTTATTAAAGAAATCTTCAGTATTATTGAAGAAATCAAAGAGCAAGGTACGACGATTTTACTGATCGAACAAAATGCTAAAATGGCTTTGTCTATTGCAGACCGCGGGTATGTCTTGGAAACTGGCAGTGTTGTTTTAGATGGCACAGGAAAAGCATTATTAGCCAGCGATGAAGTGAAAAAAGCTTATTTAGGGGGTTAGAAGATGAGTGTTAGTGATTTTATGACAAAAAACTTAGTAGTAGTAGCACCAGATACACCTATTTTTGATGCGATTGATTTAATGAAACAACACGATATCCATCGTTTGCCCGTTTTGCAACAGGATAAATTAGTCGGATTAATTACAGAAGGCATTATTCAAGAAGCGATGCCTTCAAAAGCCACAAGTTTAAGTGTCTATGAAGCCAATTATTTGTTAAATAAGACGACCGTAGGCGATGTCATGGAAAAAAATGTGCTGACCATTGCACCAGATGCATTGCTAGAAGATGCCATTTATAAAATGCGGGAAAATAAGATTGCTGTACTACCAGTAGTAGAAAAAGAAGCAGTCAAAGGAATCATAACCAATAATGATATCTTCGCGGCCTTTTTAAAAATTACTGGCTACAACGATGGTGGGACCCGGATCAGCTTACAAATAGCCGATGATCATGTGGGGATTTTAGCAGAAATTACCAAACTTTTAGCCGAGCATGATTTTAGTATTTTAACGATTGTCGTTAATCGGATGGAACTGGCTACAATTGTTGAAATTCAAGTTCAGTCTCGTAATGTTGAAAAAGTTAAAGAAGTACTAACAGAGGCCGGTTATTTGGTAACTGCAGCAGTTTTAACCAATACGCACAATATGTAAGAAAGATTACAACCCAAACAAAAAATGCACGTACCTTTTAGCGGTTAAAAGTACCAAGATGAGAAGGGGAGGCGGACTTGTTTGGGTTTTTCATTTCCTTTTTTATACCCAACAAGATAAGAATATGATAAAATACTTTAGCGAGGTGAGAAGTGTGACGAAGAAAAAAGATATCGAAGTTAAAGTAGAAGAAGTAAAAAAAGATATTAAAGGTAAAAATTACACCGTCAACCAATTATCAATCGGTAAAAAAGTTATTGGTGAAATTTTGACTATGGGTGAAAAGAATTACGAAGCTTTCTTAGGAAAAGAGGATCTAGGAGCTTATAAATCCTTAGATTTAGCGGTGGAAGCTGTGTTATTGCAACATAATTTGCATGACTAAAATTTCTGTAAAAAAAATTGAAATTACCACTTGCATTTTTTAGTTATCTTTTGTATTATAACTAAGTCAGGTTGATTAAAACCTTTCGGAGGAGTAGCGAAGTGGCTAAACGCGACGGACTGTAAATCCGTTCCTTAGGGTTCAGTGGTTCGAATCCACTCTCCTCCACCATTGGGGTATAGCCAAGCGGTAAGGCAAGGGACTTTGACTCCCTCATGCGTTGGTTCGAATCCAGCTACCCCAGTTTCAAACGTATCTTCAATCGAAGATGCGTTTTTTTTGTGCAATAAAAATCTCGCTTTTGTTTTTGAAAAAGCTATTTTCAGACCAGACTTTGTACGTAAATAGGGGCTGGAATTATATTAATGTTTTAGACCATACGTTACATCTTAAACTTGCTTTTTTTTAAAGGTGACAGCTCCTCTTACGTGGATACGAAAAGTAGTAAAATTAAATTTACTAAATGTTACTAAATAAATTGACGTTCCTGCTGATCACCGCTATACTAAAAAAGAGATTGAAAAGGCTTTTTTCATCGAGATAGTGGATAAACAAAGGAGCGGTGCAGATGGCAACAGTTACAAAGTTAGACAGTAAGGCATTCGGAACGTATTATGAAGTGAAAAATGAAAATGGAGTAGTTTTGGGGCTACATCCTTTTGGGGCGCGTGCCATTTCGTTAGCATTACCAGTCGATGGCACTTTGCGTGATGTATTGGTTGGATGCAAGACAATAACAGACTACAAAGAAAATAGTTATTATAATGCTACCATTGGCCCGGTCGCTGGTCGCATTGCCGGCGCACAGTTTGAATTAGATGAAACAATTTACAAAACAGAGGCTAATCAAAAGGGCAATACATTACATGGTGGTTTTGTAGGATTTGACGCGCGAAATTGGGAGGCACAAACCTTCACTAAGGATAATGAGGCTGGTGTTATCTTCACATTAAATGATCCGGATGGCAATCACGGTTTCCCTGGTAATTTAGTGGCAAAAGCAATTTATACTTTAACCGATGATAATCAATACAGTTTCAAATTTGAAGCAACCACAGATAAAAAAACTTTGTTCAATCCAACCAATCATGGTTACTATAATTTGACGGGTTCGCCCAGTGAGTCAATTGATACGCATAATTTACAAATTAACGCACATTTTGTTGCTAAAACCAATGATGACGTCACAACAACTGGCGAGAAAGTTGCGGTCGCTGGTACAAAATTTGATTTTGTGACAGGTGCTAAAATTGGCGAGACGCTTTTAGATGATCCTTTTTTGATTGATGAAGGTGCCCAAAAAGCATTAACTTTAACTGCACCAGATGGAAAAGTTGCCTTAAGTTTGATGACACAAGCTCCAGCAGTAGTTATTTATACCACCGGCACTGGGGAAGCGGGGACAGTAATGAAAAACGGCGTTATGGCAAATCACGGGGCAGTGGCGATTGAGCCACAAGGGGTGCCTGGTACTGAAATTTACCCTCAATTTGGCAGTATTACTCTGACAGCTGATAAACCTTACACAATGGAAAGTACTTTCAAATTAATTTTTTAAAAAATAGGCATAAAAAAACTTCACTAAAAAATTTGGTGAAGTTTTTTCTTGACCATTTACGTTTACAGATGTAAACTTAAAAAGAAGTTGAGATTACACTTGTAAACGAGGTGAGGATAACATGATGACAGAACCTGTCAAAATCAGCGATGCAGAATGGGAAGTGATGCGGGTATTGTGGACAGTAAAAGCTGCAACTGCGCATGAGATTGCTGAAATTTTAGGTGATAAGATGGATTGGAAGCTTGCTACGGTAAAGACACTATTAGGACGGTTAAGTAAAAAAGAAGTAATTCGGAGTGAGGCAGAAGGTAAAAAATTTATTTATTACCCCAATGTATCAGAAACTGCAACTGTTCGCAGTGCAACCGAAAATCTTTTTTCTCACATCTGTGCCAAAAAGATTGGTGTAACAATTGCTGACTTAATCAACGAAGCAGAATTGACAGCAGCAGATATTGCGGCAATTAATACTGCGCTACTTGCCAAAACACCAGTAGCAAGTATTGCTTGCAATTGTATTCCTGGTCAATGTGAATGTAGTCAACATCAAGTCAAAATAAATCATTAAAAAATATGAAAAGAGGAAATCAAGATGAAACAAACATTTAATATTAGTGGTATGAGTTGTGGGCATTGTGTCGCAAAAGTAGAAGGTACAATCAATGAATTACCGGGCGTGAAAAAAGTCAAAATTAATTTAAAGAAAAACAACGGCGTGGTGAAATACGATGATAGCCAATTAACCGATGAAAAAATTATTGCAGCAGTTACGGCGGCTGGGTATCCAACTGAGGTGGCCTAATGAATAATGAGCAAGTCGCAACCTTTGTCATTACAGGGATGACCTGCGCCAATTGTTCAGCTCGCGTTGAAAAAGAATTAAAGGCACAACCAGGAGTTGCGCAGGCGACAGTCAACTTGGCTACGGAAAAAGCTACCGTACAATTTAATGAAACCACTGCCGAAGCGTTAATTAAAAGTGTGGAAAACATTGGGTATGGTGCAATTTTGGATGATGAAGCGCATCGACAACAAGTAGCAGAAAAGAAACAAGCACGAATTCAAAAAATGCGACGGGATTTAATGATCAGCGTTGTTTTAGTTGCCCCTTTAATGGTTGCAATGATTGCGATGATACTTGGTGTTAATGCCTCCTGGGTGCACTTTTTCCATCGTCCTATCGTGCAGTTGATTTTAGTTGCCCCGATTCAATTTGGTGTTGGGCTACGCTTTTATAAAGGTGCTTATCACGCTTTAAAAACCAAAGCACCAAACATGGATGTTTTGGTCTCTTTAGGTACTACGGCAGCTTTTATTTTGAGTTTTTATAATGGTTTTTTAGGCGGTGATCCCCATGAACTTTACTTTGAAAGTAGCGGAATGATTATAGCCTTAATTTTACTTGGAAAATACTTGGAAACTACTGCAAAAAATAAAACTAGTTCTGCCATTAAGCAATTGATGCAACTACAAGCAAAAACCGCACGGGTGGTCAATGAAGATGGAAGCCAAAGTGAAGTAGCCATTGCATCTGTAAGACAAGGAATGCAAGTAATTATTCGCCCTGGAGAGCAAATTCCCGTAGACGGTATTGTGCTCAGCGGTAAAACGACCGTTGATGAAAGTATGCTGACAGGGGAAAGTATGCCTGTGGCAAAAACAAGCAGCAGTACTGTTTTTGGCGGGACTGTTAATAATACCGGCCAATTAGTGATTAAAACCTTGAAAGTCGGCGATGAGACAGTTTTAGCTCGAATTATTCGTATGGTTGAAGATGCCCAAGGACAAAAAGCCCCGATTCAACAAATTGCGGATAAAATTTCAGCAGTGTTTGTACCCAGCGTTTTAGCAATTGCTATGGTAACATTAATTGTAACAGGACTTGTGAGTGGCAATTGGCAGGAAGCTTTAATTCATAGTGTTGCTGTACTAGTTATTGCGTGTCCGTGTGCTTTAGGGCTGGCAACGCCAACTGCAATTATGGTTGGGACTGGACTAGGCGCTAAAAACGGTATCTTAATTAAAGGCGGAGCGGTATTGGAACAAGCTGCGCAACTAAATGCCATTGTCTTAGATAAAACGGGAACAATTACAAAAGGAAAACCTACTGTAACGAATTTGCAATTAGCCACAGCGGATTTATTAACTGTTTTAGTTAGTTTAGAAGCTGCTTCAGAGCATCCCTTAGCCGGTGCAATCGTTGATTATGGCACAGAAAAAAATATTCAAGCCGTAAAGGTTGATCACTTTGAAGCATTGCCTGGTTTGGGGATTGCCGGACAAATAAATGGTAAAACTTATTTTGTTGGCAATGCGAAGCTTATGGCAGAAAAAGAAGATTGTGACAACTACCTTTCAAAATTAAACCAATGGTCAAAAGAAGGTAAAACAGTCATGCTGGTTTCAGATGAAACAAATGTTTTAGGGATCGTAGCTGTAGCTGATGAAATCAAAGCAACTTCCAAAGCGGCAATTGCAACATTACAAAATCATGGGATTGCAGTCTATATGCTAACAGGTGACAACAAGGCCTCAGCTGAATATATCGGTTCACAGGTGGGAATTTCTGTTACGAATGTTTTTGCTGAAGTTATGCCAGATGAAAAATCTGCCAAAGTAGCAGAACTACAAGCAAAAGGTGCATTAGTAGGTATGGTAGGCGACGGAATTAACGATGCGCCTGCGCTAGCCTTAGCTGATGTTGGTATTGCAATGGGAAGCGGAACAGATATTGCCATGGAGACTGCCGATGTAACGTTGATCCACAGTGATTTAACCTATTTGGATCAAATGCTGCAATTGTCAAAAGCAACAATAAAAAAAATAAAACAAAACTTATTTTGGGCATTTGTTTACAATACAATTGGTATTCCCTTTGCTGCTTTAGGCTTTTTAAATCCGATTATTGCTGGCGGGGCAATGGCCTTTAGTTCAGTCAGTGTTTTACTAAACTCACTTAGTCTGAATCGATTAAAACTAGAAAAGAGGGAGTAGTGATGAAAGACGCAAAAGATGTAGATGAAAAAAAGCAGCCAATGAATCATGATAAAGCGGCAGCTATGGATCATATGGCTCACATGGATCACAAAGGTCATCAGGAAGATGAAAAGGGTGAAAATTCTGCTGAAAACACCCAGATTGCTACCAATCATAATATGACCGGTAGCAATCCTAATCATATGGGTCACGAGCAAATGAAACATGAACACATGGAACATGAGCAAATGGAACATGAACACATGGAACATGAACACATGGATCATGAACACATGAATCATGAGCAAATGAATCATGAGCAAATGGAACATGAACATATGGATCATGGGCACATGAATCACAACCATGGTGATCATGGGCAAATGCATCATGGAATGAGTCATGGTGATCACGATATGCAGCATATGGATCACGATATGAGTGGGATGGACCATTCTATGCATATGG
The DNA here is from genome assembly GCF_021011285.1 of Enterococcus sp. SMC-9. Classification (NCBI taxonomy): domain Bacteria; kingdom Bacillati; phylum Bacillota; class Bacilli; order Lactobacillales; family Enterococcaceae; genus Enterococcus; species Enterococcus sp. SMC-9. The sequence continues at coordinate 110,532 of NZ_JAILYE010000002.1, read as the reverse complement.
GAAATTTCAAACAGAAATTTTGGCTCTCTTTAGTTTTAGCAATTCCGATTATCATCCTTTCACCGATGATGGGGGTGAGTCTGCCTTTTCAATTTACTTTTCCTGGTTCTGATTATGTCGTTTTAATTTTGGCTACGATTTTATTTATTTATGGTGGTCAACCATTTTTAAGCGGAGCTAAAATGGAATTACAAATGAAAAATCCTGCAATGATGACCCTAATTGCCATGGGGATTACGGTATCGTATATCTATAGTCTTTATGCATTTATTGCCAATCACTTTTTACACACCGAACATGTGATGGATTTCTTCTGGGAATTGGCGACCTTAATTGTGATTATGCTGCTGGGGCATTGGATTGAAATGAATGCTGTCTCAAATGCCAGCAGTGCTTTAAAAAAATTAGCTGAATTACTACCAGATACCGTGACAAGAGTTAATAAAGCGGGAAAAGAAGAAAAAATCTCGCTACAAGAAGTCCACGAAGGTGACACGTTGATTGTTCGTGCTGGGGATAAAATGCCAACAGACGGTCAGATTTTAAAGGGTGAAACAACTGTTGATGAGTCTGCCGTTACTGGTGAATCCCGAGGTGTGATCCGTAAAACTGGAGATCAAGTTATTGGCGGTTCTGTTAATGGCGACGGTACAATCCAAATTGAAGTAACCGGTACTGGTGAAAATGGATATTTAGCCAAAGTGATGAAAATGGTCAAAGACGCCCAAGCTGAAAAATCACATTTGGAAGCTTTGTCAGACAAAGTAGCAAAATGGCTTTTTTATGTCGCTTTAGTCGCTGGGGTATTGGCATTTGTCGCTTGGCTTGTAGCAGCGGATCTGCCAACGGCACTTGACCGCATGGTGACAGTCTTTGTAATTGCGTGTCCCCATGCTTTGGGTTTAGCAATTCCGCTTGTAGTGGCACGTTCAACTTCTCTAGCTGCCCAAAACGGGTTATTGCTAAAAAATCGGAATGCTATTGAAAATACGCATGATTTAGATGCCATTCTTTTAGATAAAACAGGGACCTTAACAGAAGGTACTTTTGCGGTCACCGGCGTTGAAATATTAGCCGCAGATTGGCAAGAAGACCAGGCGTTACAATATATTGGTGCTTTAGAAAAAAACGCCAATCACCCAATTGCAACTGGAATTATGAAATATATCGAAGAAAAAGAAATTGAAGTTCTAAAAGGCGAAGATTTAAAAAATATTGCTGGTGTCGGCTTGTCTGGTGTCGTTAATAACACCCAAGTTCTAATAGCAAACGACAAAGAGCTAGCAAAACGCAAACAAACAGTTGATAAAAAAACGTTGGCACCTTATTTAACACAAGGCAATACAATTAGTTACTTGTTTGTTGATGATAAATTAATTGCCCTCATTGCCTTAGGGGACAAAGTAAAACCGGAAGCAAAAACCTTTATTCAAGCGCTAAAAGATCGTGGTGTTGAGCCGGTTATGTTGACTGGTGACAATCAAGAAGCCGCTACAACTGTGGCCAATTATTTAGGCATTGATAATTTTCATGCAGGGCTATTACCCGATGGCAAAGAAAAAATTGTTAGTGAAATGACGAATGCCGGTAAAAAAGTAGCTATGGTAGGAGATGGCATTAATGATGCTCCAGCCTTAGCCCGCGCGACAGTGGGAATTGCGATTGGTGCAGGGACCGATGTTGCAATTGACTCTGCTGATGTGGTCTTGACTAATAGTAATCCAGAAGATATTTTACACTTCTTGGATTTATCAAAACAAACCCGGAACAAAATGATTCAAAACTTATGGTGGGGTGCAGGCTACAATATTGTGGCGATTCCTTTAGCTGCTGGTATTTTGGCACCAATTGGGATCATTTTAAGCCCAGCTGTGGGAGCAATTTTGATGTCTTTAAGTACGGTTATTGTGGCTATTAATGCCATGACTTTAAAAATTAAAAAATAGTCATTGAAACTGTAAAGTCATAGAAATTTTATGATTTTACAGTTTTTTTTATTCGTAGAAAAAAATTTTAGCCTAGTCAAAAAGTCAATTTTAAGCCGTTATTTGAAAAAATAGCGTGTATATTTGTTGTAGGTGTGTCAGACTTTATTTTTTTTGTGGCAATATGCACAGGATTTGCTAAAATGAAATAACAATAGAAAAATCATTTGCCTCATCTAAGCTTAGGTGTGCTATAATGTGTTCGTTGAACTACTTTGCTATGGAATTGATAAATACTAAATACGCAGGGCGGCTTGCTGACTGCCTTTTCTATAGTGGGAATTTTTCAAGGAGGAAGCAAAATGGAACTGAAAAAGTTAGAGGTGCCGACGACTTCTATTACCGAAGTGAAAAAATCTCCAATGGATGTTTTTAATCAGGCTCGAGAAGCGGGAACAGCAGTTTACGTTTTTAATCGGGAAAAAGTAGCCGGTGTAATGTTGACCCAAGAACAATATGAAAATCTATTACAGGAATTACATAATCGTCCAGAAGTGGAAGAGGATGATTTACAAACAGCCGATGGTCTAGAAGAATTTTTAGGAAAAATGCGGACTGCTTTGATTACAGGTTCTGTAATTTCAGCTAAAAATTTAGATGAGCGGATGGTTGCCCTCGGTTTTATTACCCGTAAGACTGGTTTTGGCGGTGTTGTGGATATGATATCTGAATTAAAAGAAAGCGGCAAAATTGTCTATCAGTTACGCAAAAAACACGAAGGTAAAACGATTGTCGCAGAAATTATCGGAGAACAAGATAGCACCTCTAGTTTATTTGACAAATTGATTATTAAAAAGATTCATTTGAAAGAGTCTTAAAATAATAGTATTACTTGTTAAACGTGGGGCGCTGAATTTTTAGAGTTTTTATGAGGCAAATAAAGGCTTCAAGTTACTTATTCGTGTAAGTAACTTGAAGCCTTTTTATAATTTATAACGCTATTTAAAAAAATGTACTTGTAGGGTCGTCGCCCAAATAATACCAATAATTTGCGGGATTAAATAGAGGACAGACAAAAGTAATACTAAAAATGCTGGGTTAAAAGGTTGGTAGAAAAAGTGCCATTCAGGATGTTGATTTTGCAAAATAACGGAAAAAACAGTAGAAAGAATATTGCCTAAAAACCATAAGAATAACTGATCACAGGCTTTAAAATAAAAACCGACACCAAGTGAAAAAATTAGTGTGATTAAAAAGCCAAACATCGAATGAAAATATGTATCAAGAAGTAAGGATAAGTAGACAAATGGAATTGCAAAAAACATGACGGGGAGTTTCAAAAATGCTTTTGACATCGGGCACCTCCTAGTTTAAGATGAATTACAAGTAACGGTGTTTTTTTAGTTATAATTCATTTTAGGTACTAAAAATGATAAAAACAATGTTATTTAATCATTTTGTTTTGAAAGTAATAAAATTCTTATTTTCCTCTTTGTTAAATAAAATAGAACGTTTTTTATTTTTTCGAATTTTTCGAATAAGACTGAATTTCATATGGAAGTAATTGTTATATTTTTCAGATCGATAAATGATTGTTAAAGCACTACAGCCAGCAAGTTTAATTGTTATCAAATCAGTAAGGAGATACTTTGATGATTGAAGCAAGTCAAATTTTAGATAAAATGAAGAACCAAAAAATTAACTATGACTACGTTTTACGGAAAATGATTACCCGTTGGGAAGAAGAAGAAAAACGCCCCACAATTTTGATTCATAGTTGTTGTGCTCCTTGCAGTACGTATACTTTAGAATTTTTAACACAATATGCAGACGTTACGATTTATTTTGCCAACTCCAATATTCACCCCAAAAGTGAATATGAGCGGCGTTTACTCGTACAAAAGAAATTCGTCGCCGATTTTAATGAAAAGACCGGCGCTGAGGTGGGGTTTATTGCTGCCGATTATAAACCCAATGAATTTTTAGCCATTATCAAAGAAAACCACCTACAAGATGAACCAGAAGGTGGCAAAAGATGTACGGCTTGTTTTCAAATGCGCCTCGATTTAGTAGCAGAAGAGGCGTTAAAGCTGGGGTATGATTATTTTGGCAGTGCCCTGACAATTTCGCCAAAGAAAAATGCGCAATTAATTAATCAGATCGGGATGGACATTCAAAAAATTTACAGTGTGAATTATCTACCAAGCGATTTTAAAAAGAATAAAGGTTATGAGCGCTCTATTCAAATGTGTAAGGAATACGATGTCTTTCGTCAATGCTATTGTGGCTGTGTTTTTGCTGCCAAACAACAAGGGGTAGATTTAAAAGTTGTGAACAAAGAAGCCAAAGCCTACTTAGCACAACAGTCAGAGCTGACTCATTAAAATTTTGCCACTTTAAACCGTACTAAAGACTGAAACACACAGTTTTTAGCACGGTTTTTCTATATTTGTACTGCATTTTATTTTTATTGAAAATTTCACTGCCGCTTTTTTTCATTTTATGGTAGGATAAAACATAAAACGTGATACAGTATCAAGGTTATTCATAAAAAGGAGTGGAGAAGATGGATTTAACAAAACGCTTCAACAAACAAGTTTATCAAATTGCAGTTTCTTTAATCCGCCAGTTTGATGAAAAAGTTTCCGGCATTGAAGATATTTTGAAATTGACTTTAGGAGAACCAGATTTCAATACCCCCGATCATGTCAAAACAGCTGGTAAAGATGCCATTGAGCAAAACTTCAGTCATTATACCGGAATGTCTGGCTTAGCAGACGTCAGGGAAGCTGCTGCTCTTTTTTTAAAGCAGAAATATCACGTCACCTATGATTACACTTCAGAAGTTTTAGTGACAATTGGTGCTACAGAGGCAATTTCCGCTTCATTGTTAGCTGTTTTAAATCCTGGCGATAAAGTACTATTACCTGCCCCTATTTACCCTGGGTATGAACCGGTTATTACCTTAGCCGCAGCCAAACCTATTTATATGGATACAACTGGTGATAATTTTGTTTTGACACCAAAAGTTTTGGAGGAGCATCTAATTGCCCATGGGGATGCTGTTAAGGCAGTAATTTTAAACTATCCAAGTAATCCTACTGGAGTTACTTATTCCAAAGCAGAAGTTAAGGCTTTGGCGGACGTCTTAAGAAAATATCCGGTATTTGTCATTAGTGATGAAATTTATAGCGAACTTTCTTATGATGAAGAGCATGTTTCGATTGCCGAATTTTTACGGGAGCAAACAATCTTGATTAATGGCCTATCGAAATCTCACGCCATGACTGGTTGGCGAATTGGCTTTATTTTTGCACCAAAAGAGTTGACCCAAGAAATCATTAAAGTTCACCAATATTTGGTAACCGCTGCTTCTACAATTTCACAAAAAGCGGCAGTTCGGGCTTTAATTGAGGGAATTGACGATGGTTTAATCATGAAAGAAGAGTATCGCTTACGGCGGGATTTTTTATATGAAAAAATGACAGCACTGGGTTTTGAAGTAGCTAAACCCTCCGGTGCGTTTTATCTTTTTGCCAAAATTCCTGCACATTTGGAACAAGATTCCATGAAATTTTGTATCGATTTAGCACAAAAAGCCAAATTAGCTGTTATTCCTGGGATTGCTTTTGGAAAAGAAGCAGAGGGGTATATTCGCTTAAGCTATGCTTCTAGTATGGAAAAATTAGTTGAAGCGATCGACCGCTTGACTGCTTATTTGGAAAATTAATGAAGATAAAAAAGATGGTCACCAATTCTTTTGCTTTCGTTTACAAGACGAAAGCAAAGATTTGTTAGCCATCTTTTTTTAGATCATAAAATTTTTTTACCACAGTTGTTCTTTGTTACTTTCAAAGAGTTGTCGGTTTTTTGTTAAATTTCGACTTTACGCATCAGACGACGAGTAGCCCAGTATTCTAAATCACTTAATAGAGCACCGATTTTTAGTAAAACTTCTTCGGATAATTCTTGCCGCATACTAACGCTAGATAAAAAGCGGCTGTGATAATTTGATTCTTGGTTTAAAAATGAGGTGGCAAAAGCATTTAGTTCTTCTTCTAAATTGACACTCGTGTCCTCACCTGAATAGTGAAGCCAAAATTCAACGGCGTAGCCGTAATGAACAAGTTCATAATCGGGATTTAAAAAGCACACAGGTAAATCTTCAAGTAATAGTTTCAGCTGATTATAGTGAGTGCTTGTTGCAAAGTGGTGAACACAGAAGTTTTCAAATTGAGAATTAGGCAGCTGTACGAGTTCTTTTAAAATCGGGGAGCCATAGCGTTTCTTCTGTTGTAGTAAACGGGCTTTTTCAGCTGCCCATAGTTCTAAATCCCGCAGTAATGGTTCTAGTAAAAAGAAGCGATATTTTGCCCCTAATTCAATGTCTTTGACGATGGCTTGATAATTTTTGGGTAAATAGCTGTTTTGATCAAAAAAAGCTTGGACGTGGCGTGCAACAAAATTTTCTTTGTCAACAGGAGCAAATTGTTCCCATAAAATACTTGCATACCCCATTACATATCGGTTACCGTTACCGTCTTCTTTTGGCACATAGGCGTATTTTGGCATTGTCGCCAAAACGGAACCATTTTTTTTGTTTTTAAGATAATAAACGGAAAAGTCTACTTCTTCACCGTCAAAATATTGGGTGATTTTCTCTTGAAAAGTGACAAAATCCATCTGTTCTAAAAGACGTGTCGTTTGTTCTTTACTTAAGTGCATCAGCGCCCCTACTTTCGGAAGTTTTCGTAATCTCATCTTAAGTTAATTGTAATTTAATTATATCGGGTATTTAGACAGAAGTAAACTAATGTAAAATAGATGCAAAGTAAATGAATGAAATGAAAGAAGGTTTTGAAATGAAATATGCTATAACCGAGTTTTTTCGTCGTTATCGTCAAGGTATTATCTTTTTTGAACAATTGCTCTTCATTCCGACAATGGTCATGATGTTAGCGGTGGGCATGCAGTATTTTGTTCGTTTTTTTCTGACTTTTATTGCAGTCGGAATCTTTTATAGTGTGATTCATTTTTTTGTACATAAAAAGCAAAGTAAAAAAGAGCGCCTTTATATTTTATTACATCCCAATCACGATCAACGTGAGAATGTTTTATTCATTGTGTTAACATTATTTTTGCTTTATGCATTTATTGTCTTTAACTTTATTAGATAATAAAAAATTCAAAAGAATTCTGCAGCTTAAAGCCAAAGGAGCAAAATTTGCAAAAATGGCTTTTTGTTTTGCACATTTTAACTTTTAACTAAAGAAGGAAGTGTGAAATAAGCCAGTTGGAAAAGCTTTTTTCACTCCTGTAACAGGACAGATAAAAAACCACTTATGAAAAAATCATAAGTGGTTTTTTTTATCTTCAAAAAGTAACTTAGAATTATTTAACTATTTGTTCAAATAATTGAATAAACCACCAATGGTTTTGTCGTCTAATTCAATTTCTTTGCCGTCTAATAGTGCTTTGGTTACTTGATAGTTATCTTGTAAGTCTGGCACTTCTTTATATTGCGCCCCAACAAAATCACTAGCTTTGTCGTATTTTTTTACTTCTTCATCTGAACCGGTTACGATGTAATGAATTTCTAACATGATTATCAATTCCTTTCTTATGTAACACAATTGTCTTTACAACTTTTATTATATTCCTTTTTTTTAAAATGAGGGTGAAATAAGCTCATGACAAATTGCTTTACGTAAATTTTACAATGCTTGATAAAATCTTTACACACTGCTTATATCAAGTTTACAAAGCTTGTGTAAACTGAGTTTGTAATTAAAGATAGGAGTGGAAAACGTGAAAAAAGTATATTTAGTAGCAACTGCAGTGGCAGCAACTTTATTATTAGCGGCCTGTGGGAATGGTAGTGCAAAAACTGGAGAAGAAAATAAAGCAAGCGGTGCAAAAATTACCGCGGTTGGTTCAACAGCCTTACAACCATTAGTTGAGGCAGCCAAAGATAGTTTTACTACTGAAAATCCCAATTATCAAATTACTGTTCAAGGTGGCGGAAGTGGTACAGGGTTGAGCCAAGTTGCTGCTGGTGCTGTAACGATTGGCAACTCAGATGTTTTTGCCGAAGAAAAAGATGGTGTCGATGCAAAAGAGCTAGTGGACCACAAAGTAGCGGTTGTAGGAATGGCCCCAGTAGTAAATAAAGACGTCGCAGTCAAAAATATTTCCCAACAGCAATTAATTGACATTTTTACTGGTAAAATTACCAACTGGAAAGAAGTTGGCGGCAAAGATGAAAAAATTGCAGTCGTTAATCGTGCTTCTGGCAGTGGGACCAGAGCAACTTTTGAAAAATGGGGACTTGATGGTGAAACACCGGTGCAATCCCAAGAACAAGATTCTTCTGGCACCGTGAAAAAAATAGTCGCAGAAACACCGGGGGCTATCAGTTACTTGGCGTTATCTTATATTGACGATAGTTTACAGGAACTTTCTGTTGATAATGTGACGCCAACCCCAGAAAATATCGAAACAAACAAATGGAAAATCTGGTCTTACGAACACATGTATACAAAAGGTGAACCAGACAAGGATGTAAAAAAATTCTTGGATTATCTACTAACCGATGAAATTCAAAACGGTCCTGTAAAAGAATTGGGTTACCTGCCAATTACCACCATGAAAATTGAACGTTCTGTTGACGGTAAGGTGACAAACAAATAGTCACACTCCTTTTTGGAGCTAGTAAAAAAAGCTACTGACAATAAATTTTGTCAGTAGCTTTTTGCCGTTTTGCTCTATTTAGAGCTTTGGTAGTGTCACGGTGAAGGTTGAGCCAACACCGGGGTGACTTTCTAATTGGACTTTGCCTCCGAGTTTTTCAACAGATTCTTTTACAATCGCTAAGCCTAAACCGGTGCCGCCGGATTGTCTTGCGCGGGCTTTGTCTACCCGATAGAAGCGTTCAAAAATGCGTTGTTGATCATCGCTGTCAATGCCAAGGCCTTGATCTGAAACGTTTAAGGTTAAATTATCTGCTAGAGTATAGCTAATTGTAATTTTTTTAGCTTCCGGTGTGTACTTAATTGCATTTTCAATTAAATTTTTAGCAATCGGATAGAAAAGTTCAACTTTTGTGGACCAGACTAAAGCTTGATCTCCTACTAAATGAACACTTAAATTTTTCGCTTGAATTTGAGCCTGATAACTTTCTAAAATTTGGGCTAAAAGTTCCGCGACAGTGATGTTTTGAATCGGGTAATCTAGGGCTTGACGTCCTTTTGAAAGCTGAATGATATCTTGGATTAAAGCTTGCAGCCGTTTGGCATCTTTTTCCATAATGCGTAAAAATTCTGTCGTTGTCCTTGGATCGTCTTTGGCACCATCTAAGAGCGTTTCGGTAAAGCCAATTAAGGAGGTGACAGGTGTTTTTAGTTCGTGGGAAACATTGCTGACGAAATCTTGCTGCATTTTTTCCAGTTGGCGCACTTGTGTCATATCATAAGACATCACTAAAATTTGCCGTTCTTCATTAAATAAACGCAAATCAATATCCAGCACGCGTTCACCGTTTTGATGTAAGGTAATTTCATCATGTAAAAAAGGATTATTCGGTGAGATGCGATAGACTAGCTGAATAAGTTGCGGATCTTTAATCACTTCGGCAAAATTAACTTTTTCTGCTAGATTTTGAAATAAGCCAAGTTGCCGTTTCATTTCAGGGTTGATCATGACGAGTTTGTTTTCACTATCGACAATGAAAATACCAATCATTAAATCGTTTAAAAGTGTATGCAGCTTGTGTTCGGTTGCAGAATAGGCTTTATACGTGTGGCTCATTTGTTCGCTTAATTGATTTAAGGCTTGGTAAAGTTCTTCCCATTGCGGCGTGGTTTGCATAATTGTTTCAGTACGGGTGGGATTAGCCACCATTTTTTTGATCGCTGGCAATAAAGTTTCTAAAGGCCGATTTTTTTGGCGTAAAAAATATAAGACAAAAATGGTAATCAACAAGCACAAAATCACATACACTGTTAAAATTGAATTTCTAACGCTACTAGCAGCGGTCATAAAAGTTGTAGTGCTTTCGGCGATCCGTAAAATACCAATTAAATGATTGTCTTGCTCCACAGGTAACGCGACATAGAGTAATTCTTTTTTTAAAGTGGCACTTTTTCGCAGCGAAGTACCCAATTTTCCTCCGGCTAAGACGGTTTTTACCTCGGGACGATTGGAGCGGGTCCCTAAAAGATTGCTATTAGAAGTATCAAAAATAATTTTACCAGTAGCCGACAGATAAGTTACCCGTTCATCTACGTGTTCAATATAGTGCTGACTCAATTGATGTAGACTCGCCTCATTATAATTTTCTTCTTTTGCCATTCGTAACAGTAGATTCCCTTTTTTTTCTAAGTAATTCTCTTGTTGGCTTAAGACCTGGTGCTCAAAAAAACCACCAATTAATTGCCAGGCTCCTACAAAAAGCACGAGTAATGTTGTAATCCACAGCAAATATTCTAAAACACGCCGTTTTTTCATGCTTTGGGCTCCTGAAATTTGTAACCAAAGCCTCTAACTGTTAAAAGATAGCGGGGATTTTTAGGATCTTCTTCAATTTTTTCCCGTAAATGTGAAACGTGGACATCCACGATGCGACTTTGACCGGCAAAGTCGAAATTCCAGATGCGGTCTAATAGCGTATCACGGTCAATCACACGATCTTTTCGCTTCATAAAGTAGACGAGTAATTCAAATTCTTTGGGGGTTAAAAATATCTTTACGTCGTTAACGGTGACTTCGTAATTATCCATATCCGCTTTAATTGCACCGATTTGTAAAATTTCTCCGGTTAATTCATCGTCGGTATCTTTTGGCTCATTGGCACGCAACGGAGTTTCAACGGGACGCATCCGTCGAAAAATAGCTTTCATGCGGGCCAAAACTTCTCTGGGACTAAAGGGTTTAGTCAGGTAATCATCAGCGCCGATTTCTAAGCCTAAAATTCGATCAATCGTATCATCTTTTGCCGTTAGTAATAAAATCGGCGTTTCTTTTTTTTCTTGCCGTAATTTTTTCGTAATTTCAATGCCGTCAATTCCCGGCAGCATAATATCTAAGATAATAAAGTCAAAATCTTTGGTTAAAGCCAATTTTAAGCCAGTTGTACCATCTGTGGCAGAGGTCACAACGTAACCTTCTTTTTCTAAATTAAAGGTCAGCAATGTGACGATGGAAGGTTCATCGTCAACGATTAACACTTTTTTCATAGCAAACTGCTTTGCGGTGTTTTTCTTAGTCGCATACCTGCGACAGATGGTTTTATTTTAGCATAGAAAAGCGGTGGGGACTATTTAAGGAAGGGAAATAATGCTATAATAAAGGGCGTTAAATTGACTTTTAAGAAAAAAAGAATGGCTTTTGTTGCTAAAATTTTAGCTTTGTGTATAAAAAATCGTGCTGTTGTTTAAGGAGGACATATGATTGGAATTAGTGCCTGTTTAGGTGGCGTTTTTTGCCGTTATGATGGCAATACGCAAACAATCCCACAGCTGCAAGCTTTGGTGGCAAAGAAACAAGCAATTATGATTTGTCCTGAGGTTTTAGGTGGATTAAACACCCCAAGAGATCCGGCTGAAATTATCGGCGGCGATGGATTTGACGTCTGGAGGTGCGATGCGGTGGTTGCTTCTTGTCAAGGCGTCGATGTGACCGCCGCATATAAAGCAGGTGCGATACGCGCTTATGAAAAATTGAAAGCTCTGGATGTTACGCAGGTAGTCTTAAAAGAGGGCAGTCCTTCTTGTGGCAGTCATCAAATTTATGACGGTGCTTTTAGTGGCAATAAAGTAGCTGGTGTCGGGGTTGCAACTGCCTATTTTGTAAAGCAAGGCATAGAAGTTTATTCAGAAAACAATTATCATCAACTGATCACAATAGCTACCAATTAACTAATTTTTCATGACAGGAGGAATCTCATGGAAATCGAAAAGACAAATCGTATGAATGCATTATTTGAATTTTATTCTACGCTTTTGACCGAAAAGCAGATGAATTATATGGAGTTGTATTACGCCGATGATTTTTCACTAGGGGAGATTGCAGAAGAATTTCAGGTGAGTCGTCAGGCAGTTTATGATAATATAAAGCGGACGGAAAAAATTTTGGAAGATTATGAGCGCAAGCTTCATTTATTTTCGGACTATATTGTTCGCGGCGAAGTTTTAGATCGGGCAGAAAACTACATTAAGGCCCATTATCCTAAAGATGCAGAGCTGCCGAAATTTTTGCAGGAACTGCAAGAAATCGATGAATAGTTTTTAGTTGAAAGGAACGAATAAAATGGCATTTGAAAATCTAACAGAACGCCTGCAACAAGCCATGAGCAAGTTGCGTAAAAAAGGAAAGATTACTGAGGCTGATGTCACAGAAATGATGCGGGAGATCCGCTTGGCATTACTAGAAGCCGACGTTAATTTAAAAGTTGTCAAAGAATTTGTTAAAAATGTACGTCAAAGAGCAGTCGGATCAGAAGTTTTAGATAGTCTATCACCAGCGCAACAAATTGTTAAAATCGTTGATGAAGAACTAACCAAGACTTTGGGAAGTGAGACTGCAACCTTAAATAAATCACCAAAAATTCCGACGGTTATCATGATGGTGGGGTTACAAGGGGCTGGTAAAACAACATTTGCTGGTAAACTTGCCAACCAACTGATTAAAACGGAAAAAGCCCGACCACTAATGATTGCCGGTGACGTTTATCGTCCAGCGGCGATTGATCAATTGAAAGTTTTAGGCCAACAATTAAATGTTCCAGTATTTGATATGGGAACTGATGTCAGTCCAGTGGAAATTGTGCGCCAAGGGATGGAATTAGCACGGGAAAAGAAAAATGATTATGTTTTAATCGATACAGCGGGTCGCTTGCATATTGACGAAAAGCTGATGGATGAATTAAAACAAATCAAAGAAATTGCCCAGCCCAATGAAATTCTTTTAGTCGTAGATGCTATGACGGGGCAAGATGCGGTTACAGTTGCAGATAGCTTTAACCAGCAACTAGGTATCACGGGGGTCGTGATTACCAAATTAGATGGGGATACCCGAGGTGGTGCCGCCCTTTCCATTCGTCAAGTGACTGGTGCACCAATTAAATTTACCGGTACTGGTGAAAAATTAACGGACTTAGAAGTTTTCCATCCCGACCGGATGGCGAGTCGTATTTTAGGCATGGGGGATATGCTGACCTTAATTGAAAAGGCGCAACAAGATTACGACGAGAAAAAAGCGGAAGAATTAGCGAAAAAGATGAAGGAAAATACCTTTGACTTTAACGATTTCATTGAACAAATGGATCAAGTCATGGGGATGGGACCTTTAGAAGATTTATTAAAAATGATTCCAGGAATGAGTCAAATGCCAGGAATTGAAAATGTTAAAGTCGATCCTAAACAAATCGCCCGCCAAAAAGCAATGGTGATGTCGATGACACCAGCCGAACGAGAAGATCCGGACTTGTTAAATCCAAGTCGCCGTCGCCGCATTGCTGCAGGTTCTGGTAATTCAGTGGTTGAAGTGAATCGCATGATTAAGCAATTTAAAGAAGCCCGTAAAATGATGCAACAAATGACAAAAGGTCAAATGCCGGCGGGAATGGATCAGATGTTTGGTTCTGGCATTAAAGGTAAAATGGGCAAAATGGCTATGAACCGTATGATGAAAAAACAAAAGAAAAAGAAAAAACGTAAATAAACTAATGGGCTAAAAGGCTTAGTTTATGATGATGATACCCGAATACTATAGCCTTTTTTACTGCTTGTTTATTTCAAACAGCACGTCTGTAAGAAAGGATATAAGCTGTTCGGGTTTTTGTGTCTTTTTTTAAAAGGAGAAAATAAAAATGCAAATTGAAACCAAACGTCTTATCTTGCGTCCGTGGGAAAAAGGGGAAGAACACTTTTTAGCAGAATTTTTACAAGATGAGCGGGTGATGTATGCCTATGAGGGCGCTTTTTCTGATGAAGAAGTGAGCAATTGGTTAAATTGGAATTTAAAGCTGTATCAGGAAAAAGGCTATAGTCTCTTGGCTATGATTCGCAAAAGTGATGGTAAAATTATCGGCGAATGCGGCTTAACTGATCAACTCGTGAGTGGCAAAACCTATTTGGAAATTGGCTATCATTTGATTTATGACGCTTGGGGTGTGGGCTATGGGATAGAAGCAGCTAAAGCAGTAAAAGAATATGCGTTTAGAAATTTGGGAGCATCATCCGTTGTTTCCACTGTCCGGGATACGAATTTAGCTTCAATGAATGTTGCTATTCGCAATGGCATGGTGGTAAAAGAGAGTTTCATTAAAAATTATCGTAATGTGGTGATGCCGCATTATTTGTTTATGGCGACAAAATAAAAAAGTGCAGGATTTGCTATTAAAGCATAAAATCCTGCACTTTTGCTCGTAGGCGATTTAAAGGAGTTCGGAAAGCTTTTTTTAATATCTGGCTTCACAAACGAGCTTATGAGAAAGTTCGTGAAGTTATTTAGCTTAATTTTCCTCTTGTAACGATAATAATTGTTTAATCGTTAATAAGACACCATTCTCGTCGTTACTTTTACAGATGTATTTGGCAGCTGCTTTAGTTTCTTCAAAGGCATTACGCATTGCAAAACTAAATTCACCAGCTTGCATAAGCTCTAAGTCGTTGTGACCATCGCCAAAGACCATTGTTTCTTGTGAGCTGACCTGTAAAATTTGCTGCAATTCTTCAACTGTGTGTCGTTTGTGTACGCCAAAATTGGTAATGTCAATCCAAGCTGCTTCAGAAGCCACGATGTAAGCTTGTTTTTCAAATTCAGCTAACTGGGGTGCCACTTCATAACTTCTTAATTTTCCATCGTAAACGGTAATTTTGACAAAGTCATCGTTAATTTCTTGGTAGTCTGCTATTTTTTCAACTACTTCGTAAGATCCCCGTACCATTTTTTCACTTTCGGCTGGAGTGTCTTCACTAATAATGGCAGCTGTTTGCGTACAGGCAATAATTGTGAAGTCCTGATGGATACTTTGTAGTTTGGCAATAATTTTTTTGCCAATGGTATTAGGTAGTAAGGATTCATACATGTACTTGTCTTTGTGTTTAATTCGCGTGGCGCTATCGCCTAAGATCCATAAATCTTCACTACCAACATTTTTGAATAAAGCTTCTACCCGTTCGCATTGCTTACCTGTACATGGGGCGAAGATAACATTTTGGCGGTGCATGATTTGGCGCACTTCTTGATACAAATTTTCGTCAAATTTACTTTGACTGTTTAAAAAAGTACCATCCAAATCACTAATAATCAGTTTAATCATGATTTTCCTCCTCAAATTGTAATCGGTTACTGTTATTAGTGTAGCAAATAAAAGGGTAAAAAAATAAAACGTCGGGGAAGATTCCACGACGTTTTACAAATGTTCGCATAAATTATTTATTTTTTGTAAATTTTTGTTCTAAAAGTTAGTTTAGTTCTACTCCGTGTTTTTTACTACGATAATGGTGCCAAGCAGCTTTAAGGGTAGAAAAGAAGACTAGTACATAGAGCATAATACCGAGTAAAACAAGCGTTACAAGCGTAGAAATAACTGTGCTAAACAATGAAATACGTTCAGGAGTATCTAGTAACATCAAGTAACTTTGCCATGGATTCGTAAATGTGTTCAAACTAATAAAGCCGGTGAAGACCCACATTAAAAACCAAACGGGCCAACGAGAATCACGATGAAGTAAGTAATCCCCGTCGTTTTCTAGGGACAAAACAGTAAATTTGCGATAACTCCACCAGATAAATAAGAAGGCTGCAATTAGAAAAATCGGAATCATCCACCAATAGCCACCGGTTTTACCGATGCGATAAATAAACAAATTTTCCAAATTAAAGGGGAAGCTCCCGTATTCTTTGAAGGTAAAAAGATTTAAAAAGTTTGTAACAGAACCAGGAGTAAAACTAGCAAAAAATACAAAGACAAGCCAAGTCAAAGGACCGAATACTAGATTTCCTACCATTGAACCGATAAATATACTTACGGCAAACAACAAAGTAGCTAAACTAAAACTACTAAAAACAGCATGGAGTAATTGACTCCAACTGGCATTTAAATAGGGTGCTGGAATACCGATTTTTATATATGTCACATAAAAGAGTTGTCCCAGTAAGAAAATCGCTAAAATAGGTAAGGCAACATACAGCAATTTCGCCCTAAAAAGCTGTTTACGTTTTTGTGGTAGTGCAAATAAAAAACGATTAAATGCGGTCTTCTCATCAATAAAGAAAAGTAAAAATCCAGCTAAAGCAACCAGAACAATATTTAAAATAGTAAAATCGCCACCAAAGCGAGTGTAATAAGTTGTTTTGGCATCATATTTTTGCGCCTGTTTAGCAGAAATATTGTGTTCTGAGTAGGCGGTACCATAGACATATAACTGATCTTGTACATAATCTTTACTTGAGGTATAAGGTACATCTTTTTCATTTTCTTGATTCCAATAAGTGAAAGATTCCGGATGCTCCTTAAATTCTTTTTCAAATTGAGAAGAGTGATAGTAGTTATTTTGTGATTGCCAATTGGTAACAGCGCTATGGGCATTTAAAAAGTAAAGTCCAAAAGTTATGACAGCAAAGGCGATTAAAGCTTTACCGTAGCGTTTTAAATAGATTTTCTTTAACATAATAAACTCCTTTCTTAAACCAATAATTTTTCTTTTTGCAAATTGGCTTCAAAAAGATCTTCTAGTGTTAGCGGTAGTTCTTCAAAAACTAATGGTTCATAGCTTTTAATGGTAGCGGCTAATTCAGCTGTGTAATTTTCAAAGATTGCGACGATTACACGTCCTTGGATTGTGACAAGCTTTGAGTTTTCTTTAACGATTGGTGGTATCTGTTTTGTGCGGAAAACAAGCTGAATTTTGCGGGCATTGGCACGCATATTTTCTAATGTATAGTCTTTTGCAATCGTTTGACCTTTAATCAGTAGTGCCCGATCGATAATCCCTTCTAATTCTTGCAGATTATGAGAGGCGATTAATGCGCTACGGCCGTCTTCTGCTAGATGAGTTAATAGTAAGCCGATTACTTTTTTGCGGACAATGATATCTAGGCCATCAAAGGGTTCATCTAATAAAAGATATTTGGCACTAGATGAAATTGCTAAAATCATTTGATAGAGTCCTTGCATGCCTTTAGACATTTTGCGATAGTGTAGTCGTTGATTTAGGCCATGTTCTTTCATTAATTGCAAGTAAAGGTCTTGATTAAACTTAGGATAGGCGGTGCGATAAAAATCATTAATCCCTTGCAGTGGATAATATTTTAAAAAGTTATCCAACTCATCAATATAAAAAATTTCAGTTTTTAATTTTGTATCCTGGGTAATATTTTGACCATTGATCGTGATGCTTCCTTCATCTGGCAAATAATTACCAGCGATGGTACGAAACAAAGTCGTCTTGCCAGAGCCGTTGCGGCCAATCAACCCAACAATCTCATTTTCATGTAAGGTAAAATCAATATCAGTTAAAACAGTTTTTGTGCCAATTATTTTTTTTAGCTGGGTTAATTTCATTGTGTGCCTCCTCCTTTTAACTGTGGTTCTTCTAACCAACTAATCAGTTCATGTTTGGTCACTTGCAACTGCATAGCCTCAATAATTAATGCTTGAAAATTTTGCTTTAGCTGCTGGATACGAAATTCATCACGGGGGATATTTTCGGTATTTTTAATGAAAGTACCCTTACCTTTAACGGTTACAATTACATTTTCCACTTCTAAAACTTTATAAGCTTTACTGATGGTATTTGGATTCATCAATAATTCTTTAGCCAGTTCACGCACAGACGGTAAGCGATCGCCAGGCTGCAAAATACCAGTGACAACTTGCTGTTTTATCCCTAAAACTAACTGCTCGTAATAGGGTTTGCTACTGTTTTTATCAATCGTAAGCATAAGTGTGGGCAACTCCTTTCTTACTGTTAAATAATTAAATGAATGGTAAAGTAATGACCTTCATTGTGTGTACTAGTATATGTAGTACACCTGGAAAAAGCAAGTGTTTTTTGTTTTATCTGTTAAAATAAAGAAAAATGTGACAAGGAGAATAAACATGAAGCGATGTGACTGGGCCGAAACTGGTAATCAGGCAATGAAAGAATATCACGATGTCATCTGGGGCGTACCAGAATATGATGATCAGCAATTATTTCGCAAATTGGTTTTGGATAGTAATCAAGCGGGGTTAAGTTGGCAAACGATTCTAAATAAAAGTGTTGCTTTTGATGAGGCCTATGAAAATTTTGAAATTGAAAAAGTGGCTGCTTTTGATGATGAGAAAATTGCAAGCTTAATGGGTAACGCTGGCATCATTCGAAATCGGCTTAAAATTACAGCGGCGATTAACAATGCAAATTGCATTTTACAAATTCAAAAAGAGTGGGGAAGTTTTTCAGCATATTTGTGGCACTTTGTCGCAGGTAAACCGGTGGTGCATTATTTTAAAACGAGTGAAGAAATACCAACAAAAACACCACTTTCCGATGAAATTACCAAAGACTTAAAAAAACGAGGCTTTAAATTTGTTGGCAGTACAATTATCTATGCTTTCTTACAAGCTGTGGGGATTGTAAACGATCATCTTACAGTTTGTTTTCGTCACGAAGAAGTACAAGAAAAGCTGTGATTTTTACTGTAGCTAAAAGAATAAAACTGAAGTGTTCAAAATGAAATAATAGCTCGTAAAGTACGATAGATAGATATCAAAAAGACCTGTGACCACTAATAGTCACAGGTCTTTAAATATAGTTTGGCAATCTTTTTTTACTATCTAACTAATACCAAAAAAATATTATTCAGCCGTTAATTTATTGAAGAAGGCGATGTATTTATCTACGATTAGTTGGAAGAATTTAGCCGTATCTTCAATAATCGAGCCATCTTCTTTAACAAGATTATGAATGCCACCAATATAAGCTTCTGGTTGTTGCAAGGTTGGCATGTCTAAAAAGACAAGGGATTGACGGATATGATGATTAGCACCAAAACCGCCAATGCCACCAGGAGAAGCGGTAACCACAAGAGCTGGTTTGCCACCCCAGACACTAGAACCCATCGGACGTGAACCAACATCTAAGGCGTTTTTTAAAGCGGCAGGGACAGAACGATTGTATTCAGGTGAAAAGAAGAAGACGCCATCTACTGTAGCCACTTCACTTCGTAGCCGTTTCCAGCTTGCGGGCATATCATTTTCATTTTCCAAATCTTCGTTGTAAAAAGGCAAGTCTGAAATTTCAATGAACTTTGCTTCAAAACCAGCGGGCAATAATTTTGCAAATTCTTTGGCAACGGCTAAGTTGTAAGAATCTTTCCGTAGGCTACCGACGATAAAACCAATTGTTTTCATAAATCATATTCCTCCTATAGTTTTATACCTGTGATAAATGCTTTCGTTACAACAATCATAACAAGAAAAGTATGAAAAAAACAAAAGATAAGTCTTGTTAAAAAACGAACGCTATTTTTAATTGGAGCTAGTGGAAATTCTTTAAATGAATGTTTAAAAAAATTTTATTTTAGCTGTAAAGAAAAAACTCTTTACACCAAGTGAAAAACCTGTTAAACTACCTCTTGTGATTAAATTATATGGAGGTGGAATTGTAATGGCAGTAAAAATCCGTTTAAAACGTATGGGTTCTAAAAAGAAACCTTTTTACCGTATCGTAGTAGCAGACTCTCGTTCTCCTCGTGATGGACGTTTCATCGAAACTGTAGGTACTTACAATCCTTTGATTGACCCTGCAGAAGTAACAATCAAAGAAGATTTAGTACTTGATTGGTTGCAAAAAGGTGCACAACCTTCTGATACTGTTCGTAACATCCTTTCAAAACAAGGCGTTATGAAAAAACACCACGAAGCAAAATATACGAAATAAGGTGACCAATGATGACTGATTTAACTGATTTAGTCTTGACGATTGTTCGTCCGTTAGTTACTCAGCCTGATCTTGTTAAACTTAATGTTGAAGAGTCAGCTGACTTTTATGAGTATAATTTAAGCGTGGCACCAGAAGATATCGGTCGTATTATCGGCAAACAAGGGCGAGTAGCCAAAGCTATTCGTACAATTGTTTACGGTGTACGTACTGAAGGTACCAAAAAAGTCCGTTTAAACATTCTAGATGGCAAGTAGATAAAGATTAAGGCAGTTCCTTTTTGGGACTGTCTTTTTTTCATACTCAAGACGGAGGACAAGAAATCTTTTCTGATAGATAATAAAAGAAAAGTCAGGAGGAAAAAAAGATGACACAATGGCTTGTAATTGTAGCAATTATCATTATTTTGTTTATTATTTTTAAATTAGGCTCCTTTTTATGGCGTCTTTTAGGGCTAGCTATGGCAATTTTTTTGGTATGGATTTTCAAAGACGATATTGCCAACTGGTTTAATCAAACAGTAACACACATTAATGCCGATGGAATTGATTCTGTTTTAAATAGTAGTGTAGACTTTGTTAAAGAAGCGTTTCATAATGTTAGTAACTGGGTTTCAGATAAGATTGGGTAGCCTTTAAGTCGTATTGATTGTCAATTGTCTTCAAATTGAGTACGCTTAATTTTAATCAATAATCTTTTTTTTATTGATTGGAATCGCTCAAAAATTTATGTCTTAAATTTGGAGGATTAAAATGAAAAAGATAATTTTATTGGGGGCTTTACTTTTAACCCTGACAGCTTGTGCAAGTAAAACACCAGCTGCCAATAGTGAAGAAGATAAAAGTACAGCACAAACAAACGCAACCACTACGACAACAGATAAAAATTCTGAAACAAAAACAAAGTCAAGTGAAAGTACTAAAAACACGACGAAATCAAGTTCAAGTGAGAAAAAGGCTGACGCCTTAGCCAAATTAAAAAAAGAAAATCCGAAGACCTTACTGCCAACTAATATTCCGCGGGATGAAAATCGTGCTTTGAATATTGCGATGGATAAGCAAAAAGACAGTTTGGCGGTTTTGTATTATATTATGGATACACCACTGGTTTTAAACGATCAATCTTTAAACCAGCAAACACCCTTTGCCCGTTATAAAATGGAGCAGTTTGCCAGTAAAGATGCCGCTAAAAAGGCGGTCAACTACCAATTTGATGATGGGGGCCAAAAAGTGGACTTGGGTCATGATATTACCGCCTATAGTCAAGGTGCGGCAGGCTCAACTTATTTAAATTGGAAAGAAGGCAACTGGTCGATTGTGCTGCGGGCAAGTAATGTTAATGGGCAAGATGGTACAGCCTTAGCCAAAGAAGTGGTAAATTATTTAGAAAAAGCCATGTTACCTGCACCAAAAAGTGTTGGACAAATTACCATTGATATGGCACAAAATGGTTATGAAAGTAATCAGGTCGTCTGGCAAGTAGACAAAACGGTTTATACTGTCACCCATGAAGATACAATTCCTGCCTTGGAGATGGCAGTTTCTATGAATAAATAAAAAAAATACGGCGAACTTTATGCTCTACAAACGAAATCAATACTGCTAAAGTTAAATTTTTGGCGGCAATTTCTTCGTTCGTGGAGCTTTTATTGACTCTAAATATGAAAAAGCTAATGTTGGTAGAAAAGAAAGTGCTTCTGAGTAAAATTAAAAATGTTATAATAAAAATACATTTGGGAAGTTATGTGGAAATGGTAATTAAAAAAAGTGGTGAGACAAAATGAAAGTTTATCGTGAATTAAATCTTTTAGAAGATGAAAAAGTTATCAAAAAGTTAAACATAGCTGCCTTGGTAATTATGGCGATTTGTTATGGTGTGCTGTTGTTGCCGCCATTTAATCAGCATAATTTTCAAAGTATCTCATTTTTACTAGAAATTGGCGCAATTATTATTAGTTTTTTGGTGATTGTCATTATTCACGAAGGCATCCATGGTATTTTTTTCAAAATCTTTAATTTGAAAGGCCAAGTAAAATTTGGTTTTAAAAATGGTATGGCCTATGCTACAAGTCCAGGTTCACTGTATCCTAAATGGCAATTTTTCATGATTAGTATTGCTCCATTTGTATTGCTTACAACTGGCTTGTTATTGATTATGAATACTTGGCCTTATGCATGGCTACGTCTTTTAGTGGCAGCCCATAGCGGGGCATGTGCGGGTGATTTTTATTGGTGTTATCTCCTTTTAAAGACCCCTAAAAATTTATTGGTAGAAGATACAGAGGTTGGCTTGACCTTTCACGAAGTAGGCTAGAAAACAAGCAGTAACCGTGATAAAATAAATCAGAAATTCTACTTGAGAGAAAGAGGCTATTAAATGGAATATTTAAATGTAGGAAAAATTGTCAATACCCATGGTATCCGTGGCGAAGTTCGTGTTATCTCATTAACAGACTTTCCCGAAGAGCGGTATCAAAAAGGGGCAACCTTGCTTTTATTCAAAGAAGGTATGCCTCCTTTAAGCTTGACTGTAGCAAGTCATCGCCGCCATAAAAACTTTGATCTATTAACTTTTGAAGGTTACCCTAATATTAATGATGTCCAAAATTTTCGCGATGGTATTTTAAAAGTGAACAAAGAGGATTTAGCTAATTTGGAAGAAGATGAATATTATTATCATCAAATTATTGGATTGACAGTTTTGGATGAAAATAAGCAAGAAATTGGCAAAATCAAAGAAATTTTATCACCGGGAGCAAATGATGTCTGGGTCGTACAACGTAAAGGTAAAAAAGATGCCCTAATTCCTTATATCGCGTCAGTTGTGACAGGAATTGACTTGGACAATGGTGTGGTCAATGTTGAACTGCCAGAAGGGTTGATTGACGATGAGAATTGATGTCTTAACGCTATTTCCCCGGATGTTTGAAGGACCAATGGGTGAATCTATTATTGGCAAAGCGCAAGACAAAGCGTTATTGGAGATCAATGTTTCTAATTTTCGCGATTATGCCAATAATAAACATAAAACAGTAGATGATTATCCTTATGGTGGCGGCGCGGGGATGCTTTTAAAAGTACAGCCGATTTACGACAACTTAAAATCAATCGAAGCAAAAACACCAACTGTCAAAAAAAGAGTGATCTTGCTAGATCCTGCGGGCAAAAAATTTGATCAAAGCGTAGCAGAAGAGTTTTCCAAAGAAGACCATTTAATTTTTATTTGTGGCCATTATGAGGGGTATGATGAACGAATTAGGAGTTTAGTGACAGATGAAATCTCTTTGGGGGATTATGTTCTAACTGGAGGCGAGCTAGGGGCGATGGTCATGATTGATGCCACGGTTCGCTTATTACCTGATGTTTTAGGAAATGAAACCTCGGCTCAAACGGATTCTCATTCCACAGGTTTATTAGAGCATCCGCAATACACCCGGCCAGCCGAATTTGAGGGAATGAAAGTACCAGAAGTTTTGATGAACGGCAATCACAAGTTGATTGCATCTTGGCAATTAAAAGAATCATTGCGGCGTACTTATTTGCGTCGTCCCGATATGCTAGCCCAATTTCCTTTAACAAAAGAAATGGAAAAGCTATTAGCTGAAATTAAAAAAGAAGAAGCGTAAAGGTATTAAAAGTCAACCTTGATTAAGTGTATGCTCGTTAATTACTGTTGGTTGTATAGAGCAACCACAGTGAATGACGAGTTTTTTTTATTTTTTATTGGTGTGTTTTTCATAATTGATATGCTCAATAAAATTTGGTGTTAAGTTTAAATTTCATAAAAAACTTTTCTCTTGGTACAATTAAAAGAGATACCTTGATGAGAGGAGTCCTTTTTATGGCGAAAAGTAGTGTGCTAAGCAATGAGGAACTTTATGAAAAGATTTCTGCTAGTATCAATATCAAAAAAGAAAATTTTGTCATCTTGATTTGTGCCATTTTTATTGCTTCAATTGGCTTAAATATGAATTCACAACCGATTTTAATTGGTGCAATGCTCATTTCGCCGTTAATGGCACCAGTTCAAGGCTTAGGGCTGGGTTTGGGAGTTTTTGATAGTCGACTGACAATTCAAGCATTGCGCCTATTGGTTTTAGAGGCGCTATTTGCTATTGTAACAGCAATGCTTTATTTTTGGTTTTCTCCTTTAACTTATGCTAGCAGTGAAATTTTGGCTCGAACGGAACCAACGATTTGGGATGCACTAATTGCCATTTTAGGTGGAACCGCAGGGATGATTGGTGCTAGACAAAAAGAAGCCAATAATATCGTACCCGGTGTTGCGATTGCTACAGCTTTAATGCCGCCACTGTGTGTGATGGGGTATGGTATTTATACCCAAGCGTGGTCAATCTTTTTGGGAGCCGGTTATTTATTTTTAGTTAATGTTGCCTTTATTATGATTACAACGTTTATTGTCGTACGGGTATTGCATTTGAATTTTCGGATGCAGGTGGATACTACAAAGCAAAGACGCCGCCATTATATGATGATAGGGGCTGCAGTTCTCATTGCCATTCCAAGTTTTATCTCAGCAGGAACGCTAATTCAAACTGAAATGTCGCAACAAAGGGCTAAACGTTTTGTCGCTGAAGCGATGGCAGATTACTATATTTTAAATCAAAATATTGACGGCAAGCGACATCAGTTAACCTTAGATTTATTGGGAACTAAGCCTGCGGGAGCCGAATTAGAAGATTTGGCTAAAAAACTTAGTAATTATCATTTAGAGGATTATCAGTTGGTGATCAATCAAGTGGCAAATAACGAAACGGTTAACATGCAAGACATTGACCGTTATATTGATCAAAAGTTACAAAATCAAAATGCAGCCAAAGTCGTTACGAATCAGGCTGAAAGTGCGTCATTAACTGAAACACTAAGTGAAATTAAACGCCAACTTTTTCTTGACTATGCAACTCAGGTAATAAAGGTTAAAACAGATAGGTTAACTACCAATAAAATAGAGACAGGGCAAGTAATCGTTACTATCGCTCCAGAGGTGACAAAAGAGCAACAAGAACAAATACAAGCTACTTTAGATAAATTAATTGCAAATAGCGACTATGCCATTAAAAACGTCATAAAAAAAGGAAAATGACAAGAAAATCTTCTTTACATCCTGATTTGATCTATGGTAGTATACTTTAGTGAGTGTTTCACTCAACTATTACGATAATCCGCTGGGGTGTGTCATCCTATGATTGTTTGGAAATAAGGAGAATGATAAAAATGAATCCATTGATTCAAGAACTAACTCAAGAACAACTACGTACTGACATTCCTGCTTTTCGTCCTGGGGACACTGTTCGTGTTCACGCGAAAGTTGTCGAAGGTACAAGAGAACGTATCCAGTTATTTGAAGGTGTTGTAATCAAACGCCGCGGTGCTGGTATCAGCGAAACTTACACTGTTCGTAAAGTATCAAACGGTGTTGGCGTTGAACGTACTTTCCCATTGCACACACCACGTGTTGCTAAAATCGAAGTAGTTCGCTACGGTAAAGTTCGTCGTGCGAAATTGTACTACTTGCGCGCTTTACACGGGAAAGCTGCTCGTATCAAAGAAATCCGTCGTTAATTATTATTATCGAATGGAAAAAGAACCCTTATTTTATAAGGGTTCTTTTTTTTATTTTGTTAGTCCTATTATTGAATTAATAAAAGTGAGATAGAAAACCTGGCCTTTATTAATCCTTTACTTAGCTAAATAGAAGACATTTTTTAATACACAAAAGAATACGAGTATAAAAAGTTAGTGGTAACAAACTTTTTATACTCGTATTTCAAATAAGTCTAAATTCGCTTATCAATTAATCCAACCAAAAAGCCGTCGGCAATTTTATCTTTACGTGATTCATGGACTAACATGAATTTATTGGTGACTTTAACTAATGGGTTGTCCACTTCTTCTGTTAGTGGAGTGTTAGTGCCTTTGATTAGGGCAATGGCCTGTTTATAACCCGTTTTGTTTGTTTCAATTGGACTGTAGTGCAAGGTTGTGCTAAATAGCTCAATTGCAGTTCCTTTTTCTAATAAAAAACTTTCCATTAATTGGGCGTCGTAAGTATTGTTGACAATGTCATAACGATGCCCAACAACTAATAGCGCATCGGTTACAGCGACGATGACTTCACTGCCTTGATGAAATTCAATTGCGGTAATGGCTTGGTTGTGACCGGCTCCAGAACCAAATTGAATCGATAGGCCAGCAAAAATATGTTTTCTAACCCAATCAAATTCTGGCAATGCTTCAATAGCTGGTACTGATGCGATATATTGATTACCAGATTCTGGTACACCAATCATGTTCTTTTCTTCCATTGCTTGAATCATGTTGCTGAAATCATGTTCTGTGATAACGCGGCCATAAGATTTGAAAGATGAATCTTTTACTGTTTTCATTTCGTAACCCCTTTCTTTTTTCATTTTTATTTTACTACTTTTTGTTTGAATTTGCATTATTTTGTTTGTTTTAGTTTAAATATGGTGTGTAAAGTGTTTGCTTAATTGCTTTTTTCTGAAAAATGATGCAGACTTTTATAATTCATATCGTTAACAAGATCGACAGTAAAATCATCTAAATGATAAACAATTGACCATTCTGTTTGCCATTCACCATTCCACGGGATACTCACTTTTTGTAATAGATTCATCGTTTCTTTGGCAGATAACGTATTTTTTTTAGCTGTTAAAGTTTTTTTCAAAATATTATAACGGTTATGACCGATGCCAACGCCCAAATCATCTCCTTTAGAAAGTTGGAAATTTGTGGCGATGTTTGTGGAAATAGTATTCATTTTTTGGCCAGCCCAATCAACTACGACGCTTTTCCCACTGCGATCAGCAATTAAAAAGTGATAAGGTTTCCCAGCAGAAGAGTGCATATCGTATTTTTTTAATAAATTTATGGCTTCTTCTGTCGTTGCGGCTTTATCTAATAGCATGCGGACAGAAACTGTGGTGATAATAGGTATTTTACCGGTGTTTTGTTGGGTAGGTTCGGTCTGTAATTCAAGAACAGAAACGCTTAACCCTTTTTCATTCATGCCATCTACACATCCGTATGGAGCAGCTAAAATAGCCAGTTTACCTCGCAGTGTTTCAGGCATTGTCTGTTCTTTTTTTGAAACACCAAGATGAGCTAAACTGACCATTGAATAAGCAGCATAACCTTTTTTGGGTTTTGTGTAGACGAGTAGTGAGCCGGCTTTAGCGTAATCAAAATTCCGGCCGACTAAATTTTTTCCAGCAGGCGTGACCGCTGTAAACGCGCCACAGCCGAATAAGTTTTCGTTTGTTTCAATTGGGTAGCCAAAAAATATTTTTTTTGATACTTGTTTTTCCAAATCTTTAACACTTGCGACACCATGGGCCAAAATTTCATCTAACTTATAATCGGCTGTATAACGAACGTGATAAAAATCACCTTCAATTTTTTTGATTGAATTGATTGTTTTGATCTTAGTAAATAAAAGGATGGCTAAAATGATGCAAAGAAATAATGCGCCTCCCATAATAAGTTTTAACATTCGTTTCACAATACTACCTCTTTTCTTTTTGATGAAATTATTGTATTATGCGAATGCTTTTGGCTACAATGGTTAATAAACAGCCGTTTTGTCGGTTAACCGACAAAAGAGAGATAGTCTGTCGATTAAGGAGAAAAAAGATGAATCAAGCAGATCGTCGCGTAAGACGTACAAAAAAAGTTTTACAAGAAAGTTTAGCGGTGTTGTTTAACGAAAAAAAATTAGAAAATATTACAATTCGAGAATTAACAGATTACGCTGATGTGCACCGCTCGACTTTTTATGCGCATTATGAAGATATCTATGCGTTATACACAGAAATAGAAGATAGCGTAATTGAACAGTTAAACCAGTTAATCAATGAAAATTTTACTGTGGATTTAACGCAGTACTACCAACTGCTGTTTACTTATGTAGATCAGAATCAAAAATTTTGCAAGATGCTCTTTAGTGATCATGCACCAGCTACATTTTTAGCGCGTTTAACAGTATTATTTCAATCAGCTTGTTTTAAAAGCTGGCAAGTCATACTTCAGACAGAGTATATTTCAGAAGAACTTCTCTATCTGGCAGATTATCAGGTACAGGGAAGTTTTATGCTTGTAAGACGGTGGAGTAAGTCTGACTTTTCTTTTTCGAAAGAAAAATTGATTGCAATGATTGCAACGATTGATGAAGAAATAAGTAATCAACTAGTTAAGAAAAAATTTTCAAATCGGCTTAATTTATGAAGCTCACTGCGCTTTTAGCAAATTGATTAATGTGAAAAAACCAACCTTTATCTCATGAAAAAAGATTATAAAAGCCTGATTTAAAAATAACCCGCTTTATCTTGAAAATGAATTTTTAATTGTGGTTAAAAAAAATAGTACTTTCCCCAAAATTCTCTCAGTTAATTATTCTTGAATTTTATAAGTGAAAAGAATAAACTAGTCCCTGTGAATTTTCAGAAAAATTTCTTTATTTTAAAAAATGAAGCAAAAGGGGCTTTTTTATGGAAGAAAAAACTTTTATGGGGCAACCGCGAGGGCTAGCGACATTGTTTTTCACTGAAATGTGGGAACGATTTAGCTACTACGGTATGCGCGCAATTCTACTTTATTATATGTATGATGCCGTTACAAATGGCGGCTTGGGTTTGCCTAAATCAACTGCAGTTGCTATCATGTCGATTTATGGTTCGTTAGTTTATATGTCGAGTATCGTGGGAGGCTGGATCTCTGATCGATTGTTGGGATCCCACAAGACAGTATTTTATGGCGGTATTTTTATTATGTTTGGTCATCTTGTCTTAGCAACGCCTTTTGGTTTAGCAGCACTTTTTATTTCGATGATTTTAATTGTGATTGGCACCGGGATGCTCAAATCAAATGTTTCCGGTATGGTGGGCCATCTTTACTCCAAAGAGGATTTACGCCGCGATACAGCATTTTCCATTTTTTATATGGGGATTAATATCGGCAGTCTGATCGCCCCGCTTGTGGTGGGGACGCTAGGACAAAATGTTAACTACCACTTAGGTTTTTCAATTGCAGCAGTGGGGATGTTCTTTGGTTTAGTCCAGTACCGTATCCAAGGACGCAAAACTTTAGCAAATATTGGCGTTAACGTTGCCAATCCATTAGTCGGCGCCGAACGGACCAAATTTTTCCGCAATTTGGTTGTGGCTGTAATTTTAGTTGGCATCCTTTTTGGTGGAGCGTTTATTTTCAACCGTTTGGATGTTGATTTCTTTATTGACAGTATTAGTGTTTTAGGAATATTGCTGCCGGTCTATTACTTTACGACGATGTTACGTTCAAAAGACGTTACCGCTGATGAAAAGAAAAAAGTTTTAGCCTATATCCCATTGTTTTTATCCGCGATAGTTTTTTGGTCACTAGAAGAACAAGGCTCATCAATATTGGCACTTTTTGCGGCGGATCGTACCCAATCTACCATTTTTGGCATCGCGATTCCGGCTAGTCTATACCAAACCTTAAATCCGCTGTTCGTCGTATTGTTGACGCCAGTTTTTGTCGCTCTATGGACAAAGTTAGGTAAAAAACAGCCAACTACAGAAGTGAAATTTGCGATTGGCTTGATCTTAGCAGGGCTTTCCTTTGTATTGTTGATGTTTCCAAGCTTAATTTTCGGCGTTGATCATAAAGTAAGCCCAATGTGGTTAGTAGGGAGTTTCTTTATTATGATTGCCGGTGAGATGTGCCTTTCACCGGTGGGCTTGTCTGTCACGACCAAATTAGCGCCAAAAGCTTTTGAAGCGCAGACCTTGGCTATTTGGTTATTGGCAGATGCTTCTTCACAAGCAATCAATGCGCAAATAACCCGTTTTTATTCACCTAGCACAGAAGGAAGTTACTTTGCGATTGTTGGTGGGGTAGCCGTTGTTGTAGGGATCCTACTTTATTGTGCTAAAAAACCAATTCGTCGGTTGATTGGTAATATTCATTAATAAAAAGACTGAAGAAATCCCATAACTTAGAGCAAAAGTATTGAAATCACCATTTTTACTTGTGATAAACTTATCCTTTCTTATCGATTTACAAAAGTACATTGTCAGTTTCTTTGAAGAGGCTGGTAATGTGCTTTTTTTATTTAAATACTAGCTTTACAGCTATTTGTCTTTTCCAAAAAAGGGCTGAGAAGGAAATTTCTCTTAAGAAATTCTTAATATTTATTGCTGTTTTTTTATTACGTGAAAATTTCTGTTTCCCTAAAAGAAAAGCTATTTAATTAACTCTTTAATAATTTCTTAATACGTTGATAAACAGTAGCTTGATAGGAATAAAGAAACCTTTTTAATTCAATATTATTTGTTTTATATCATTTTTCTTCAATATTTTTTTGTTTTTTTATTATGAAAGCACTTTTTCTTAGATACACTTTGTTTAAGCTTTTTTTCAGAAAATGCTATGATTTTTATAGAAGTTAACAAAAAGTAAACGCTTGAAATTCTTTTAAAAAGGAGGGTATATCATGGGATTTATTTGGTCGTTAATTGTTGGTGGTGTAATTGGAGCGATTGCTGGTGCAATTACAAATAAAGGTTCTTCAATGGGACTAATTTTAAATGTACTAGCAGGATTAATTGGCTCATCAATTGGTCAAGCTCTATTTGGCACATGGGGTCCTGTAATCGGAGGAATGGCAATTTTTCCATCTTTAATTGGTGCAGTTATCTTAGTTGCGGTCGTATCATTTTTTGTCAGTAAAAAAGCAGCCTAAAAGGAAGTGATTGTATGCGAAAAAGTACAAAGGTAGTTTTACTTTTAGTAATCTTTTTCTTATTCTTTCCCCTTTTTCACACTTTGATTACAACACAATATGTGGCAGGCTGGTCTTTTGTACTACGCCCTTTTACAACGTATCCACTTATTGGTGATGCCATGGGGCAATTTTTATTTTGGTCGACAGCAGGTTTGTTGATTTTGCTGATTATTAGTATTTTTGTGATTATTTTCTTTCCTAAAGTTAGTAATGAATTGGAAATTAACACTGAAAATGGAACGTTGACAATCCAAAAAAAGGCAATCGAAAGCTACGTATTAACAGCAGTCAAAGAGGAACCTTTTATTGCTAATCCATCAGTTAAAGCTGTGATTAAGAAAAAGAAAATTAAAATCTACGTTAGTGGTCAAATGCGCAAAGTCTTTCAGACTACACAAAGACAACAAGCGCTTGCAGATAAAATCAAGACCGATTTAAACCAATTATTTGGTGCCAAACAGGAAATCGTAACGGATGTAATTTTCAAAGATTTTCGTGATCAAAAACACGAAAACGATGAGCCAAGAGTTCTATAGGAGGGATGATGATGAAAGAATTAGCAGCACAATATAAATATCCTTTGATTTGTGGAGCCCTTGGTTTATTACTGGCAATATTAATTCTTACGATTGGCATTTTAAAGACATTATTGTTAGTAATATTTACTGCAATTGGCTTATATTTGGGTTTTTATCTGCAATCAATTGGTTTTTTTGAGCAATTCCGCTCAAAGCGTTAAAAAATTTAAGTGATTAAACCGCAAGTTCGGTTAACAAATATTTAGGAGGAATTTAACATGGAAAACAAAACACCAGGTATGAAACCAGAAACAAAACCGGTACCACCAAAACCACCAGTACCAAAAGCTGAGGGGATTAAAGGTGAATTGACTTTTGATGACAAAGTTGTTGAAAAAATCATCGGTATCGCTCTTGATGAAATCAGCGGTTTACTAACAGTAGATGGTGGCTTCTTCTCTAATATTGCTGGCAAATTAGTGAATACAGACAACCCAACTTCTGGCATTGATGTTGAAGTTGGTAAAAAACAAGTGGCAGTAGATCTTTCCATTGTAGCTGAATATGGCAAAGACATTACTTCTATCTACAATCAAATCAAAGAAGTCGTTGCCCGTGAAGTGAAAAATATGACAGGATTAGATGTTATTGAAGTTAACGTTGACGTTGTCGATGTGAAATCAAAAGAACAATATGAAAAAGATTCTGTTACTGTTCAAGATCAGCTATCTGACGCTGCATCTGCTACAGGTGAATTTGCTTCTAAACAAACTGAAAAAGCAAAAAATGCTTTAGGCAAAGCCGGAGATAAAGTTAGTGATGGCGCGCAAGACGTGAAAGAAAATGTACAACAAGCAAGAGAACCACGGGTAGAGTAGCGACTTACCTTTTTAAATTAACCCGACAAATCAGCAAGTTTTATACTTCTGATTTGTCGTTTTTTTTGTTTTTACAAGATAAAGCATGAAGGCTTTATTTATATGCTCGTCAAGTTAATATTTGTTTAACGTTCTCATTTGGCGTAACATAAAAGAAAGGCATAAAAAAGGAGAGCCGTGATGGGGGAGTTGACAGAAAATTTTTGGGATAAAATTTTAGAAGAAATGATGAATAATATTCAAGATCCAAATGAGTTCAGTGGTAAAATTGGCATGTCAGTCGTCTTATTACTACTGTTAATCGGTTTGGAGTGGCTTTTTCATCAGCTTTGGCGCAAAATTATTGAAGATGTCAAAACGTTAAATATCGTGGGAACAATTACACGTTTTTTATTGCGTTTTTTATTTTTAATTAGCTTAACGCGCCTGTGGTTAAATGCGTTGGATACATTATTAATTGTACTGATTTTTATTGGTCTAGTTCTTTCGTTGGCGATTAAAGGATTAATCAGTAATGTGGCCGGTTGGTTTTTAATTGTGAATAAGCATCACTTTAGAATGTATGATCGAATTGAAATTGGTAACGTTAAAGGTGAAATCATCTCTGTTGGCATCTTATATTTTACACTCATGGAAATTAGTCATTGGTTTGACGCAGAAGCCCCTACAGGCCGAACTGTCAAAATTCCCAATAGTAAAATTTTGACAGAAGCAGTTTACAATTATAATGAGATGACGCCTTTTGTCTGGAAAGAAATCAGCTACAATTTGGCTTTTGAAAGTAATTGGCAACTGGCACAAAAAATTATAGCTGCATCTCTTTTAAACTATTATGAAAATTTTGAAAAAGAATACTTAGCAGATGAGCTGTTTAAAAAAGCTGTAATGAAAAAAATGCAGTTGTTTGACGGTGAATTAAAACCAGTTCAAATTGTTGATGTCACAAAAGACGGAATTGTATTAAAAGTTCGCTATATTGTCTACTATACAGAGGGTACTTACGTCGCGACACAATTGCACCAAGAAATATTACAAGCATTTCAGACTGAAAAAATTGAAATGGCTGGTAGAAGAATCTATTTTACCCAAGGAGAGAATATAAATGGTTAAACCAACGATTACGATGAAAGATTTAGACAAGATAGATATCCGCGTAGGGAAAATTGTTAAAGTTTTTGATATTACTGCCTCTGATAAGTTAGTGGGTTTAGTGGTAGACTTCGGTGAATTCCAACGAACCATTTTAGTGGGGATGAAAAAAGAACGAGAAAATCCCCAAGCAGAAATTGAAGGCAAGCAGGCATTATTTGTCGTTAATTTGGCACCCAAGCTGATGTTTGGGATTGAATCCCATGGGATGCTTTTTGATATAGGCTATACCAATAAAATTACGCCGGTTTTAGCAATACCAGAAAAAGAAGTTCCCAATGGTACAATTGCTGGTTGAATACAGTTTTACTAATAAAGAGGATAAATTAAAAGGCATCAGGTCAAACTGGCATTTTAATTTATCCTCTTTATTTTTAGCGTGATTTTAAAGTTTGCTCCCAAGACTGGCTAAATGTGGATGAGTCTCCAAAATTAAACCAGCCGTTTCTTCTATTGAGCGATTTGTGACATCAAATGATTGGATACCATATCTTTGGTACAGTTCTTTTGCATAGCGCATCTCGTTTTGAATACGGGTTTCGTCGGTATAACTGCTACCATTGGTAAGACCCAAGGCATAAAGTCGAGAGTGACGGAATTTTTTTATATATTGGGGATCGGCCATTAAGCCAACAATCTTTTCTTTAGGGACTTGTTCTAATTCTTGCGGTAAACTGACTTCTGGAATTAGGGGCAAATTAGCAACTTTAATCGACTGGTTGGCCAAATACATGGAAAGTGGTGTTTTTGACGTTCGAGAAGGCCCTAGAATAATTAAGTCTGCTTTTAAAAAGCCTTTGGGATCTTTACCATCATCATAACGAGAAGCAAAGTTAATGGCATTCATTCGATAATAATATTGATCGTTTAATTGACTAACCGTCGAAGGGTCGTTGATTGGTGCTGTATCTGTCAAGGTTTCGAACATGTGCAAAATGGAGTTTAAAAGCTCTTGATGTTGTAGATTATTTTCCTGACAAAAGCTTTTGACTTCCTTAGCTAACTCATCTTGAATAAAAGTAGTCAGGACTGCACTCTTATTTTCTTTTGCTTCTGCTAAAATTTCCTTTAGCGTTTGTTTATCACGAACTAAAGGATAACGTTTCAAATCAATATCTTTTCCGCGAAACTGTCCGGCGGCAGCATTGGCTAAAACTTGGGCAGCATCACCTGAGACATCTGAAATAACTACAATCGATAACTTTTCCATCGGCTTACTCCTTTATATTTTCAATTAGATAATCGTGAATACGGGTTTTGGTAATTTTACCTACAGCAACTTTAGGATTGCTTTTTTTTAGTACCGGTAGCGAGTCAACGTGCAGTGTGCGCAATTTTTCTGCAGCAGTTAAAAGCAGATCATCTTCAAAACAAGTACTAATTTGCGGGAGTCGCGTCATGACCACTGTTACGGGTGTCTTATCAATCATCTTATTTAATGAGGCCCGTAATAAATCTTTGCGGGACAATAAACCGACTAATTCGTGGGCATCGTTTACTACATATAAGGAACCGACATCGTACATGAAAAGGGTGGTAATTCCATCGTAAATCGTACTTTCTTGTGAAATATTTAAAGGCGGAATCATAATTTCTCTCACAGATACCGCGAGTAATTCCTCCAAGGTTTCACTCTGGTTTATTGGTCCAGCATAAACATAGCCAACTTTTGGACGTGCTTGCAAAACGCCTGTCATAGTCAAAATGGAAAAATCATTTCGTAAGGTGGCACGAGATAGACCAAGAATTTCAGCAATTTTTTCTCCGCTGATTGGTTGGTTTTTCTTTACGATTTCAGTGATTGCTAATTGTCGCTGGGATAATTCCACCACAATCCCTCCAATCTTTTATAAAATACTATCTTTTGATTTTATCACTTTTTATGCAGGTGTGACACATTATAATTATATAGTGTAACTAAATTAATTAACAGTATATCACATATTTTTATTGACAAAATATATTTCCAAAGGTATAGTCGTTTTATATTAAATAGTATATCACTTTGGAGGTAATGGTGTGACTAAATTGACGTATCGTTTTCAAGAAGGTAAAAAAGAATGGAAGGATCTTTTGGGCGGCAAAGGCGCTAATTTATGTGAAATGACAAATCTTGATTTACCAGTGCCGAATGGATTTATTATTAGTACAGATGCATGTAAAAATTATTTAGCTCAAGAAGAAAAAACACTATCAAAAGGCTTGATAGCTGAAATCAATTTTCAAGTAAAAGAATTGGAAACGCTAACGAATAAAAGTTTTGGTATAGGTCTTAATCCGTTGCTAGTATCGGTTCGTAGTGGTGCGAAATATTCGATGCCAGGAATGATGGATACAATTTTGAATTTGGGGTTAAATGATGAGACAGTTTATGCACTAGCTGAAATTACCCAAAATAAAGATTTTGCTTTTCAGTGTTACTGTCGCTTCATTCAAATGTTTGCTGATGTTGTGTATAATATTCCAGCTGAAAATTTTGGAGCAATTCCAACTGGGACAAAAGAAAAGTCAGATTGGGAAACTATTATCTCGAATTACCAAAAGATTTTTGCGCGTGCAACAGGGCGGAAATTTCCTCAAGATGCCTTTGAACAATTACAAATTGCCGTGGAGGCAGTTTTTTCCAGTTGGAATAATCAACGCGCCAAGGTATATCGTCGTATTCACAATATCTCGGATAATTTAGGCACTGCGGTTACCATTCAACAAATGGTTTTTGGTAATTACTCTGAAAATTCTGGAACAGGGGTGATGTTTACCCGCAATCCCGCCACAGGAGAAAAAGGCGTGTATGGGGAGTACTTACTAAAAGCGCAAGGAGAAGACATCGTCGCAGGAATTAAAACCCCCGAACCAATTTGTACGCTCCAAGAAAAAATGCCAGATGTATACGCTGAATTAATTGAAATTGCTATGCAACTTGAAAAGCATTATTGCGACATGCAAGATGTTGAATTTACGATTGAAGCAGGAAAATTGTATATGCTGCAAACTCGCAACGGTAAACGCACACCCCAAGCGGCAGTTGCAATCGCCTACGATTTAATGAAAGAAGGCGTAATCAGTGAAGAAACATTGATTAATCGCCTTGATGAAGAAATGATTGCGCAATTGATGCATCCAAGTTTTACCAATGATGCTAAAAAGAAAGCAGCAATTGTTCGCGGTTTACCGGCAAGTCCAGGAGCTGCGGTGGGTCAAGTGGCTTTTACCTCGAAAGCCGCAAAAGAAATGTCTGATAAAGGCAGCCAGGTAATTCTAGTCCGTAATGAAACTTCCCCAGAAGATATTGAAGGTATGAGTGTCAGTGAGGCTATCGTCACAGCTCGTGGCGGAATGACTTCTCATGCAGCAGTTGTAGCTAGAGGAATGGGAGTATGCTGTGTTGTAGGGTGTGAAGACTTGCAAGTCGATGAAGAAAAAGCGGTTGCTAACTTTACCGATGGAATTTTAAAAACAGGTGATTTTATTTCAGTAGATGGTAGCAGCGGTCGTATTTATTTAGGTCAACTGACTTTAAATGAGGTCGAAACTTCAGCGGTTTTAGAAAAAGTTTTGAAAATCTGTGATGCCCATGCCACAATGGCTGTCTATGGGAATGCTGAAACACCGCGAGAAATAAAAGAGGCACTTTTAAAAGGAGCGAAAGGAATTGGGTTAGCACGCACCGAGCACATGTTTTTCCAAAAAGAACGCCTCAAGATGATGCGGCAATTAATATTAGCTGATAATCGTTCTCGCATGGATGAAGCACTAGGGTATATCAAGGAAAAGCAAAAAAATGATTTTCGTCAAATGTATCAAATTTTAGGAAAATTGCCTTGTACAATTCGTTTATTGGATCCACCATTACATGAATTTTTACCTCAAGATAGATCAGAATTGCGTGCGATCGCCAAAGAGTTGAATTTGAATAGTCAAGAGGTAATCGCCAAAGTAAAAAACTTAGCAGAGGTAAACCCAATGTTGGGTCTGCGGGGTGTACGCCTAGGAATTACCTGTCCGGAGATTTATCAAATGCAAGTAGCAGCGATTATGGAGGCGGCACTTGAGATATCTGCGCAAGAAAAAATTACCATAACGCCCCACATCATGATTCCTTTAGTGGGGACAGTCAAAGAATTTAGGATAGTAAAGGACAGTTGTCAGGAAGTTATTAACGGCTTGTTTGAAAAAACAGGAACAAACTTGCCTTTTGAAATTGGAACGATGATTGAAATTCCTAGAGCTTGCCTGATTGCTGATCAATTAGCAGCAGTAGCAGATTTCTTCAGTTTTGGGACAAATGACTTAACCCAGCTGACTTATGGTTATTCAAGAGATGATGCCCATAAATTTTTGCCAACA
The DNA here is from genome assembly GCF_021011285.1 of Enterococcus sp. SMC-9. Lineage (NCBI taxonomy): Bacteria > Bacillati > Bacillota > Bacilli > Lactobacillales > Enterococcaceae > Enterococcus > Enterococcus sp. SMC-9. The sequence goes on along the minus strand of NZ_JAILYE010000002.1, from coordinate 72,988 downwards.
TATACGCATCAGGAAATTTTGCCAAGTGATCCTTTCCAACATTTAGACCAAGAAGGCGTAGGAAAATTAATGCGTTTTGCTTCAGAAAATGGCAAGCAAGAAAAAGAATCTTTGTCAGTTGGAGTTTGCGGAGAGGTGGGGGGAGATCCAGCGTCTATTGCTTTTATCCAAACCTTACCGGTGGATTACGTCTCTTGTTCACCATTTCGAATTCCTAACGCCCGTCTCGCTTGTGCCAAGGCTGCAATTGCAAATAAAAAACAACTTATAAAATTGTAGCTTGAAGTCTGTCGTAAGATAATACAAACCCGCCACTTTTATAGAGGCGGGTTTTTTAATTATCAGGAAAGTATCCCATTTTTTACGCACATTTTCATAGAATCTTTTTGGAATTGAAAATAATTTATAAAAAATCCCAATCTCAAAATTCGATCCGCTTTCATAAGTCGTAATAAAAGACAGATGAAGTAAACTAACTTATAATAAGTAAATCGAAATTCTTTTTTTAAAAGAAAGTAGATAATCTTAACGTGATGTTAGAGGAATTATTTGGGGGTATTCGATGACTACTTTATTAATTATTGCTGTATTGGTGGTTTTTGCTGCGCTGCTTTATGTGTTTTGGCGCCAACAGCAAAAACACTTGAAATTTTCAACCCGCGTCTTTGTGGCATTGTTTGCTGGGATTGTTTTTGGCGGACTATTGCAATTAATTTTTGGCACAAAAGACGCTGTGACCGCTGGTGCTTTAGAATGGATTCAAATTGTCGGGAATGGTTACGTAAGCTTATTACAAATGTTGGTTATGCCACTTGTCTTTGTTTCAATTGTGTGTGCTTTTACACGCATGAAAGAAAGTAACAAGCTAGGAAAAATTAGTTTTACCGTCTTGGCAACGCTCTTAGCAACAACAGCTGTTGCGGCGTTAATTGGTTATACGAGTATTGTGGTATTCAATTTAGATGGCGCCTCTTTTACGCAAGGTGCAGCTGAATCTGCTCGCATTGCTGAATTAGCACAACGCCAGACACAAGTGGAAAACTTATCAATTCCACAACAGATTCTATCTTTTATTCCAACCAACGTTTTTGCTGATTTAGCTGGCACACGGGCAACCAGTACGATTGGGGTTGTAATCTTTTCGGCATTTGTCGGTGTTGCTTATCTTGGTGTAAAAAGAAAAGCGCCAAAAGAAGCGGAATTTTTTGAAAAGCTGATGGACAGTCTTTACAAAATTGTCATGCGGATTGTAACTTTGGTTTTACGCTTAACACCATATGGCGTTTTTGCCTTAATGATCAATGTATTGGCTTCAAGTGACTTTGCGGCAATCGTTAACTTAGGTAAATTCATTTTGGCTTCTTATAGTGCATTAATTGTCGTGATGTTGGTCCATTTACTTGTATTAAGTTTTGTCAAAGTCAGTCCAGTTACTTATTTGAAAAAAGCATTGCCAGTTTTAAGTTTTGCGTTTACCTCACGTTCATCTGCCGGTTCAATGCCATTAAATATTGAGACACAAACCAAGGCATTTGGAGTGGATGATGCCACTGCGAATTTTGCTGCTAGCTTTGGTATCTCAATTGGACAAAATGGTTGTGCGGGAGTTTACCCGGCGATGTTAGCAACAATTGTTGCACCAACTGCCGGCATTGATATTTTTAGTATCCAATTTGTCTTAATGTTAATCGCCGTGGTGACGATTAGTTCCTTTGGTGTAGCCGGAGTTGGTGGTGGCGCTACTTTTGCTTCGTTGATCGTCTTAGGTGCATTGAATTTACCGATTGCTATTGTTGGTTTGGTTATTTCAGTAGAACCACTTATTGATATGGCTCGGACAGCAATTAATGTCAGTGATGCGATGGTGGCAGGAATTGTCACTTCCACAAGAATTAAAGAAATTGATCGTAGCGTCCTTGAAAATCCAGACGCTGTCATTGATACCCAAGCATAATAACAAAAACAGTAAGGAAAATGCGTAAAGTTAAAATAGAGAAGTCTATTTTTGTCTTTATTCGTTTAATCCTTACTGTTTTTATTTCGTTTTAATAAAAATGTTTCACAAAAAAATATTGTAATTTACTTAAATGTAATAGGTAGCAGAATTATCACTGTCTTATCGAAAATAAATTAAATGCAAGTTTCTTTTCTTGCGGGGATGTTTCACAATAGGCCAATCTTTTTCCACAATTAAAAAAAGGTATTAGAAAAAAATGGGGGAATCCGAGTGAAAAAAATTTAAAAAAGGATTGTTTCCTGAATATCTTTTTGCTAGAATGGAAAATCAAGCCGAATTTCTTTTTTTGTAACAAATTGGTAGAAAATAATTTTTATTGAAACTTTTTTGGCTAAAAAAGTGATAATATTTCTTTTTTTTATCTTTTTTAGAAATTTTACTTTATGGTCTATGATATAATGGCAGTGTTTTTAAAAGGTAGTACCAATTGTTAGCAACTATCTTTTAAAGCTAGAGAAGAGGTTATACGATGTACAGAAGAGAACTCCTAAATGACTGGGATAAAAAAATTATGGAATTTCTCCGTTTTCTGACCCAAAGAGGAAATCGTGCTACTAAAAAAGCAGTCGCGCAAAAATTAGCACTGACAAGACCAACCTTGTTGAAACTAGTGGCAGATATTCAAGCAATTTTTAAGGATATGGAAGGGTTCCAACTGACTGCTTCCAACTATGAATATTATTTACATATTGATTTAACTCAGAATTTAAGTTTTATTACAAAATATTTGATGCAATATTCCCGTAAGTATAAGATTTTAAAAGAGATTTTTTTTCGTGAAAATGTGAATGTTAACTATTTTTGCGATTTAAATGGGTTAAGTATGGCAACTTATTATGCTGAGGTAAAGGAACTGAATCAATTATTACTTGAATTTGATTTGGTTATTAAAAATAATCAAATTCAAGGTTCTGAATTGCAAATTCGTCATTTTTTCAGTTCTCTTTTTTTTCATACACTTCCTGTTACAAAGATTGAACAATTACAAGAGCAGTTGTTACCGACCGCGTTTATTTCTGATTTGGAACAATGCTTAGAAATTCGCGTTAATCATTGTTTTTTACATGAATTGACCCTCTACTTATGGGTCGTGAAAATTCGCAGCGAACAAGGAAAAGATCAGCTAGCTACTGAGGCTGATTTTGTGGCGGAAATCCGCAATCTAGGTAATCGGGAGAGCTTTATTAGTGGCGTGCAGGAGATGTCTAGTTTTGGCATTTTAAAAAATTTATGCCATAAGCATTTAGTTTATTTTCCGACCCAAAAAAATAGTGAAGTGAGCCGCTTGATTTGCTTTTTCATGAGCCATCATTTTTCTTCTTCGGATTCTTTATTGTTCAGAGAATTAAAAGATCTAGGTCGAAGACATAACTTTGTCAGCTTTCGTTTTGTGCAAACATTTCTTTTTCTATCAGAAGCTACCTCAACTAAAAATAGTTATGTCGTCTATAATGTAATCAAGTCGATTTGGCAAAATATTTTGCTAAAAGGACAGATTATGATGGATCAAGCTATCTTTTTTAATCGCTATTTAGATGAATTGGAAGCTATTGATCAAAAAAAACATTTTGATGGGATTGTCTTGCAATTAGAAAGTTACTTTCCAGAATTATTTTTTCATCAAAAAATCACCGATCCGCTACGGGGTGATCTAGGACGGGCCTTTTTATATTTACAAGAAGAAAAAGAAGCCTTGTATCATGTGGGGATTTATTATGTCGGCAACCAACTTTTGGCCCGGCAAATGACGGAATATTATCTGTATGAGCTGAATAAGTATCCGAATCTATATGCCACTGCTTGGAATAGCAGTAGTGACTTTGATATCGTATTAAGTAATTATGAAATTGGTGATTTAATTCAAAAAGAACAATTGTTTTATATTAATGTTTCTCATCCGGAGTTGAATATTCAAGAAATTTTGAAATATGTAAAAACAAAACAAAAACGGGTAGGGTAAAAAAGTTAGGTTAAAATTAGTAGGATAAAGCTCCTAGCACAAATAGAATTTTCTTATTGGCTGTATATCTGCTAAATTTTATTTAAATACTTGTGATAATTAAAAAATCCAAAAGCAAAGTTTTATTGTCTGAGCTTTTGGATTTTTTAGTAGCTTAAAAATAGTTTCCCGATTTTTCTAATATTTTTACAGGGGTGTAAAAAAAATCAGAACTTTTATTTCTATTAAATTGTTAGAATTTTATTAGATAAGGGGGAGTTATATGAGGAAAACAAAATTTACGAAAAAAATGATTTTAGATAAAGCCGCAAAGTTTGTTCAGACATATGGCTTTGATGAATTGACGACCCGTAACTTAGCCGACTATATGAAAATGAGTACCCAACCAATTTACAAACAATTTGATTCGATGCATGATTTAAAACAAGCATTGGTCATCAATTATTTTGCAAAAATTAATCAAAGTTTTGAAAAAGTCGATTATGCGAATGGTTTAGCCGACTTTGCGTTACATTTTGTCGTTTATAATCAGAAATGTTATGAATTGTTTTTACATATCTTTTTTTATCCTAAAAAAAAGAGCACAACTTGTCGTGCGATTCAAACAATTTCCCAACAATTCTTTTATGATTTGATTCAAGCTGACCCCAAATTATGCCAGTTATCTACAAGTCAGCAACAGCAATTACAAGAGAAGTATTTTCTACTTCTAATTGGAAGTGTGCTGACCCATCGCCGTTTCATTGAAGTGCAGCAAGAAAAAGTTATGTTGTTGCAACTAAATGATTTAGTAGACAATCTAACCCAACATATCGCCAAACAAAATTGATGAAGTCTTTTAGTAAAGTAGAAGTAGCCAAATTGTAATAATGGCTATCTGCTAGCTAAAAGGCTTTTTTATTGTGGTAAGAAAATCTCATAAAGGGGGATTTCTTTACTATTATTTGATGGAGGATTGTAAAATAGCTGTATTTTGCTACTCTGAATAAAGAGAGACGAAATAAATGGGGTTAGGGGCGATTTGATGAACTTAAGGTCACTACTAAGTAAAAGCATGCTACGGCATTTACACTTATTAGAATTACTACATGAAAGTCAATATGGACTACCAACAGATACGCTAATAAAGGAATTGCAATGTTCATTACCAGTCTTATTAAACGATATACGTCTGATTAATGAAGAACAAGATATCGCACAAATTGAGAAATATAAAGGATTACATCAGCTTAAAATGCAAAAATCATCCTCCGTTAGTCGTTTGTATGCTGAATTTTTGCGGCGATCCTCGGAGTTTCAGATTTTTGAGGCTTTATTATACGAGCAGCACGATAATATTACCGAATTGGCAGGAGAATTATATTTAAGTGTTTCCAATACGCAACGTTACTTGAAAAAAATTCAAGCTGCTCTAAAAGAAATCGGCGTTGAATTAAAACATCGTCCTTTACGCTTGGAAGGAAAAGAAAGTACTATTCGGCAACTCTATTATCGTTATTTTTCAGAAAAAAATTATCAATTGGAAATTAGTTTGCCAACCTTTACAAAAGAGCAACAAAATCTGTTGATCGACTTTGTAAAAGCGTTTCTTCAAAAAAATGGTTTTTTACAAAAACATATTTTTGTTCATCGTTTGGTTTATAATTTATACATTAGCTTATGGCGGATTAAAAATCACCATCATTTCTCAAAATGGCAATTACAAAATGAAGGTATTGCATTACCAACAGGAAGTATGGCAACACAATTTCAGCAGTTGGTTTTTCAAGCTTTTAACTTTGCTTATGGTGAGCAAAATTGCAAAGATTCATTTTGGCTTTTATATAGTGACAGCCTAATTTTGAACACCAATCAATTGGCAGCAATTTTGCAAAATAATGAACGCGGCAAGACTCATTTTGCCATTCACCAGCAACTGGTTGCCAAGTTTAGTGGACTGTTGACAAAACCCTTAACAAAAGAGGAACAAATAGAGCTTAGTTGTATTTTGCAAAATTTTTCTTTTCTCTATGCAACTGATGGTACTTGTGTAAATATTCTTCGCCTTGATAAAAAAGATTTCGTTGTCGCAATGGCAAAAATATATCCCTTTGGTGTAGAGAAAATTAAACAATTAGTAACAGATATTGCCACGAGCTATCATTTTTATTTTGAAAAAGACTTCATTATTGCTTATGTATACTGGCTTATCACCTTTGTACCAGATTGGATGGAAAAAATAAAATTAAGTCACAAGAGACTTAAGATTTTGCTGCTTTCGAGTCTGTCGCCTACCGCAGAAAGCTATTTAGCTATGCAGATTACCAAAAAAATTTATGGTAATTTTGAAATAGTGCAAGGAAATCAAGCTGAAAAAGACTTCATGACAGAAATTAGCCACTATGACTTAATTTTAACCACAGAAGACTTGAAACTAGATGATAATTTGGCTGTGCTACATATCGACTCGTATTTGTCTTGGCACAATATTTTTTTAATACAAGAAAAAGTCAGTGAATTAACTGAAAATATGACCGAATTAGCGGAAAAGGTATCTTAAAAAGTGTTTTAGCGGTAAAAAAGACCGAATTATCTTAAAGATAGCAGCGGCTATTTTTAAATTATTCGGTCTTTTAAAGGCATACCAGTAATATCTATTTTAATTGAAAATCAAGCGTGACAGGATTGTGATCAGAATAAGCAAAATCTGTATCTACTACTGCGATATTTTTAACCGCAATATTATCTGAAACAATAAAGCCATCGATCAAAGTCACGAAGGTGTGGCCTTTTTTATAAGCCTCATTTAAATTTCGCGCAGAAGGAACTTTGGCAGTTGCTAAATTGTTTACGGGAATATGAAATCCTTTGGGTAACTTGTCTTTTGGAAAAGGATGCGTCCAAGTCAAAGGCGTTTTGGCAGTGCCAAAAACCGCAGGAGCATCTCCTAAAATATCGTGATTAAAGTCGCCGGCAACTAAAACGTAATTGCCTTTTTCATATTCTGTTGTCAAAAAATCTGTGAGTTTTTTTAATTGTGCATTTTGAATAGCTTTGTTTTTGGTATATGCTGATAAATGAATGTTAATTAAAACTAATGCTTTACCATTTTTGACAGGAGTTTTTGTTACTGTAAAGGCACGGTCATAGTCTAAAATTTTTGTGACGCCTTTATCAATGGGCAGCTGGTAGCGTTTGGCCTGCATTAATGAACTCTTACTCAACGTAACTAAGCCAGATTTTGTTTTGCCAATGGGCTCAGAAAAAGGGTAGAAGAGATAAGGTGAGTCATAGTTTACCCCATAGACACTATTATAGTTACCAAATTTTTGTTGGAGCAAATTTACTTCGTTAACGTGATAAGAACGATCACCATTTTCGTCAACTTCTTGATAGAAGACTAAATCTGGCTTTTGTTTTTTTACGGATTTGGTAATTCCTGCCAGATTTTTATAAACAATCCCTTTATTATCAGCCCGGGATTGTGTCCCGCCATCCATAAAGAAACTGTAAGTCGGTGGATAAGAAGCGTAGCCAATATTATACGTTAGTGCGCGGTAATTTGTGTTTGTTGCTAGGGTTTTCTCTTGCTGGGCTTTGACATTTAAATTTACATTATCGGCAATACGATGATAATTCAAAAAGACATACCCTAAATATCCGCTTACTACTAAAAGAAACGTGCCAATGAGTAGTAAAATTATTTTCAACCATTTTTTCATTTTCTTACCTCCTGGTAGTTATCCTACACAAAATCATAAAAACTGTCACACGATTGAATTTACGAATTATTTTTTAGATTTTTTTTACTAGAGTTAACTTTAATGAAGTATTTTCAAGCAGTTTGGGGTATAATCCCCAACAAGAGGTGATGTGCGTGGCTTGGACGAAAGAAGAAAAAATAGCTGCTTATGAATTATTATTACTGCAACAAAAAGGATTACTTGAAATCGAGGATGATCTATTGGCAAATCTCGCCAATTCTTCTGCTTTATTAAAGGAAACTTTGCCGGATACTGTATTTTCTGGCTACTATCTTTTTAAAGATGATCAGTTAATTTTAGGCCCATTCCAAGGGCGCGTTTCCTGTACCCGCATTCAAATGGGGAAGGGTGTTTGTGGTGAAAGCGCTCAAAAACGACAAACAATTATCGTAGCCAATGTGAAAGAACATGAAAATTATATTTCCTGTGACTCTGCTGCGCTGTCTGAAATTGTCGTGCCTTTGGTTAAGAATAATGAATTGATCGGAGTCTTAGATCTTGATAGTAGTAAAACAGGTAGCTACGATGAAATTGATCAAAATTTTTTAGAGGAATATGCACAACTACTAATGCAGTAAACAAAGTAGCTAAAAGAAAAATTACACAGACAGTACGAAGAACAATTCATTAAAAATTAATGCTTTTCAATTTTTATTAGTTTAAAAAACTCTGGATAACAGTCTTTACGAGCTGTTTTCAGAGTTTTTTTGTCTTTTTTTGTTAAAAATACTTGGCAGTATAATTAAATAATGGTATATTTATATTATAAAATAATGAAAATAAGGTTATAAAAGGAGAAGCAATGAACAGAGATAATATTAGTTTAGGTCATGTATATGAATGTAAACCAGTCGGACTACAACGTCGTGTTATTGGTGAAGTTGTTAAAAAATTGGAGAATTGCCTAGTATTAAGCGTTGAAAAATATGATTTGGTTGATCATGATGAAATTCAAGAACGCTTTGGGAAAGTTGTTGTGAAATACTCAGAGGTTTATGGCAAAGCTGAAGTAGAATGTTTCTTTAGTTAAGTTAAACTAAGATTTTTAGAAAAAACAGGAGTCTAAAAATCAAAAAAAGACTTCAAAAAGTAGCTTGTAAAAATACGCTACTTTTTGAAGTCTTTTTATAGTTTAGCCTGCGATAGTTAAAGAGGTGCCATACACCTGGGCCACTTTTTATTTAAGACAACAAAGAATAGATCCAGTTAAAAGGGATAAAAAATAGTTTTTCCAAATTAAAGACCTCCTTTTTTATCATTTTAACATGCAAAGGAATTACATAATGATGAATTTTTTTTACAGTTTAGCAAAAATTAAGACAAAAGTGACAAAAATATAACAGCGGATAAATCATTTTTTACGGGACAATCAGTATGAAATAGTGCACTAAATTTAACGTAAATTTAGTTAAAGAGATTAATCTTTGCAAAAAAAATATTTATTGTTTTGTCATGTTAAAATAATTGGACTATTGGTATCATTATACTGGCAGAGAAACTGAAGGAAATATTTGTTTTTTTATCAAATTTGACATTTTTAAGTAACCGGTTTACCATAACGGATATAAAAACGCTTTAAAACTGGGAGGACAACACAGGTGAATGCTCCAAATCTTATATTTGATGTAACTTTTTTGGATGAAAGCATGGGCTACACAAAAGAAATACTATTAATTGATTTGCAAAAAATGGGTTTTAAAGGAATCACTATTCACCACAAAATGCTTGAAGAAGTAGCAAAAACAGATGAAATAAAAAAAATAGCGGCCATGGCACAAAAATTAGGGTTAAAAATTAGTTATGTTATTGAAGATGAATTGTTTAAAATGGGCCGGTTAAATAAAATGGTGCCGCATTATTTAATGGAAGCTAAAAATTTAGGAGCAACAGAGCTAATTTTAACTATTGGTGACTATAGCCCAGCTGGATTAAGAGCCCTTAGAAAATTAGATTCATTGGCCATTACAATAACAGTAACCAACGATCAAGCTTATCCATCAGGAAGACTCGATAAGATTGCAGAGTTTCTTTTAGCAGTTAAACTACTTCCTATTAATCTAGGCTATCTGTTTAATCTTGGAAATTGGCGTTTTGTTGGAGAAGATGAGCAAGTTGCCGTAGACATGCTAAAAGAGTATATCACAGAAATTTTTTTGCAAGATGTTACATATATTAATGAATTACCGGTCATAACAACACCAGATTGTGGCTTTGTTGACTGGCGACAAGTTTTGCGCTGCTTACCAGCCAATGTAGATATTGTTCTTTCGTTTCCAACTACTTCTCTTGCTGAGATTAAAAAAGTGAGAGACCTAGTGCTGGAACATAACGCTATTCCTTCAGTGGAAGCGAGCTAGTTTTCCACACATATTTGTAAATATGTGTTTTTCTATTTTTTGGAAAAAAAGATGTTATAATCATAGTGTCGAACTATATCGATTAGTGTTAAGCGGAAGTGGTGAAGGCGTATTTTAAAAGAAGAAATTTTTCAATATGTTAAGAAAAATACTAAAAGTAGTACGAATTGGAATGGTAATAATGCACAAGCAATTGCACTGCAATTTGACGTTAGTCGTAATATTGTTTCACAATATTTGAATGAATTTGTAAAAGATGGCGTGATAGGTAAAATTAATAGTCGGCCAGTTATTTTTTTTACGCTTCCTGAAAGAGCTACTAAAGAGCAGAATTTTTCTTCTTTAGAAGAAGCAAAGCAATGGGTGCTACAAAATGATCAATCATTGTTAGAAAGTGTAATTGGTAGTAAAGGAAGTTTGAAAAATACTATTAGTCAAATTAAAGCCGCTATTCAATATCCTCCCAATGGTTTGCCAATTTTAATTCACGGAGCTACAGGTACTGGTAAGAGTTTTCTAGCTCAAGGAATTTATCAACATTTAAAAACTTATCGATTAATTGATGAGAATGCGAATTTTATTGCAGTAAATTGTAGTGAATACGCCAATAACCCAGAATTATTTTTGGCGAATTTTTTTGGATTTGTTAAGGGGGCTTATACTGGAGCGAATGAAACAAGAAAAGGTTTGGCAGAACTAGCAGATGGTGGCGTTTTATTTTTGGATGAGGTTCATTCACTTAGTAACGAATGTCAGGAAAAGCTTTTTCAATTTATGGATGCACAACGTTTTCATCGGCTTGGTGAAAATGAGCAATGGTATGAATCCCATTGCCGAATTGTATTTGCTACGTCAGAAAATCCTGAAGAAAATTTATTGACAACACTATTAAGACGTATCCCAGTAAAAGTAACATTACCAATCCTTCAAAGGCGAACAGTTTCAGAAAAAAAGCAATTGATCCAATTATTTTTTAAAGAAGAAGAAGCAAAATTGCATCGAAAAATTATGATTTCCAATCATCTCTTTTCTTTTTTACAACAAAATGATTTTGTAGGAAATGTCGGAAATTTGAAAAATGTAATTCAACTTTCTTGTGCAAATGCCTTTGTAACGGATTTTAGTGATACGGAGATTTTGAACGTACAAATGACGAATTTGCCGGAAAATATTAGTCGTCATAGCTTTACGATAACCTTGTCAAATGCTAAGAGTGAACTAATTTGGCTCGACGATTTGCTAAGTAGCGAGCAGATTTTGTCTTATCAAACTTTTTTGGGTGAATTAAGTTCTATTTTCTCTAGTAATTACGTGCAAGATAGTTTATTCGTTCAATTTGATCATTTTTTTAAACGCCAGTTTCATCGTATTCAAATGGATTTAGCAGTCGACGATACGAGTTACTTAGCAATTAAGTTTCGTCAATTTATTAAGATATTAGAAAAAGAATATCAACAAAATGTTGATTCCTTCTATTTAAAAGTAACGCTCTTTTACTTAAATCAATGGAGCAGCGAAAGAAACAGTATAATTTCAAATGAAGAAATTGATGAATTATACGATTTCTTTGTAGCCAATTGTAGTCGTGAAAAAAATATGGTTGAAGAGTTTTATAATCATTGTGATGGTACTTTTAGTAAACTCGAGAAAACAATTTTAATGTTATTATTCCGATTAATGATAGACAAAAATTTTACTCAAAGTCGATTAGCATTAATTATTGCACACGGGGAAAGTACTGCGTCATCGATTGCTAAAACAGTGAACACATTGGCGGGTGATTTTATTTTTGATGCGATTAATATGCCTTTGCAAAGCAGTTCAGAAGAAATTTCCAAACAAGTGAATAGTTATCTGCAAGAGAGGAGTACTTTTGATGAGTTGCTCTTATTAGTAGACATGGGATCTTTAGAGAAAATTCATGAAAGACTTAACTTGCCATCCAATAAGAGTTTAGGGATTTTAAATAATGTTAGTACTAAAATGGCACTAGATGCTGGACATCAATTGCATTTGAAAATTCCATTAAAGGATATTTTAGCCAGCATTCAGCATAATCACGAAATTAAGGGGATTTATCAAGCTTCAAGAATTAAAAGAGATATGATCCTCTGTTCTTGTGCTAGTGGCTTAGGGACTTCCTATAAGTTAAAAAGTATTTTAGAAAACAGTTTTCCAAAGAAAACAGATATTCTAATTGAAACTTGTGATTTTTATTCATTAGCAAATGAAAACTATATTGAAGAATTAGAAAAAGAATATAATATTCTATTTATTGTAGGTACGTTGAATCCAGAACTAGAAAATAAAATATTTTACTCTATCGAGGAATTAATTTTGGGAATAAATATTGAGGAGCTAGCAGGGCAATTAAAACGACATTTTACTGAAAAAGAAATTACTGATTTAAATCAAAGTATTTTGAAAAATTTTAGTTTAACTAATTTGATGGAACAGCTAACTATTTTAAATCCAACTAAACTGCTAGAGCAAGTGACAGATGCTATCTATATTTTACAAAATGATATGAATTTAGTCGTGGACAATAATACTTGTTTTGGCTTATATGTTCATATAAGCTGCTTGATTGAACGTTTGGTGACACAATCACACTTACAAGATGAAATTAATCTCAATTTTGATGATGTTAAATTACAAAATTTTTATTATAAATTTAAAAAGGCCTTTACTGTCGTTGAACAATATTATAGTGTCGAAATTCCGCCATTTGAGGTAAGTTATGTTTATGATTATATAAAAAAAGCTTGATTTATCAAGCTTTTTTTATTTTGGCACACTAATTGCTTATAAAGAAATGAAAATAATTATTTGGAGGAAAAAAGATGAGTATTGTAATGACAAGAATTGATAACAGATTGCTACACGGAATTATTGTAACCCAGTGGGCACCGATGTCTGGTGCAAATCGTGTGATGGTGATTGATGACAAGGTAGCAAATGATGATATTGCAAAAGCAAGTATGCGTTTAGCACGTCCGGCAGGTATGGCTGTTTCAATTATTACAGAAGAAACAGCAATTAATAATTTTAAACAGGGAAAATATGATCGTGAGAAGGTTTTTATTATTGTAAAAGAACCTGAAACCATTCTTCATTTAGTAGAAAATAAAATTTCAATCACTAAACTAATTGTAGGTGGAACTGTCGTGAAAGAAGGAGGAAAACAACTATCACCTCGTGCATACGCAACACAAGCAAATGCAGAAACTTACCAAGATTTAATAAAACGTGGTGTTGAAGTTGTAACACAATTTGTTCCAGCAGATAAAGCTCAAAATGTTGCAGAAATGCTTTAAACAATAGAAAGGAAGTAAGAAGATGCACTTATCAATATTACAAATTATTTTACTAACCGTTTTAGCTTTCATTAAACATGTAGACTATTATGGCATTCCAATGCTGTTTGTGAATTATCCTGTATTTTGGGGATTATTCACTGGATTATTAATGGGAGATGTAAAAACGGGATTAATTGTTGGTGGTACTGTTCAATTGATGTCTTTAGGGGTAGCTGGTTTTGGTGGTTCATCTGTTCCTGATTATGGAACTACGACAATTATAGCTACAGCTTTTGGTACAAGTTTAGGCGTGGATGCAGGTTTAGCAGTTGGTTTACCCGTGGGGATGCTTGGGGTTCAATTAGACGTCATTGTAAAAATTTTAAATGGGTTTGTTGTAAGAAAATCCCAAGAATATGCGAATCAACAAGAGTTTAAAAAGATGACTGGCATTTTGTGGTTGGGCCCATTACTTTTTGGACTTTCAGCAGCCCTACCAGTATTTTTATCTGTTACATTAGGTCAATCTGCTGTTAATTATTTATTAGAACATATGCCAACTTGGTTTATGAGTGGATTAACTTTAGCAGGTAAAATGTTACCAGCAGTCGGGATTGCAATGTTATTACGTTTTATGCCAACCAAGAAATATATGAGCTATCTATTGATTGGTTTCTTCTTAGCCGCATTTTTAAAAGTACCTATCATTGGTGCTGCAGTAATTGGTTTTGCTTTAGCGTATATTATCTATCAACGAGCAGAAAAAGATGCAACCTTAGCGGCTCAAGGAGCTGGTACACAAGGCTTTATGGGGGAGGACGAATAAAATGCAAAATAATATTTCCAATGAACAATACAAAGTAACAAAAAAAGATTTGCGCAAGGCTAATTATCGCTGGTTAATGAGTGTTTGCACTTTTAATTACCAGTCTCAACAAGGCGCATCTGTTGCCTATGCTTTGTCACCTATTTTGCGTAAAATTTATAAAAAAGATGAAGACTACATTGAATCTTTAAACAACCATTTCCAATATTATAATACGCAACCTTGGTTAGCTGCGATTATTCTTGGAGCTGTTGTAGCAATGGAAGAAAAGCAAGGATTAAGAGCAAAAGACGCGATTCAAGATTTCAAAGTTGGGACAATGGGACCTTTAGCGGGGATTGGCGATTCATTATTAATGACAATGATTCCAACGATTATGGGCTCAATTGCGGCATATATGGCATTGGAAGGAAATCCAGTTGGTACGTTATTGTGGTTAGCTTTGATTTTAGTTATTTTCTTTTTCCGAATGCGTGCTTTTGAGTTTGGTTATAAACAAGGAACAAAAATCATTACTGAATACGGTGAAAAAATTACGTATTTAACTGAAGCAGCCTCTGTTTTAGGTTTAACGGTAGTTGGTTCTTTAATTGCGTCAGTTATTAATGTGGCAACGCCAATTAAATTTAAATTTGGAGAAGTTGCTATGGAAATTCAACCGATGCTGGATAAAATTTTACCTGCATTAATTCCAGTAGCTATTACAGGGTTAGCTTATTATTTACTATCTAAGAAAAAAGTCAGCATGACGATACTAATTTTATTAGTAATTATATTTTCAATGATTATGGCAGGATTTGGTATTTTAGCTTAAAAAAGTTAGGTGGAAGTTATGAGAAAATTTGTGATTGCAAGTCATTCGACTTTAGCACAAGGATTTAAAGAAACATTAGAATTTTTAACAGGTCAAGGTGATCGTGTAACTGCATTATGTGCTTATGTGGAATCAAATGAAGAAATTGACGAGGTTGTGGATGAGCTAGTAAGAGAAAATAATGAAGTTATTGTTTTGACAGATATGGCTGGAGGCAGCGTAAACCAAAAGTTCTTTGCCCATATTTCCGATAAGATTCATGTCATTGCTGGACTAAATTTGCCTTTAGCGATGAGTATTTTACTACAATTAGATGCGCCTGAATTAGATTTGCCAGCTTTAGTCGAAGAATCAAAACAGCAAATTCAATATATGAATAAAACGTATACTCAAATTGATGATGAGGATGAGTGAAAAAATGATGGAACAGTTAAAACCAATTTGGATGCATCAAGGGGAAGAAAGTCGAACGATTACTCCAGAAAATAAAAGCGGAGAAAAGGGAAAAGCTGCTATGACGGCTAGTCATTTAGGTATAGGGCGTAAAGGTACACCGTCTGTTCCGATTAATCCAGGCGAGACGATTGTTTTGGCAGAATTAGATGGACCGGGAATTTTACGTCATTTTTGGATGACGGTAACCGATAAAACTACTGCGGGGAGTTTTGTTTTACGTGATTTAATTTTACGAATGTATTGGGATGATGAAACAGAACCTTCTGTAGAGTGCCCATTGGGAGATTTTTTTTGTAATGGTTTTGGGACTCGCTGTGACGTGAACTCACTACCGATTGTTGTTAATCCGACGTCAGGAATGAATTGTTACTTTGAAATGCCTTTTCGAAAAAAAGCTAAAATCACACTAACAAGTGAACATCCTGAATTTATTAAACATATTTTTTATACGTTTAATTTTGCTTTGATGGCTATCCCAGAAGAAGCTATGTACTTTCACGCTAAATGGAATAGGGAGCGTATTACCCAAAAAGGTGTTGATTATACGCTAATTGATAACGTAAAGGGCAAGGGCTATTATATTGGTACCTATCTTGCACTTTGTGCTTTGGAACGTTATTGGTGGGGAGAAGGTGAATTCAAATTTTATATTGACGGGGATAAAGAGTTTCCAACTATCACGTCAACTGGAGCGGAAGATTATTTTGGTGGTGCATGGGCCTTTCACAAAAAAGACTTTGGTGAATTACCACATGCACAATGCTTTAATACGATGTATATGGGCTATCCGTTCCAATCAAAAAGAGATCACACACGAGATTTTTTTAGTGCCGGTAAACCTAACCCGAATCCTGTTCACGGTTTTGGTGATGATGCATTGCCGATGCATGGTTTGTATCGTTGGCATTTGCCAGATCCAATTGCGTTTCATAAAGATTTACGGGTAACTTTTCAAGATTTAGGAAATGACGATATTAAATTATATGAACGTGAAGATGATATTTCAACAGTCGCTTATTGGTATCAAACTGAGCCGCATCAGGTTTTTGCACCTTTATTAGTACGAGAAGAACGATTACCAAGATAGTATTTTTGCTACGAAAAAAACTATCGGATAAAAAAGTTAATACCTCCAATTTATCTCTCCACTACTTTATATTAGTGGGGATTTTTTTATTAAACTAAAAGTTTAAAGTTAATTACTATTATTAGAAAAGCTAATTTGTTGCCACTTTATTTATAGCCCCTTTTGACGATGCCGTTTGTAACTTTATTAAAGAATATTTATGTTTGATTAGAATAATAAAGATGTGACAATTTTGTTAACTTCTTATATTGGAGTTGCAATCATCTATACAAACCATGCTTAAAAGGAGTTGATCTTCTTTTGAGCATGGTTTTTTTTGAAGGGCTTATACATATCTTTTATCTTTACCTGTGATATCAGGAGAAGTATGTGATTATTTTTGCTAAGCCGTCTCTGATTTCTTTTTTTGAGGGGACGCGCTGTTTCTCCAAGATAAAATCAAAGTTACTTAAGGCTAGATTTGTAATGATATACTGACCAAAATCTTCTGTTTTAAAGTGTAAAATTTTTGAATAAGTTTGATTAAATAAGTTGCGGAGCTTTGCATCAAAGCTATTCATACCAAAATTTAATTGACGCAAATGTTGAATTTCAACTTGATTTTCCATAAGGTAATCTACCAGTGCATCGTTGAAATAGGCGTAGCTATCAAAATATGTTGCATTAAGCTGTTGTGGCATGCTTTTTTGGATCACGTTTTTTATAAAAGCAAGATGCTGATTAATTATTTTTTCTGCAAGTTGATAGGTATTTTCATAATGGGCATAAAAAGTTGTACGATCAATTTTACTTGATTTAGCAAGTTTAGAGACAGAGATTTGCTCAAAAGGGATTTGAGTTAAAAGTTTTATAAATTGTATTTGTAACATTTCGTCTGTTCGTTCAAAACGTAAATCAGCCATGTTCCTCCACCTTTCTTATTTTATTCTACAGGGTGTTGTATTAATCTACAATTGAAAGATCTTAGTTGTAGATATCTTATTACCAACGGATTAGTATGAACTCATCAAATGAAAGTTGAGGTTTAGAAGATGAGTGATTATAAAATTACCTTTACGGTGGATGGTCGAGTTGTTCCTGAAAAAGAAATATTAGAAATGGAACTGAGTCGATATCACCATGTATTTCGAATTTTTGATAAAAAGAATATCCCGGTATATTTGGACAACAAAGAATTAATTCTTGCTGAGCTACTTCAATTACCATTAGAACGTGCAAAAATTGCTTTAGCTCAAACCCGTGAAGCGTTAGGTAAGGAGAGAACATTGGAACTTTTTGCACCCGAAATTGAACAAGGGGACAATATGTGGCATGAAATTGGTAATACTTCTAGAGCGGGAGGCAATTTCCAAGAAGCTTATGTTGAGGTGGAAACAGAAAATATTACATTAGAGCAATTTATGTTATTTAATCAATCTTTGATGAAAAAAAATAATCTTTATTTGCCTTCCACGATTCATCCAGAACATTATTATTTTGATGCAAATCATAAAGGTGAACAAATTATTATCGAAACATTTGGAATGTACAAAGAACCTTCTTATTTGGACTTAAAGCCAGGTAGTAAAGCAGATTATCCTATAACGCCTGATCCACAAGTAGACGTGGTAATGGCGGGCAAAACCTATTTAGCCAATGACCATAGTGATACAAAAATGTTGGGGATGCATCAGCTGTCCAAAACAAAAAACGGTATGAAGGTTAAATTAGGCGTTTTTTTACCAGAAAATGCGCCTAAAGAAATCGCTGAAGGGCACAAATGGCACTTAATGGTAGAATTTAATAATGGGTTGCATATTGCCGCACAACAACATCCTAATTTTTTACAAAAGAAAATAATGGATGCTGCATTAAATAAAATGAAAAAACAGCAAGACTAGTAAAAGGGTTCACTTTATTAATTTTATAGTGGATTTAGTTAAAAATAAATACGATAAAAAAGACCAAGTGTTTTATTTTAACTGAAAAAAGTTCGAGGGCTTACACTTCCTGTAGAAACCTTGAACTTTTTTCTTGTATAAAAGGTAGTGTCAATATTTACTTTACTAAATCACGTTTTATAAAGTTAATTTTCCAGCGTTATAACACTAGTCATTCTGATTTTTTAATTGCGTTATCTTTAAGCGACTGAATCATATTTTGTCCTGATTTGGAATCTAGTCCAGTTAAAAAAGACTGGGAGATTAGCGTAATTAGTTCGCTTGAAGTAAGGTATTCGCTATATTTTACCCAACTTCTAAAACTCGCAATGACACCCGAATAAAAGGCCTCGTAAATGAAATATACCTCAGCAGATGCTTTGTCAAATGGTTCTGGAAGAGCAGCAAATCCTGGAAGTTCGGCTTTGAGGCGATCAGTAAAACGATTACTGCCATAATTACCTAGTAGAGCTGCTAGGTAATTTTTTTTTGTTTCAAAAACTAAAACCATTTTATTTAACCATTCTGTATCGTGTATGTCAGTGGGGAAATCTGTTCCACGAGTTATGATGATAAAGTCTACAACATCCTCTTCAATGTAGTCGAGTAAGTCATAGATATCTTTGAAGTATTGATAAAAAGTACTGCGGTTATAACCGGTTTCTCTAATTAGTTCCTGTACTGTTATTTTTTCGATAGGTTTTTCTTGATATAGTCTACAAAAAGTATCAATGAACTTTTGTCGGGTTTTATCGGTAATTTGCGTTCTCTTTTTCATGGTAACTAGATCCTTTTCGTGTAAATCCAACAATCTGAAAAAAATTGTTGGTTGTTTCAAAAAATAATTGGTGTAAAATCCTTATGTGTTAAACAATACAACACATTGTTGTATTAGTAAATATATACGAAGGAAAGGGATTAGATATGTCTGTTCTTGAAATAGAAAATGTAACCAAAGATTATGGACATGGTCGCGGTATTTTTGATGTGACGTTCCATGTTGAAGAAGGCGAAGTTTTTGGCTTCTTAGGTCCAAATGGCGCGGGAAAAACAACCACGATTCGCCACATTATGGGATTTTCAAAGCCACAAAAAGGGCACACATACGTGAACGGCCGCGATAGTTGGACGGAGTATTATATCAATCAAAAAGATATCGGCTATTTACCTGGTGAGATTGCTTTACCCGAATCATTGACAGGAAAACAATTTATTAAAATGATGGCAGAATTACGAGGTATTACTGATTTAACGCATACGGACTATCTCATTAAGAAATTTGAGTTAGAACAAAATGGTGGCATTAAACGGATGTCTTTAGGAATGAAGCGAAAACTAGCCGTTGTCACAGCTTTTATGCATGATCCTAAAGTTTTAGTTTTAGATGAACCAACATCCGGACTTGATCCCATGATGCAAGATGTCTTTATTGAGTTTATTAAGGAAGAAAAACAACGTGGGAAAACAATTTTGTTATCAAGTCATATTTTTTCTGAAATTGATGCGACTTGTGACCGAATTGCGATTATAAAAGATGGTCGCATCGTCTCTAACTTTGTGGCGGACGAATTGCGACATAAAGAAACGAAAACATTCAAACTAGAATTCGTGCAAAAAAAAGATTATGACCGCTTTATCAAAGCTACGGGTTCTTCAGATGTCATAGATATTGTTCTAGAAAAACCACAGCATCAACAAGTCAAAGTGGAAGTCACTGATGCAAAAATCAATCAATTCTTTTCTATCATTGCTGATTATGAATTGAAATTTATGTCTGAAGTACCTTTTACGTTAGAAGACTATTTCATGGACTTCTATGATCGAAATAAATAGGAAGGACTGTTTACTATGTCGCTAATTAATTTAAACCATATTACCAAAGATTATGGTAATGGACGCGGAATTTTTGATGTCAACATTGCGATTGAAGAAGGCGAAGTTTTTGGCTATGTTGGAACAAACGGTGCTGGGAAAACGACTACGCTCCGACATCTCATGGGCTTTTTGAAACCCTCTAAAGGTTTTGCTACTATTAATGGTCTGGACTGCTGGGGACAATCTGCCGAAGTCAAAAGAATGGTTGGTTATGTCCCAGGAGAAATTGCCTTTCCAGATGCACCAACTGGGAATGCTTTTTTAAAACGCCGAGCAGAGCTGTTAAACTTAAAAGACATGCGTTACGCAGAAGAAATTATCAAAAAACTGCAACTAGACCCTTCCGCTAATTTGAAACGGATGTCTAAAGGAATGAAGCAAAAAACCGCCATTGTGGCAGCTTTTATGACGGATTCACCAATATTAATTTTGGACGAACCGACAACTGGGCTTGATCCGTTAATGCGTGCAGAGTTTGTTGATTTAATTAAAGCTGAAAAGAAAAAAGGAAAGACAATTATTATGTCTTCTCATATGTTTGAAGAATTAGAAGATACTTGTGACAAGGTCGCTATGATCAAAGATGGACACATTATTGATGTAAAAGAAACTAAAGAAATTAAACATAACCAAGATAAGGTTTTCAAAATCGAGTTTAAGACAAGTGCTGATTATCAACACTTTTTGACAGAATCCTTCAAATTTACCGAAAAACGGCCAAATCAAAACCAAGTAATCATTGAAATCAACGATCAAGAGATTAATCAATTTAATCGAAGGATTCGTAAATATGAAATTAAATTTATTTCTGAAAAGAAATATACCCTCGAAAAATATTTCAAATCTTTATACTAGGAGGCTTCATTAATGTTTAACAAAACTATCTTTAAACAGACTTTCAAATCAAATTATCCACTCTGGATAATTTTTACGGTCGTTATGACCGCTGTAAGTTGTCTATTTATTATTGTGTATGATCCTAAGACGATGTCAGGTATGTCTGAAATGCTTTCAAATTCTGGCATGGGAGATATTGTTGGTGATCGTTTAGCAACGATGACCTCTATATTAGGATTATTAAGTAACAGCTTCTATGCGATGGTGGGTATCGTTTTACCATTGATCTATATTATTATCACCGCAAATTCGTTAATTGCCTCTCAAGTGGATCGTGGCTCAATGGCCTATACACTTTCAACACCAATCAAAAGAACAACTGTTGTTGCTACACAAGCAATCTATTTGATTTTAGCCATTTTCTCAATGGTTACAGTAGTAACAGGTGTAGGGATGGTTACGGCGGAAGTTGCTCATGGTGGCGTGTTCAGCGAAGCCCGTACAGCAGATATTAAAGAGAATGCGGTATATCTAGATGTTAGTGAAGACAAATTGGAAAATCAATTATACCGAATTTTAGATAATGAAGCAGCTGTTAAAAAAGGCGCTGAGGCTCGAGATATTGATCAAGAAACTTATAAAGCCTATTTAAACGTCAAAATGATGGATGAAGCTTTCAGCGCTTCTGCTGATAAATTGAATAAAAAGAAAACAACAGTCAAGAAAAATCCAGCTTTGATTTTGAAAAGCGAAGGTGCATTAACCGCTGGGGCTAAAGTAATGGATATCACAAATGAGCAGTATCATACGATACTTCAGCAGAACGTTGCAGCAAATGCCAGCGAAGAACAAACACAAGCCCTGCAAGAAAAAATGATGAAAGGTATGGCTGCCGCTGCCAAAGCCATGAACATCGACACTGAAAAAATTCAAGAAAATATGGACAAGTTAAAAGATGACGAAGATGCCTTAACTGCAGCTGAAAAAGCCTCGGGTGTTCCTAAAGCACAATTTAAACAAGCTATTTTACAACAATTGGCCCAGCAAGAATTGAATATGGATGATGGCTTTGATTTTAATGTTAAACAATATGTGTTGATTAATCTTGGATTATTCTTACTGCTATTTGCTTTAAGTAGTATTTCGTTTGCAGCATCTAGTATTTTTAATCTGACAAAATATTCGATGATGTTTGGTGCGGGAATTCCAATTACTTTCTTTCTATTAAAAATGATTTCTGAAACAAGTACGGATTTAGAAAGTTTAAAATACTTCTCACTAAACAGTTTATTTGATGCAGAGGCAATCATCTCTAATGGTGATTATGTCCTAAATTTTGTGATTTTAGCTGGGATAGGGATTGTTTTATATGTAACCGGAAGTGAATGGTTTAAGAGAAAAGATTTACCGTTGTAAATAATAAGCAAGTACATTAGCAATAATAGCTACTGTACTTGCTTTATTTGCTTATAAATATTTTCCAATCATATTGATTGATGCTAACTATTCAGTCAATGATGATAAAAACTTATATTGTAGGGAAACATTGCAGTTTCTGATGTAAAAATATAGCCAAGGAGATTATAAGAAAAGCATTATGAAGAAAACAAAAATTAAGGTAATTATTGACGGTAAAGAATATACGCAACAAAGTCTTGAAAAGATATATATTGACCGTTGTTACGATACACTGCATGAATTAAAAAAACTTGGGGCAAAACTTTTTGATATACAGGGGAAAGAAATAGCAGCTAGTGAGATAGATATTTTATCACCTGAAAATGTGCGCAGTATTTTACTTTCAAACAAGCTGCGTATCGGAAAAGATGAGTTGAATAGACTTTATGATGAACAGTATCGACAAGCGGATAAAATGTGGACGGAGATTATAGCCAAATCTGATGGTGATTACAGCAAGAAAGCCGCTCGTGCCCACATAATTGTTACAGGACTAACCTTCAGTAAATACTTGAAAATTATTGCTTCTGCGATTAAAGTAAGAAAGTTTTTACTTGCCATGCATCCTGATCATATTGATGCGACGATGACTAGCGTAACAGAAATTATGGGTATGTATGGTAAGCCAACTCAGATGATTGGCAAATTAAAAGAACCTGCTCCAGCTCCGACAGACAAGGAGCATAATTTAAGGTTAATTGGTGCCTCGTTTTTGACAAGCTCCCCAAGTAAGAAGAATGCGGTTGCTATGCACCAGGTAAAAAAGATTAAGGGTGGAATTGATATGCTTGCAGGTGCTTATTTCCCCAGTGCAACGCCACAAGAACTGGTAGATGGTCACTCAATTCACATGGCACTTGAAATATCCAATATATTTAAGAATGTTATGTAGTAAAAGGAGGATTTGATATGCAGGAAATGGTAAAAGCAATTTTTATGATTATTAGTGGACTTTGTTGGTCGATTGTCTATATAGAACTTATCAGAGGTAGATTTAAGGATAAAACCTATGCTATGCCTCTGTTTGCTCTTGGCTTGAATTTTGCATGGGAAACACTTTATTCTGTTGACCAACTTTTTCTTGGCTCAGAACCGCTTCAAGGTGTGGTAAATCTTATTTGGGCTATGCTGGACGCAGTAATTATTATCACATATTTCAAATATGGACGTGAATATTTCCCCAAAAAAGCGCAGAAATATTTTATTCCATTTAGCATCTTGGCGTTTGTATCCTGTTTTATCATGCAGTTTGCTTTTTACTTCCAATTTGATAAAGTGCCTGCTTCTCAATATTCAGCCTTTGCACAAAATGCCGCCATGTCTATCATGTTTCTGGCCATGTTGTTTAATCGTGGAAATACACGAGGGCAGAGCAAGCTTATGGCGATAGCCAAATGCATTGGTACACTTGCCCCCACAATTCTTGGAGGGGTGATCGAGTCCTTTAACATCTATATACTTTTGATGGGTAGTATCTGTTTTATATTTGATGCGCTTTATATTATTGCGCTTTACGATATGGAAAAAGAAGAAGTAACGCTAAAATCAACCCTCGATTATTTAAAGTTTTGAAGAGCCTCGACTTTATAATCATGTTTCATTGATATGACAAGCGCCAAATAAAAATGACTGGCAGATTAAAAAAAGAAGTGCAAAACCACTTTTGTGATTTTGCACTTCTTTTATGGAGACGGCGGGAGTCGAACCCGCGTCCAAACACATCGCCACCCAAAAGACTACGCTCATAGTCCGCTCTTTTGAAATTCGCTTAGTAAAACGCCGAGAGACAGGCTTTTTACGTTGCTAGTCTGATAATCTCTGCTAAGTTTTACAGACGGAAAAACTTAGTGTATCCCACTAAATTTGAGACCCTTACCCGAGCACATGGGCGATGCCGGGAGGATCTACGCTAACTGTTTTTAGGCAGCTAAAGCGTAAGAGTTTTCGTTTTTAGCAGTTATATTTAACTGTAACGTTTTAACGTAGCCGTAACCTACGAAGCGCCATTCGAGCTCGAACTATGCCTGTCGAATCCGTAACGTCCCCAAAATAAAGGGCATTACAGCAAAAGTAATTATAACATGAAAGCCAGACTGTGAAAAGTCTAGCAACCTTTTTTACGAAATTAATTCAAAATGTTTTAAGGCATGGACAATGCCGCCTTCGGTATTTTTTTTCGTAATAAAATCAGCTTTTTCTTTTAATACGTCAACTGCATTACCCATGGCAATTTTAATATCACAAGCCTCAAAAAGAGCTAAGTCGTTGGGGCCATCACCAAAAGCGTAAGAAGGAACGTCAGTCAATTGTAGTTTTTCTTGCAGAATTTTTACAGCGTTACCTTTTGAAACAGTTTTTTTAACAGTATCAAGAGAAAAAGGGGTATTGCGATAAAAATTCAGTTGTGGAAATTGGCTCGTGTAATAGGTGTCATTGTCTTGGCCTAAGACAAGGAGCATGTTAACTGGTTTGGTTAAATAACCTTCTGGATCAATAGGCGGAACAGGGGTATGGATAAAGTCATAGGCACCTAGCAAAAATTCATTGTGCGCATTACACCAGATTTCCTTTTCATTGTAAAAAGAAATAACATCGTTGTTTTCTTTAACGGCATCGTAAACTTCTTTAATTAGTTCTTTATCATATACATCTGAAAAAATTATATCACCAGCGACGCGAATAAAGGCGCCATTCATAATAATATCGCTATCGATATTGGCTTCTTTCATAATCGCTGCAACTTCAACTTCAGTTCGTCCGGTTGCGATTACCGGTAAGATGTTGTTTTCTTTTAATTGTGTCATGGCGTCTTTAATTTCAGGACGGACTTGCGATTTATCATCTAGTAAAGTACCGTCTAAATCAAAAAAAGCAGTGGCTTTATAAGTCATTTGCATTTCTCCTTTTTTGCGAGTTGAATAAAGCTGAGGTAGATAACAAGGCATAGGTCATATGTTTTAGTCAAACTACCAAAAAGTAAATTAATCTTCCTTATCACTTTAGCAAAATAATCACAGGCTTACTAGTAATTTTACTGGAAAAGTAAGCGAAATAAAAAATTGGAGTGGTTTTTAGAAAGCCGATTTATAAATGGATTTGATAGTGCTATTTAACAGTTATTGGCGCATATAAAAGGCAACAGTCAAATCTAAAGTGTGTTCTTTGTATTTTTCTTAGCAAAGGGTGAAAAAATCGGCAAGCTTGCTTGAAGAAAATGTGAAGTTGTTGGTCTTGCTTATAAATTTCAGTTATACTATGGGCAAGGAGTGAA
The DNA here is from genome assembly GCF_021011285.1 of Enterococcus sp. SMC-9. Taxonomy (NCBI): domain Bacteria; kingdom Bacillati; phylum Bacillota; class Bacilli; order Lactobacillales; family Enterococcaceae; genus Enterococcus; species Enterococcus sp. SMC-9. Next base: position 47,069 of record NZ_JAILYE010000002.1, on the reverse strand, counting down.
GCAGTTGTGATTTTTTTATACGTTGGCGTCATTATGCTGGTTATTGGCTTTTGTTTCTTTTTATTTCCAGCGAAAAAGCCAAATCCAATTTACGGCTATCCCTCAATCTTAGCAAAGAAAAATGTTGGAAATTGGCGGTATGCTCAGAAAATAAATGGCCTTTTTTTATTAGGGATTGGCTTGTTTTGTACATTGATTGGATATTTACTAAAAGAAACGGGGAATACCAATTATTTTATTGCGGAAATGCTTTTAATTCCATTACCGATTATTGGTGTTTTTGCTGGAACAGAGGAACTGTTACAGCGTTTTGATCGTCGCCATACAGCAAAAGACAAGGAAAGGTAGGGGACAAAAATGAATATTTTAATGATTGAAGACAATGAAGCTGTTTCAGAAATGATGCAGATGTTTTTTCTAAATGAAGGTTGGGAAGCAACTTTTAAATACGATGGGCAAGAAGGTTTAGACGCTTTTTTGGCACAACCTGGACACTGGGACATGATTACCTTGGATTTAAATTTACCCGGTTTAGACGGAATGGCAGTGGCGCGGGAAATTCGTAAAATTTCCAAGACTGTACCGATTATCATGTTGACGGCTAGAGACTCAGAAAGTGATCAAGTGATTGGCTTAGAGATGGGGGCAGATGATTATGTGACCAAACCCTTTAGTCCATTGACTCTGATTGCGCGTATGAAGGCTTTACATCGCCGTAGTGAGTTGGCGGAAAAAGTAGCTACAGAAAAAGATGATGATGAGACTTTTGATATTGTCACAAAACACTTCAAAATGAACACGAAAACCAGAGAAGCTTATTTAGATGATACGCTGATTGACGGATTGACACCAAAAGAGTTTGACTTACTTTATACTTTAGCGAAAAAACCGCGTCAAGTTTTTTCACGGGAACAGTTACTGGAATTAGTTTGGGATTACCAATACTTTGGGGATGAGCGCACAGTAGACGCTCATATTAAAAAATTGCGTCAAAAAATTGAAAAAGTAGGACCACAAGTGATTCAAACGGTCTGGGGTGTTGGCTATAAATTTGATGATTCTGGGGTGGCATAATGCGCTACCTTTATCAGCAGTTAATGGCTTTTTGGGTCGTAATTGCCGTAATTTTATTAATTGTTGGTATTTCTTTTACCCAATTGACCAAACAGACCATGGAAGATAATAATTATCGGCAATTATTCGGTTACGCGGAATCGGTGGCTAAAACTGCGCAAAACTATGCGGAGTTGCCCAATGCTGGGGCTACAACGCCAGATGAAAGTCTTCATAATTCTTTGATGTTTACAGAACTTGCGTTAAATCAACAAGACGTTAATTTTGTTTTTGTGGATAAAAGTGGCAAGTCTACCTACCCCACGAATGCTAACGTTCATTTTTCGATTACCAAAACGCAGTGGACGGCGTTAAAAGCTGGCGAGCGACAGAAAAAAACTTCAGATACCAATGTATTTGGTGAACATGAAGTTACCTCCTATGCTATGGTCCCTTTTAATTTGGAAGGGGAATTTTACGGTGCGCTAATTGTGACGCAGCCGGCAAAAAACATTTCAGATAGCGTGAACGCAGTTACCTTGAACTTGTTTAAGGGTTTTATTATTTCGAGTGTGATTGCATTAATCATCAGCTATTTTTACGCGAGTATGCAGGTGCGGCGGATTAATCGTATGAAAAAAGCGACAAAAGAAATTGCTAGTGGCAATTTTGATGTACAGCTACCTGTCCACGACAAAGATGAATTTGATGAACTAGCAGATGATTTTAATAAAATGACGGTCTCTTTAAAGGAATCGCAAGAAGAAATCGAACGACAAGAAGAGCGGCGTAAACAGTTTATGGCAGACGCCTCTCATGAAATGCGTACACCGTTAACTACCATCAACGGGTTACTAGAGGGGCTAGAGTACAACGCCATTCCTGAAAATCAAAAGGGAAATGCAGTCCGTTTGATGAAAAATGAAACAGAACGCTTAATACGTCTCGTCAATGAAAATTTGGACTATGAAAAAATCCGGACCAATCAAATCTCAATTGTAGTCAAAAAATTTAATGGTACCGAAGCTTTAAAAAATATTTTAACCCAATTAGAGGCTAAAGCTGAAGCGGCAGGAGATAAGCTGCACTTTGAGGTTAAAGAACCCATCGAAGTGTATGCTGATTATGATCGTTTCGTTCAAGTGGTGGTCAACATCATTCAAAATGCTATTCAGTTCACGCAAGATGGCGATATTTATGTGAATTTGAAAAAAGGCTACTTAGAAACGATCGTAGAGATTCAAGATACTGGCATCGGCATGACCGAAGAACAACAACGTAACATTTGGGATCGTTATTACAAAGCAGATCCTTCTCGAAAAAATCGTAAATTTGGTGAATCGGGTTTAGGTTTACCAATTGTCCAACAGCTGGTGCGTCTTCATAAAGGGACCATCAAAGTTGAAAGTAAATTAAATGAGGGAACGAAATTTACCATTACTTTCCCAGATGTTGAAATTGTTGACGATACGAAAGAAAAATAAAATAGGAGTAAATCCCCCTTGAAGCTTTTGCGGGATTTACGCCTATTTTTATAACTATAATTATTTAACTTTATTGATCATAAGCCGAAAATTCAAAAATTTAAGTAGCAATTTTAATTTCCTTTCCTTATGATTAAAAGCTGCGGATATTATTAAAGCCTTATTTAATTTAAAACAAGTAGAACCGTAACTTACAGTTCTACTTGTTTTAAATTATCGACTAATGCCTCATCGGTGGTTAAAAGATAGATTACCAAGTCATCTTTTTCAATCAAATCGCGAAAAAGGTTGAAGAGTTGTTGACGTTGCGGGATATTTAAGGCGGTGGTGATATCTTCAAAACAGATAAATTTATTATTTGCTAATAAAGCACGAAAAAGCTGTAACTGAATGATTTCTACCATAGTTAAGCTTGCGACTTCTTTATTTAAAAGTCCAGCGGTGATTTGAAGTTCTTTGGCTAAGGGCAGCTCGGTAATTTTTTGTTTATAAAACTTATTGGGAAAGCCCATTAATAGATTTTCAGTTATCGAAAGGTAAGGAATAAAATCAGGAGTTAAGCTGATTTTGCCAACATCTGCTGTGAGACGTTGTAATTCTCGCTGAAAATTTTGCTGGGCTTCTGATAACGTCCTACCATAAAAAACTTTAAAATTTTGTTGGCTAATTTTTTCCATAAAAACACTTCCTTTACTTTACATGAATAGCCTTTGCGCAAACTAAATAACAATTATTGACTTCAATAGCTTCTTAATGATGGAATCATGACGAATCAATTTATGCTCTTTTTTAATAAGCGTATTTTGGCTAATAAAGCCCCAAGGGGTAACCCAATACCAAAGTTAATTAGCAATAAAAGTAACGTTTGCCAAGCTGTTTTAGTAAAGATCTGTAGCCAATCACGATTGCTAATGAAAACTGTCTGAATTAAAAGCGGGTAGTCCTTTGGTAAGCGGACGCCAAATTTTATATTATTATTTAGATTTGCTAAATCATTGGATCGAATGATTTGTGCAGTATGGGTATGAATCAATTCGCAAAGGCGTTGTACTAGTGGCTGGAAAATCAAAACAAGGCAAATTAGACAGCCAACAATGAAAAGCGCGGGTAAAACAAACTCGTAAGCAATTTGCAACGCAACTCGTAAATGAGAGCGACCTGAAGTAAAAAAGGTCTGTAGTTCTCGTTTGCGGCGAGTAAAAGCATGACCAGAAAACAAGAAGGTAAACAGCGTTAGCAAACTGACTGTTCCTAACACCACCAACCAGTAAATATTTTTCATTTGTGTAAAGAAAAATTGGAGTGGGGCGCTCCATTGTTTATTTTCATTAATTGGGTTGTTGGCAAGTAAATCTTGGAGACCATAGTAAATGGCCTGAGCTGAATTGACTAAACACAGTGCAAAAAATAGTGCGACAGTCAAAAGAACTAGTACGATAAAATAAGGAAGATAGATTTTTTTATGGTAACGTAAACTGGCAACTGCATAATGAACTGTCCGCATTTTTTTCACCTCATAAAAATTATACGAGGTGAGTTTGAATAAAGTATGAAGTTGTTTTTGCAAAAAAAAGAAGTTCCGGTTAAAAACCGAAACTTCTTTTTATAAATTATTTATGACCTTCTGCTTCGTATTGTTTGTAGGTCTTAGTTTGGTATAAATCTTGAGTTGATTTATTCCCATGTTCGGAATAGACACTAGTTGATTTATTCCCTAATTTGCTTTCTTGTTTGCCTAATTGATCCAAAGCATTTTTATAGTTGAATTTTTCAGGATCTAATTCTTTTAAGTTACTACCGGTATAAAAACGTAGCAGATCACCATTATTGATCTGATCAGAAGTTGCTAATTGTTTCCCAACTTCATCTTTCCATTTTGTAACTTGTGTTTTCAACTGTTCATCTGGAGCAGTAATCGCTTGAGCAGTTGCGTTATCGTATAGCGTTCCACCGTAATAAGTGTATTTGTCAGTAACAAAATCACCATCGCGGAAAGCTACAAGTTGTTCGTGTTGTTTTGAAAGTAAGTCTTGACCTAGTTGAATGTAATCTTTGGTATCCACACCCAATAAGTGTAACAAGGTTGGTAAGGCATCAACTTGACCACCATAAGTATGGTTAATGCCACCTTTTGATTGACCAGGGATATGAATCATATAAGGAACCCGTTGCATTTGAGCATCGTCATAACCTGTCCATGTTTCTTTATCTTTACCTAATAGTTCAGCTAAGTTTTTATTCCGTGAAGTTGAAATACCATAGTGATCACCGTATAAAACAATTACAGAGTTATCATATAAGCCACTAGCTTTCAAGTAATGGAAGAATTCTTCCACTGCGCGATCTAAATAGTTAGCTGTAGCGAAGTAGCCGTTAATTGTTTCATCGTTTGTATCCGCCATTGGGAAACCTGCTTCATCATTTGTAAATTGTGAGTAAGGGAAGTGGTTTGAAACGGCAATAAATTTTGAATAAAACGGTTGTTGCAATTGTTCCAAGTATTTAACAGATTGTTCAAAGAATGGCTTATCATGTAAACCGTATTGGAATGAGTTACTGTCATTTACATCGTAGTAAGAAGCATCAAAGAAGTTTTGATAGCCCCAACGTTTATACGTTTCATTTCGATTCCAGAAAGTTCCGGCATTACCATGAAAGACGGCACTGGAGTATCCAAGTGTTTGATTTAGAATGTTTGGCGCAGATTGGAAAGTATTTTTTCCACCTAATTGGGTCATCAAAGCACCTTGATTTAAACCAAATAATGAGTTGTCCATTAATGTTTCAGCGTCCGAAGTTTTTCCGGCCTTCACTTGATGGAAGAAATTATCAAAGCTAAAAGTACTCTTGCTATGATATAAACTGTTGATAAATGGCATTACTTCATGTTCTTTACCTTCAGCATCTTTTAATTTGTAGTCAATTAAAAATTGTTGCGTACTTTCTAAATGAATGTAAATAACGTTTTTGCCTTTGGCCATCCCAAAGTATTCACTATTTGGTGCTGCATAATGACTTTTGACATAGCTTTGGGCTTCTTTCATGTCATTGGCACTTGCTTGGGCCCGAACTTGAGAAGCTTGATAGGTTTGAACACCGTCATAAACGGTAAAAGCGTTAATCCCTAAATATTTGACCAAATAATCACGAGAGAATGTTCGCGTTAATAATTCTGGGCGATCAACTTCAGCTAAGAATAAGTTACCAGAGAAGATCATCACAGATAACGTGGAGATAGCAAATGCCATCCGCGCGCGAACGGGACGATCATCCATCTTAATCTTTTTAGCAAATAACATGGCAACAAGTACCAAGATATCAACGAAGTAAAGTAAATCATAAGGGCGGAACAAGCGAATGGCACTTTCACCTAAACCGCTAGCAACTTTACCAGCTCCAAGCATGGTGTTAATTGTGATAAAGTCGGTGAATTCACGGTAATATGAAACGTTAGCAAAAAGCAATAACGACATCAAAAAGTAAATCACCATCATAGTTATATAAGAAGCTTTTGTGCGTCTGACATATAATGCAATGGACAACAAGAATAAAGTTGTCGCGATTGGATTAATGAATAAGATGAAGTATTGACGCATACTTTCAATGCCTAAGTTAAAATCAACAAAATAGGCAAAAATGTTTTTGGCCCAAAAAAGAACGGCTAATAAGGTAAAGAAGCCCAGCCGTTTATTTAAGAAAGCGGGAGTTTTAATATTTTTCACTGTTTTATCCTTCCTTTTCCAAGTCTGCTTTTGCAAGCTGTAATGAAAAAATGAAAATATACACTGTTTACATTTTACTAATCTGATTTTTTTCTGTCAATTGAAATTGTGATAAGGCCAATTAATTAAGTAATTCTTTAACTTCATAAAGCACAGACAAATGCTGTTATTTTTGCTATACTTTTTTTGAAAGAAGAGCAGGTGAAAGTATGAAAATTCAAATTAATAAATTCGGCGTTAAAAAATTACGTCAACACTATCCATTAATTCAAGCAGATGATATTGCCACAGATCTAAAAACGAAATCCGGCTGGGTGGACTTTATGGATCAAAAAGGCAATTTTTTGGCCAAGGGGTATCTTGGTAAACAAAATAAAGGTATCGGTTGGGCGCTAACTTGGCAAGAAGAAGCCATTGATCACAGGTTTTATACTCAGGTATTTGCTAAAGCCAAGGCAATTCGCCAAGCATTTTTTAATGACGAAAAAACGACGGCATTTCGCATTTTTAATGGTGAAGGTGATGGGCTAGGAGGGATTACAATCGAGTGGTATGACCATTATGTTGTTTTTTCTTGGTACAACGATACTTTATATGAAGAAAAAAATAAAATTTTCGCTGCCTTTAAAGAAATTTATCCGGAAGTTTTAGGCGCCTATGAGAAGATTCGCTTTCACAGTGAGCTGCCAGAATCGCAACATGTATATGGCAAAAAAGCACCAGAACCGTTAATTGTAAAAGAAAACTCTGTCAATTTTGCGACCTATTTAAATGAAGGGTTAATGACAGGAATCTTTTTAGATCAGCGACAAGTACGGGGACTTTTAGTAGATGGTCTAGCAGCTGGAAAAACGGTTTTAAATATGTTTAGTTATACAGGAGCATTTTCAATCGCGGCAGCTATGGGGGGAGCGCTTCATACAACAAGCGTTGATTTGGCCAAGCGTAGTTTGCCAAAAACAAGGGAGCAATTTGAGGTAAATGGACTTGACTTAGCAGCACAAAAAATTCATGTGATGGACGTTTTCAATTATTTTTCCTATGCTTTAAAAAAAGGGTTGAAATACGATGTAATTGTCTTAGATCCGCCAAGTTTTGCCCGCAATAAAAAGCAGGTTTTTAAAGTAAAAAATAATTACGGTCAGTTAATTGCTGACAGTCTGCCAATTTTGACGGATGAAGGAATCATCATCGCCTCTGCCAATACGGCTAATGTTACCTTAGAGAAATTCCAACAGATGATTGAAAAAGAGTTTGTTACTGCCAAGGTTGACTACAAATTATTGGACATAAAACGTTTGCCAGCTGATTTTCATATAAGCCAAACATTTTTAGAGGGCAATTATTTGAAAGTTTTAATTTATCAAGTGAAACAATAACAGACCTCAGTTACGGCTGAGAATGAAAATGAATGTTAAAAGGGGCGAAAAAAATGCAAGTCACGTTAAAAAATGTAACCTTTGGTAAGGGCGTGCCGAAAATTTGTGTGCCACTTACCGGTAAAGATAGTCAAACACTCTTAGCACAAGCACAATTGGCAGCAACTTCAGTTTGTGAAGTAGTAGAATGGCGTGTGGATTATTTTACAGACTTTTCAAATCAAAGCGCTGTATTAGAAGTTTTATCTCATCTTAAAACAGCGTTACAAGATAAAATTCTCCTATTTACTTTCCGAACATTAAAAGAAGGCGGAAAAGCTGACTTATCGTTACGGGAATACCAAAATCTTTATGTTGCGGTAGCCGAAAGCGGCTTGGTTGATATTGTTGATGTGGAATTGGAGCGAGCTGAGTTTTTAGGCCGAGGCTTTTTAAATCAGTTAAAAAAACAAAAAACAGCACTGCTTTTGAGTAGCCATAATTTTGACAAAACGCCAGCTGATGGAGAATTAGTCATGAAATTAGGCGTAATGCGCCAGTTTGATGCTGATTTTGGAAAAATTGCGGTAATGCCCCATTCTTTAAAAGATGTATTGCAAATTATGGGCCTTTCTCAAAAAATGCAGGGCTTAGCTAGTGTACCGCTTATTTTAATTGCCATGGGGGATTTAGGTAAAATTACGCGGGTTGCAGGTGAGTTGATGGGGTCAGTCATGACATTTGCCGCATTAGAAGAAAGTTCTGCACCAGGGCAAATCGATATTACAGAAATGTCCCGAATTTTAGCGGCCTTGTCACTAGAGGAGTGAGTTGTTGTGGCAAAAAAGAAAGTAGTTAAAACGAATGCTATTCGCTTGGTGGAGCAAAAAAAAATTGCCTATCATGAGTATTCTTATGAGTGGAGTGAAAATCATTTAGGCGCAGCAGAGGTAGCGACAAAATTAGGTCAAAACCCCGCTCAAGTTTTTAAGACGTTGGTAGCTATCGGCAATAAGACCGGTGTAATTGTCGCAGTAATTCCAGGTAATCATGAGCTGGATTTAAAAAAACTGGCTAAAGCCAGTGGCAATAAAAAAGTTGACATGATACATTTAAAAGACTTGGAACAAACAACGGGTTATATTCGAGGTGGTTGTTCGCCAATTGGCATGAAAAAGTTGTTTCCAACTTTTATTGATCAAACTGCAAAAACATTTCCTACTATAATAATTTCTGCAGGCAAGCGTGGCTTGCAACTAGAAATTGCTGTGGGTGATTTAGAAGGGTTAGTACAAGGAGAACTTGTTGATTTAATCGAATAGATAAATAACACGATATCAGACTTATCCCGAGTTCAAAAAGTTAGAGCAAAAATCTAACAGCTTGAGTTTGAGATTTTTACACACCTGACATCGTGTTTTTTTGTAAGCCATCAGAAAAGTATGAAGTTTTCACATGAATAAATCACCTGATGACAACAGGTTGTTTATGTCTAGTTTTGCAAACGACCTCTTTTTTTTTCTTAACTCTCCAAAAATTTCGCGCTTATGTTAGCGTTAGGGGAAGTTTACGCACTTTTCTGATTAATATTTTTGCCAGCTGGCAACTTCTGCTGCATTTTTGCCAGCTACATGGCCTGTACATAAAGCAGTTGTAATATTATAGCCGCCCGTATAACCATTGACGTCCAATACTTCACCGGCAAAAAATAGTCCTTGGCAAAGTTTACTTGCTAAAGTTTTTGGAATCACTTCTTTTAAATTTACGCCACCACCAGTAACAAAAGCACGTTCCAGTGCAAAAGTACGAATAATGGGAACTTCAAAATTTTTGGCAAGTAAGACTAATTTTTCCAATTGGTCTACAGTCACTTTGTCAGCAGTCATATCATTTAAATCTAATTGATTAAGAAAAAATTGCAATAGGCGTTCTGGTAACCACTGTGATAAGGCATTCTTTAAGCTCTTTTTCGTTTCCAATCGTAAGGATAAGTCCGCTAACAGCTCTGCATTGGTTTGTTTAGGAAAACAATCCAAGCAGACTGGAACATGTGGGGCACCGTTACGCAGTTCTTGATTTATTGCATAGGAACAGCGAAGAGCAGCTGGACCAGAGAGACCAAAATGCGTAAAAAGTAAATCCATTGTATGACTCGTTACAATTTTTTTGCCCGCTAAAACACTTAATTTAACGTCTTGTAAGGATAGACCCTGCAAAGTTTTGCTTTGAATAAATGCAGCATCTGAAATTAATGGAGCCTCAGTTGGAAAAAGAGGGGTAACCGTATGTCCGCAGGATTTGGCCATTTTATAACCATCCCCGGTAGAACCAGTTCCAGGATAGGTTTTACCGCCAGTTGTAATAATGATACAAGGTGCGTTAAATTCTTCTTTATCACAACGAATCCCATAAACTTGTGTGTCATCATGAACCAACTTGGTAACGCTAGTATTAGTTAAAACGGTAACGTGAAGGCGTTTTAACTCTTCATATAAGGCATCGACGATTGTTTTAGCGCGGTCGGTAACAGGAAATACCCGTCCGTGATCTTCTTCTTTTAGCGCTACATTGCGACTGCTAAAAAATTCCATAATATCAGTATTGTTCCATTGTGCAAAGGTACTATATAAAAATTTTCCGTTACCCGGAATGTGGGTAATTAAATCATCAACGGGGCGATTATTCGTCACATTACAGCGACCGCCGCCGGTTAAGAGCATTTTTTTACCCAGGCGTTTGTTTTTTTCTACTAATAAAACTTCTGCATCATTTTCAGCTGCACTAATGGCTGCCATCATGCCAGCCGGCCCTGCTCCGATCACAATTACATCGTAATTTTTTTCCATGATTTCACCTCTGGCAAAAGTGTAGCATAGTTTTTAAGTTTGTTCTATTATCAAATAATTCTGACGATAAGGACGTTTTTTGGTAAAATAAAAACGTGACAAATATTTTACTTGGAGGGAAATTATGACAAACGCAAAAGAGTATATTCAACAAGTCCAACAAAGTCTTCACGAAAAAGATCGTGATCAAACAGAATTTTTACAAGCTGTAGATGAATTTTTCTCAACCATTGAGCCTTTTTTAGCAGAACATGATGAGTATCAAAAAAATAATTTGCTACAACTGATTACGTTGCCAGAACGCGTAATCCAATTTCGTGTACCGTGGCAAGACGACAACGGAAATTGGCAAGTAAACCGTGGTTACCGGATTCAATTCAACTCGGCGTTGGGACCATATAAAGGTGGCTTGCGTTTTCATCCAAGTGTGAATTTAAGTATTTTAAAATTTTTAGCTTTCGAACAAATTTTTAAAAATAGTTTGACAGATTTGCCAATCGGTGGTGGTAAAGGCGGTGCTGATTTTGACCCTAAAGGTAAATCTGATAATGAGATCATGCGTTTTTGTCAAAGTTTCATGACGGAACTTGCCAAACACGTTGGCCCAGATACAGATGTTCCAGCTGGAGATATTGGTGTTGGCGCTAGAGAAATTGGTTACTTGTTTGGCCAATATAAACGCTTAAAGCAATACGATGCTGGGGTTTTAACTGGAAAACCCTTGGAATTTTGGGGAAGTAAGGGGCGGACTGAAGCAACCGGTTATGGTGTCGTTTATTATGTCAAACATTTATTAGAAGATAAAAAAGACAGCTTTAAAGATAAAACAGTTATTGTTTCAGGGAGCGGAAATGTAGCGATTTATGCGATTGAAAAGCTAATGGAACTTGGTGCAAAAGCCGTGACTGTCTCTGATTCTAGTGGCTATGTTTATGATCCAGAAGGCATTGACTTAGACTTATTAAAAGAGGTCAAAGAAGTTCAGCGGGAACGTTTAACAGCTTATGTTAAAAATCGCTCGAATGCGCAATATTTTGACGGAGAATCAGTCTGGGATAGTGAAGTTAAAGCAGATATTGCCCTACCATGTGCTACGCAAAATGAAATTGATATTAAAAAAGCAAAATTAATGGCTGATAATGGCGTGAAGGTAGTCGCAGAAGGTGCCAATATGCCATGTACGATGGAAGCTGCGGAATATTTTATTGAACAAAATATTTTCTATTGCCCAGGCAAAGCAGCTAACGCTGGCGGGGTAGCCGTTTCAGCGTTAGAAATGGCGCAAAATTCACAACGGCAACAATGGAGTAAAGAAGAAGTTGATCGCCAGTTGGATGCAATTATGTTAAATATCTATCAAAATTGTCGGGATACGGCGGAACGTTACGGTAAGAAAGATAATTTAATGATGGGAGCCAATATTGCCGGTTTTGCTAAAGTAGCAAAAGCAATGTTAGCACAAGGACTTGTCTAAAGCTGGCAAACAGGTTGGTTTGTTGCGCTTTTCTTACAGTAAGTTACTTGAAAAAAAAGCATAAAAAACGTAAAGTAATACATGTATTAAATTTATCCATTTCAAGGAGGAGCTTAAATGTCACATATTAAATTTGACTATTCAAAAGTAGCACCATTTGTGAATGAACATGAATTAGGCTACATGCAAAGTCAAGTCACTGCAGCCCATGAAGCGTTGCGTAACGGCACTGGTGCTGGAAGTGATTTCATCGGTTGGGTTAACTTGCCAACAGAATATGACAAAGAAGAATTTGCTCGCATTAAAAAAGCGGCAGAAAAAATCAAATCTGATTCAGAAGTATTAGTCGTTATTGGGATTGGTGGTTCATACTTAGGTGCTCGTGCTGCCATTGATTTTCTAAATCACTCATTTTACAACTACATGAATGCAAATGACAAGTCAGCTCCACAAATTTTCTTTGCCGGCAATTCAATTTCTTCAACTTACTTGGCTGATTTAATTGAAGTTATTGGCGATCGTGATTTCTCAGTTAACGTTATCTCAAAATCTGGGACGACAACAGAACCAGCTATTGCATTTCGTGTTTTCAAAGAATTATTAATTAATAAATACGGTCAAGACGAAGCAAACAAACGTATTTACGCTACAACAGATAAAGAAAAAGGTGCGGTTAAAGTTGAAGCTGATGCGGAAGGCTGGGAATCTTTTGTAATTCCAGATGATGTTGGCGGACGTTTTTCTGTTTTAACTGCGGTTGGCTTATTACCAATTGCTGCTAGTGGCGCCGACATCGACGCTTTAATGCAAGGTGCAGTAGATGCGTCTAACGATTATGCTTCGGATAAATTAGAAGAAAACGAAGCTTATCAATATGCCGCTATGCGTAATATTTTGTACCGTAAAGGTAAAGTCACTGAATTACTAATTAACTACGAACCAGGTATGCAATATTTCTCTGAATGGTGGAAACAGTTATTCGGCGAATCTGAAGGGAAAGACCAAAAAGGTATTTATCCTTCTAGTGCTAACTTCTCAACTGATCTACACTCATTAGGGCAATACATTCAAGAAGGACGCCGCAATATTTTTGAAACGGTAGTTAAAGTTGAAAAACCACGTAAATCAGTGAAAATCCCCGTAACAAAAGAAGATTTAGACGGATTAGGCTACTTGCAAGGTAAAGAAGTTGACTTTGTGAATACAAAAGCCTTTGAAGGTGTTTTATTAGCCCATACAGATGGTGATGTGCCAAACTTATTAGTAAAAATTCCAGAAATGGATGCATACACATTAGGCTATTTAATGTACTTCTTTGAAATCGCTGTTGGTATTTCAGGTTACTTAAATGGTGTTAACCCATTTGACCAACCAGGAGTAGAAGCCTACAAGAAAAACATGTTCGCACTCCTTGGAAAACCTGGCTTTGAAGAATTATCAAAAGAATTGAACGAACGTCTATAATCAGAAGACAAAAAAGACGGCTGCAAAAATGCAGTCGTCTTTTTTTGTCTGGTTACGAGCTTTTGAGCAATTAACGAGTAACTACGCATCTTCTAAAACAACTGCTGTACCCATTACGGTTGGTAATGCTTTATCGGTTAGCGCAAAGCTTATTCCTAAAACAGCATTTGCTCCCAGTATCTCAGCACTTTTTTCAATATCTTTTAGCGCTTGATCTAGATATGTTGAGACAGCGGCAACAGCTCGAACTGGACGTAGTTTATCGTCAAAACCGTATACAATGCCCAAATCTTTAACTACTTTTTTACCGGGATAATACGAAAGGGTAGATGTAATCATTCTAAATCGCTCCAAACATAAGTTTTTAATTAGTGTAACAGATTGAAGAAAAAGTATCAGTAGCTAAAATAGAGGAAAAAAATATCATTTGATTTACAAACCGTGTTTTATATTTTATCGATCAGATCTTTAGGTTGTCATCTTGAATGCATTTGATTCTAGCGGCAGCTTTTGATGTTAATAAATCGTGATGCCAAAAGCAAATAACGTGGACGACAGGAATAAAACCTGCCTCTCAAAAAAAGACAACTTATCGTCGCAAGTTACCTTTGAATAAAACACCAAAACTCGCCCACTAAAAGAATAAACTAAAGATCGCTAAAAAACTTAATTCCTCCTTAAATCTTACAAAGTTATCCCAGAGGTGACAATTGTGTTAGGAAAACTAAGTCTAAAGTACGATACTTCTCTACTTGCAACCCGTTATGATAAATACATCAAGAAAAACAATTTAAGGAGTTGTAAATATATGTTAAAACGATTAATCAAAGGTGTAGTAGGCGTATCCGTAATTTTAGGTGTGTTAATTGGGGGCGCGGTAGTATTTTCAGATGATGCTTCTGGGGAGTTTGCTCAAATAGTTGATCGTGTGAATCCTTTTGTTAAAGAGGGGAATGTCTATGTGAAGACTACGCAGCCTGAAGAAGTAAATGGATACGGAACGGCTCGTTATCGTCAAGTGGCTGCTGATGAAAAAGGTAATAAACGCACAATTGAATTTTCAGGAATCTCAGAATTAAAAAAGGGTCACTATTTGAAATTGGAAAATAAAGGGGCTTTTGTCAAAACCTATGAAGAAGTCAAAAAAAACGATATTCCGCAAGCAGCCTTGGCTGTGATTGAGTGATGCTGAGTAAAGTAGCCAATATCAAGTAGATACTAACTAACAGGATACTTTAATTCTTGTGAAGTTTTAAATCATACGAATAAAAAAAGCTCCCAAAGCCGCAATGTTAGGCTTGGGAGCTTTACGTTTATAAAGACCGTTTCAAATTATTCTGGCGTGCCAATAACTTTAATGTAGTCATCGACATTTTTTATTTGCATATGTTTAATAACCAGTTGATTGCGTTGGTTGCGTTTGCCAGTGACTTTTAGTGTGTATTTATTATTAGGTAATCGAAAAATATAGTTAGAAAGATAGCGATCTTTAATAATTCCTTCGGTAATTTCACCATCTTTAGCCAATTTGATTAAGGATAGGCGCATAGGTTGTTCTTGTAAAAGGACAGTTTTTACTAGCAGCCCTTCGAATTCTTCCATTTTTTTCACCTCATCTAAAATGTTCTTTCATCATTATAAAGGTTTTTGCACAATCCTGCATGAAAGAAGTTCAAAGAAAAAATTCAAGTAAAAAAATATCTTACATGTATCATGTAAAATTAATAATGAACAAACTAAAATCAAACTAAAATTAGCAGCTAAAAACTAATTCTGAACCTTCATTTCGGCTAAAAAGTGTTAAATTTTTTGTTGTAGTTTTAAAAAAGATAGCGATAATACTATTAAAAAAACAGCTCCCAATGGGAACTGTTTAGTATTTTATTTAGCAGGAAGATTAAGCTTCTTCTTCGCTACCTAAAAATTGTGTGACTAATGCCGCTAATACGCCACCGACAACCGGTGCACATAAGTATACCCAGTAGTGACTTAAAGCAGTACCACCAGCAAAAATTGCCGGACCAAAACTACGAGCAGGATTTAGAGATCCGCCCGTTAAGTTTAAGGCAACAATAATTAACAGTGCCAAGACAAGACCGATGGCAAAAGATGCTAACGCACCACTACCATATTTTTTACTAGTAGCCATAATAATAACAAAAATAAATAAGAAGGTAATTAGTGTTTCGACACCAAATGCCATACCTGCGCTAATTTCACTAAAGTCTGTTTGACCGTAAGAACCAGCAGGAACCTTCAACGCTTTGCCAAAGATACCGACAAAGAATGAAGCGACGATAGCACCAACAAATTGACTAATGATAAAAAAGATTGAATCTTTCCAAGAAACCCGTTTGTTAATTGCCATTGCAATGGTAACAGCAGGATTAAACAAGCCATTTGACAACGCACCGTGACCGACTGCTAAATCCATAATAGTAATCGTCAACCCGAATGCTAAACCAATTGCAAGTGGATCTGTTTTACCAACAACAACAGTGGCGGTTCCGACAAAAACCAACATGAAAGTGCCCATAAATTCACCAAAGCATTTTCTGAATAAAGCCATATTTTTTCATCTCCTTTCTATAAAGTTAATTATAGTAATAAAGTGGGCGGCTGTAAAAAGATAGGCCCTATATACAAAAAAAGAGAAGATGTGTTCAAATTAAAAGAAATAAATTTCGTGTTGTTTTTATTTATAGCGATAGTTATTTTTTAAAAAGTGTTTTCTAATTTAATTTTTGAAAAAAACATTCTTCTTTTACCATAATCTCTATTAATATTGTTTCATTTATAAATTGGTATTGGTTTTGATTGAAAGTGAGAAATGAAGTTGGAAGACAGCTTGAGAAAAAATTAATATCTGGATAAGTAGCTTTATTTTGAGCTTTTTATTATGAAGTGAAAAAGAGAATAAATTATATTAGAAGTAAAATTGATAAAAAAATAATTTTGGTCTATATCGAAAGTAAAAGAGTGGGAAAAATTAAAAAAATAAACAAAAAGCGTTTTCAAATTTAATTTTTTCTGTTATGATATACCTGAAATTAAGTGAGGGAGGTGTTATTAATGGAAGTAGAAGTTGGGAAAACATACTTATGCAAACCAGTCGGATTAACGAGCGAAGTCGCTGGCTTTGTCGAACATACATATACGAATACAGTCTTGATTTCAGTTACAGAATGTGAGCGTTGTGATCGACCTAAAGTGATTGAAGCGCAAAATCGTTTGTTGGTACGTTATGAAGATATCCGAGATATTGCGGTTGTAGCCTAATAAATGACAACTTTCTAGTCACGACTAGGAAAACAGGAATTGTCATTTTAAAAATTGAGTACAGTATGATTGCTGTATTTCATAATTAAAAAGGCAGCTGCGCCAAAGTTAGTTTGACTTTTGGCGCAGCTGCCTTTTTTTGCTTTAAAAGCAATCTGTACGGTTAAGATAGAACTTTTCAAAACGGCTTTTGAGCTTATTTACTTAACCAACTCCGATAACAAAGTTTAATAGCTTATCAGAATAAGTGACTTTAGTTTGTGCATCTTTAATAGTTTGATTTAACGTAGCCATTTGATCAGTAATAATGCCATCTACTTCGTAAAAAATCATCCGACTCATATCCTCACTACTATTTGGCGTCCAGACAAAAACCTTCTTGCCATCTTCTTTAGCAGAGGAAATGAAATTATGATTAATCGTCGAATATTCCATCGTTAGGAAATCTGCTTTTGTAATTGGTGGTCCTACCACGTTAAAAGGTAAAATATAGCCAACAGTAAGTTGAGGTACCTGTGTTTTCAAGGATTCAACAATTGAAAAAGATAGACTTTGCAGCATATGATGGTTTGAAACAATTTCATTTTGATATTTTTTCAAAAAAACTTGAACGATTGGCGCAGTATCTTTTTGTTGCGTCTTAATTTCGACTAATAATTTTTGGTTCAGGCGTTTTGCTTCCGCCAGATAAGAATCAAAAGTAGGGATTTGCGCAGTTTGACCATTTTCTTTTAAAGTCACTTTTTGAATTTCAGCAAGGGTCATTTTTTCCGGTGCTTGATTGACACCCCCTAAATTTTTCAAATTAAAGTCATGGATAACAACAAATTGATGGTCACTTGTCATTTGGACGTCCATCTCGACATAATCAGGATGTTGGCTTTGACTGGTTTTTTGTAAAGAAGCCAAGCTATTTTGAACACCATTGCCATCATCTACGCCACGATGGGAAATTGTAAGTGGAATTTTCGTAATTTCTTGATTGAGATAATCCATGTTGTACAAGCTAACACCAACTCCAAAAAAGACTGCAATTAAAATGAGTAAGGCATTTTTAATTCCTTCAAGGTGCGGATTAGGTAACGATTCTTGATAAAACCATTTAGGGATTTCTGGCAAGAAGCCTTCGTCGTTCATAAAATCGATAATAATATAAAAAATTCCAACCGTTGATAAAACCAAATTGACAAGTAAAAAAAATTGGAGCAACGTCATTGCAAAAACTGCACTAATTAACGCATAGTCGGGGGAAAATTCTTCAATCAAGGCTTGTGCTCCTACCACAATGGTAAAGCTAAGCCCGGTTATTAGTAAAATTGCACCACCAATAAATAAAAAACGACCAATAATGGCAAAAAAGCGCCGTTTTGTAATCAAAAAACTTTCCTTAAAGGCATCTCTAAAGGGACGATCACGTAAAATCATCTCTGGTAAAGCAAAGATTAAACGAATACCGATATAAATAAGAACAAGATAGCCCAAAACAAAACCTGAGATAATTAACAAACGGTTGGTAAAAATAAAATCCATAATAAAAGCAGGAATTTTAATGCGTGCTAATAAATCAGAATTAAAGCTCAAACCACCGATGGGTAAAATTAGTAAAAAGTAAAAAAGAAAAAAGATAAAAACGCTAGGCCGCAATTTTTTTAACTGAATCATCGTCATCCGTAACAGCTGTTTCAACGAAACGGGTTGCTTTTTCTCAATGAAGTACACACTTAAAAGTAAAAAGGTAAACTCAAAGAAAACCAACAATAAAATCAGCAGCAAGATGACCACTAATAAAAAAGTAACTGCTGGGTGTTGTGTCGCAATTTCACCTAAATTATCATAGGATAAATAATGAATCGCACCGCGTTTTAAAATAAATTTGGTTGAGCTGCTTAAAAGGGGAATGACAACAAATAAAATGAAGCCATGCATTAATAAGACATCACGAAAGTAAACATTTGTTTTGACTAAAAAATCCCAGGTATTTTTTACTGACTCTTTTAAATACTTCATCTTCATCACCTATCTCTATTGTAGCGGAAAAACAACTTTCAACAAAGAAAATAGAGCGGGTAAAAGTTAAATTGCAGATAAAAATGCCCCACTCAGATTTAATCTAAGCGGGGCATTTCTATTTCTAGCCAAGCAGTCCAGTCAAAAATGAACCGCCATAAATTAAAGCCATGCTGTATAAGAAAATAGATAGTGGTTTTGCTAATAAAATAATCCAAACGTATTTTTTAACTGAGATATTGGTAAGACCAGCCATTAAACAAAGGGCATCATCAGGCGCAACAGGTAAGAAAATGGCTAGGGCAAACAATTTTTCAAAGCGGCTTTGATTATCTAACCAGCCAATATATTTATTATAAGTTTTGTCACTGATCATGCTTAAAATAAATGGTTTCCCGTAACGGCGTCCTAAAAGGAAAATAATGATTGAACCGATACAAATGCCCACATAATTGTAAACAAAACCAGCAAAAGGTCCAAAGATCAACACGCCTGCGGCACTAGAAATACCGCCGGGGATAATCGGAATGACAACTTGTAAAATTTGTAAGAGAATGAAGATGATCGGACCTAAAATAATCGAGTCACCGACTAATCCTCTTAGAGCGTTGATATCTTTAAAGACACCTAAATTGATAAAATATATCGTTAAGGCAATTGAAACTAAAATGCCTATAACAGAAATCGTATTAATAATTTTGCGAGAAAGAGCGATACTCATGGTCTCATCTCCTTTGTTTGATATACTAATATTATACAAGGAATTTTTTTATTTGCCCTGTGTTTTGACTGACAAAGAACAAACAAATTTGTAAGTTGGCTAATAAGTTTGAACCAACTGTATTATAAGAGCTTTTAATAAGAAAAGCTATCCTACTGAAGGCTGATTTATAAAAATTAAAGATTATTTGTTGCTTTTTAAATGTGTTTCTAGTTTACAGCTAAAAAAAATAGGTGTACACTCAGTTTGTCAAAAGTTTCGGTTAACCTAAAAAATAATTGAGTTGCATAGAAAAGAGTGATGAAATGAGTCATAAAAAAGAAAAATTAATTGAATACGCAAATGGACCAAGCTTAGAGGAAATCAATAATACAGTTGAGGTTCCTAAAAACGCTAGTTTCTTTCGCACACTGCTCGCTTATAGTGGCCCGGGTGCTTTAGTAGCTGTAGGCTACATGGATCCTGGTAATTGGATTACTTCAATTGCTGGTGGTGCAGAATACAAATATGCTTTGTTAAGTGTCATTTTATTATCGAGTTTGATTGCAATGCTGTTACAAAGTATGGCAGCAAAATTAGGAATTGTTACCGGACGCG
Source organism: Enterococcus sp. SMC-9 (assembly GCF_021011285.1). Taxonomy (NCBI): domain Bacteria; kingdom Bacillati; phylum Bacillota; class Bacilli; order Lactobacillales; family Enterococcaceae; genus Enterococcus; species Enterococcus sp. SMC-9. The sequence goes on along the minus strand of NZ_JAILYE010000002.1, from coordinate 27,064 downwards.
ACTTAGCCCAAGCAACACGGGAACACACATCGAAAAAGACCGGGTTTGTTTTATGGATTATTACTGAATTAGCGATTATGGCAACGGATATCGCCGAAGTAATTGGTGGTGCGGTGGCATTACAGTTATTATTTGGTCTACCTTTAATCGTAGGGGTTTTAATTACTACATTGGATGTTTTATTATTGCTATTATTGACGAAACTAGGTTTTCGAAAGATTGAAGCGATTGTTGCAGTTTTAATCGCAGTTATTTTCATGGTTTTTGCCTATGAAGTTGCGTTAGCACAACCGCAGCTTGGTGAAGTGTTACGTGGTTTTATTCCAGATCCCAAAATTGCCACCGATAAATCGATGCTTTTATTGGCATTGGGGATTGTCGGCGCAACTGTTATGCCCCACAACTTATATTTGCACTCCTCTATTTCACAAGCCCGTAAATTTGACCGCAACGATGAGGAAGAAAAAGCCAGAGCAATTAAATTTACCACTTGGGATTCCAACATTCAGCTGACTGTAGCTTTTGTAGTCAACTGCTTATTATTAGTATTAGGTGGAGCATTATTTTATGGGACAAACAGTGATTTAGGAAAATTTGTTGATTTATATGATGCTTTAAAAGATCCAAGTATCGTAGGAAATATCGCAAGTCCACTTTTAAGTACGCTCTTTGCTGTTGCGTTACTTGCTTCTGGTCAAAATTCTACTATTACCGGAACACTTTCAGGGCAAATTGTGATGGAAGGTTTCATTAATTTGAAGATGCCATTGTGGATGCGTCGAGTAGTAACACGTTTGTTAGCAATTGTGCCCGTTATTATTTGTGTCATTTTATATGGTGGTAGAGAATCTGCAGTTGAAGATTTGCTACTTTATACGCAAGTCTTTTTGAGTATTGCCTTACCGATTTCAATTATTCCATTAACAATTTATACGAGTGATAAAAAAATCATGGGTCGATTTGCTAACCCAACATGGATGAAAATTTTAGCTTGGGTGATCGCTATTGTTTTGACCGTTTTAAATCTGTTTTTAATCTACAGCACATTAACAGGTGCAAATGGGTAGAAAGGTGAGGAGTAATGAATACTTTTAAGTGTATTTTAGTAGCAGTAGATGATTCGAATGATTCAAAAAAAGCTTTTGAATATGCGTTAACATACGCAATGGAGCATCAAGCCTCTTTGACGATTACAACTATTTTCGAAATTAATCGCTTGAATGTGTACGAGTATCTAACGCCTGAAACAATTGCGCTGCATAAGCAAGATACAATTGCAATAGCGGAAAACTATCGTAAACAAGCATTAACCAAAGGAGTAAAAGAGGCAACGGTTGTGGTCGATGAAGGAACACCGGCAACAGTTATTTTAGATAAAGTTTTACCCGCGGTAAAACCAGACTTACTAATTTGCGGTTCCAAAAGTAAACCAAGTCATGCCCCACTAGTTTTAGGAAGTCAAGCTGCTTTACTCGCAAAAGGAGCAAGTTGTTCAGTTTTAATTATTCGCTAAAATAAAGTTGTGATAAAAACCACGATTTAAACGCCATTTATTTGTAATAAAATGGCCCACGTCTGCTGGTATAGCCGTAATAAAAAAGGTGAGACAAAAGTAAACTAACTTTTGTCTCATCTTTTTTTGATAGGAGGATTAAATTTAAACACCAGTGTCTCAACGAGTGATGTTATCATAAAGCCTGCGGCAATCGCACCGGCAGTCATAATGACAATTTTTAGATTATCTAACGATTTGGCAGAATCACCTAACACCAATTCACGAATGGCTTGATAAGCAGGACCGCCTGGAACTAGCGGCACCAAACTGGGGATGTTGAAAATAATCATCGGCATTTTAAGACGCCGTGAAAAAAAGATGCTGAAACAGCCAATCGCAATGGCAGCGACAAAGTTAGAAAAGCCTAATCCCTGCGCGTTTTGTCGTAATAACCAATACACCATCCAGCCGATGGCACCGGTTAAGCCTGTTGCTAATAAGGAACGTTTGGGGATATTAGTGATAATACCAAAAGCTACAGTACTGATAAAACTAAAGAAAAAATGAATGCCATATAAGATCATGCGATACCACCTCCAAATAAAAGCAGCGTGGTCGCAATTCCAACACCAATAGCAGCCGCAATAAATAAAGCTTCAATCCCCCGAGCAACCCCGCTTAGCAGATCCCCTGATAAAATGTCACGAAATGAGTTCGTGATGGCTACACCAGGGACTAAAGGCATTACCGCTCCGATTATAATGTGGTCAACATTGCTGGCTAATCCCAGCTTTACACATGAAATAGCCAACGCACCAATAACAAAAGCTGCAACAAACATATCTAAAAAACGCATTTGTAACCATTTTTTTACATAAATTCCTGCGATAAATCCAAGACAGCCAATAAAAAACGTGGAGATAAAATCTTGCCATGTCCCGCCAAAGATATACATTAAAGTACAACTAACAAAACCTGCTGCCAGCACTTGCCAAAGTAAAGAAAAACTCGGTGTGTCACAGTTCACACGTTTTAGTCGTGCATTTAACTCGTTTAAAGTAATTTTTTTAGCTGCAAATTCGCGGGAAAGATGATTGACGGCGACAATTTTTTCTAAGTTGATGGAACGTTCATGTACCTCTTCTAATTGAGAAAAAGAAGAATTACGTATACTCATAAATAGGCCAGTTGCCGTAACATAACTAACAGTGTTAGAAATCCCAGCATTTTCTGCGATTCGATTCATCGTATCTTCTACACGATATACTTCTGAACCATTCTCCATCATAATTTTACCCGCCATAAGACAGGTACTTAAAACAAGCTCTTCTTTCATTTGTTTACCTCATTTGTAAAGTTGCTTCTATTCTATCATTTCGTTGTTTGAATTGCTTTTAATTTTTATTAGGTGAAAAGTTTTTTTGCCGTTTTATTCAAAAACACTGATAAAGAAATATCAGAAAATTGAGAAATTTTTGTTTTAGCTTAAAATAAATTAATATAGATTTAATAAAAATAACGGTTGTAATAGTTTGTGAAATGTCTTATTATCTTTTTAAGATATTTTATGTCATAAATTTATTGTGAACTGTTGGTTAATTTGGTATCTCTCGTTATCGTACGAATTTTTTTCTTTAAGATAGATAACTATTTTTGAGGTATATCATTTCCCAAAAATTCTATTTTTGTTTACAATAAACTTATGAATGATAAATGTTATTATAAAGGAGAGGTGACTTTCTATGCGTCGTAAGGTTTATACAAAAGATCAAATATTGAAAGCCGCTTATGAAGTTATTTCAAAAGATGGCTTCAGTAAGTTTACAGCCCGTAACATTGCTAAAAAAATGGGGATTTCAACCCAGCCGATTTATTTAGAGTTTAAAAATATGCAAGATCTTAAAAACACTTTGGTTGAAACAGTTATGCGGGATTTACAAGAAAATGTCTTTCCAATTAAGCATACAGGAAATCAAATTGTTGACTTGGGTTTGAATTACATTAATTTTGCCCAAGAAAATCGTAATTTGTATGTTGCCTTATTTGTTGATGAATATGGCGGTGGCAAAATGATGCACGAGTTTTCATATGAATACTTCAAAAATATGGTGGCAAATTGCCCAGAATATGCTGACTTGTCTGACGAGTACATCAAAGCACTTCATGATGGGACTTGGATCACAGTGACAGGAATTGCTTCTTTGATGTCTTCTGGTATTATTCACCCTTCTCAAGAACAAATTGGTGAATTAATTCAATCTGCTGTTGATGGTATTTTGAAAATGGAGGCCCCAGAAAAAATTTTTAATGGGGAAGGCTAGTTTACTAGTGAAAAATCACGCTTATAAAAGAAAGATGCGTCTTAGCTGTTCATAATACTTTTTCTTTCAAAGGCAGGCTGTTTTTAAAAGGAGTAGTCCATGACAGTTAATTCGCGTTTTTTTTATGAGGTACATCTTAATTGACTTTTTTTCAATTTTGACGAAAATAAAAGAAGTAGCCCATGGAGAGTTGGCAGAGTGGTAATGCACTGGACTCGAAATCCAGCGAGCCGGTTTACACCGGTGCACGGGTTCAAATCCCGTACTCTCCTTAAAGATTGCGCTAGGCAAAAGTTATTTTGACTTTTGCCTAGCGTTTTTTGTCGTAAGATATGTTTATATAGTTTTTTTACTGACTATAATCTTTTGCAACCTTTTATTTGAACGTGTTAGGGTGGTTTATTAAAACAAATGCTTTGCCAAAAGTGTTTGTGATATGCTTGCTTTTTAGTACCGTTTTTCAAAATAACAAATCAGATGGAAATTATAGTTTTAATGTAGCAGCTTGTTTTTTATTTAATTATTTGTGATGAGGAATTAGAGCGCTATTTGCTCCTTTTTTTTCGTTGCTTTATGTAAAATTTTTTTACGATTTTTTTTATTTTTACTTTTTTTGAAATAAGGTTGTTGGTAATTTATTTGCGAATGATTAAAAAAGTGTTAAAATAAAAATAGAAAAAGTGGCATAAAATAATTAAGGAGGGATTAAAATGAATCACAAAGAAAATCAGATAGAAACGGATTTGACGAAAGATGATTTGCGATATTTCAATGCTTTTGCCAATGTTCCGCTATCGCAAGCAGAGTATTCAGATTTTAAACAGCTTAAAGACGCCATTACAGGAAATGAAGAGAGAATTGTGGTGAAAGGAAAACTTGCATTTATGTTGTTAATTAGTGTTGTGCCATTATTTCCATTTATTAAAGCATCTAAAATGATTACTTCTGTGTTGCAATCTGGAGATGACTGCAATAGTGCCGAGCTGTTGATGAAGTTAGCCAAACGTAACAATGATGCTCACGGCATAGCTAAAGAGATGTACACCAGTTTGGCTTTGGTGGGAAATGCAGTGATTCGTTTGGGTGGGCAGACGGTTAACGTCTTAGCCCACGAATACGATTTGACATACAGTGGTGATATACAACAACGAGATTTCAAATTTATTTTTGAATTAAAACCTGTTGCTGCAGAGATTTGAAGTGGTAAATGAAGTGAATTTGAAATGAAAGACTTAAATGAGAAGTGATAGTTTTTATACCGCACACATTTTTTCGTGCATGGCGGGAAAATAAAACTTTAACCAAACTCATTTTGGTCTTTTTTTATTTCACTAAAAGTGTTAGATATCTATATAATAGAAAGAAAACAGGAGGCAATTATGCGTAGAAAAGATCGCGAAGTTACAGAAGTAGCAACAATAAAGCAAATAGTGGCCCAATGTTTGGTTTTACGTTTGGCAATGACGCAAGCAGACTACCCTTATATTGTGCCCGTTAATTTTGGTTATGAATGGTCAGGAGAAAATGATTTGACGCTTTTTATTCATGGTGCAAAGACAGGGCTAAAATTGGCGTTGCTGGCTAAAAATAATAAGATTGGTTTTGAAATGGACTGTGGGCAGCAACTGCTCATAGATGAAAAAAGACAATCCTATTCTTATGCCTACCAAAGCATAATTGGGACCGGGGAGGTATTGGTTTTAACCGATGAAGAGAAAAAGAGAGCGGCGTTACAAAAAATTGTCACGCATTATGACCCGAAAAAAGAAGTGGTAATCCCTAACAAAGCGCTAAATGCCACAGCGGTGATTGCAATTAAAGTCAATAGCTTGACTGCAAAAGTCCACACGCCATAAGTGTGAAAAAAAGCAATAAAGTTAGTAGAAAATACATGCTGCTTTTAAGACGGCGGGCTAATTTTTTATAAAATATTAAGAGAAAGTAAAAAACTTTTTTGGATAAAAGGGCATTTGGTAAATTCAGTCGTAGGATTATTAATTTTATGTTATGATAAGTCCTGGTTTGTAGAAAATGAAATTTTAATAATAGGACGTGAAAATATGTGTGGCATTGTCGGCTTTGTGAATAGCAAGGATCAAAAACAAGAAATTATTGAAGATATGATGGATCGCATCGTCCACCGTGGTCCTAATAGTTCTGGTAAATATACAGATAAAAATGTAGCGTTGGGATTTCGTCGGTTGTCAATTATTGACTTAGAGGGCGGCTCACAGCCTATTTATAATGAAGATCGTAGCAAGGTTATTATCTTTAATGGTGAAATTTACAATTTTCAACCTTTGAGAGAACAATTAATTGCCGCTGGACACGTTTTTTCCACGCATGCAGATACAGAAGTATTATTGCATGGTTACGAAGAATGGGGTGCTGAACTTTTACAAAAAGTACGGGGAATGTTCGCTTTTGCCATTTGGGATATTGAAAAACAAGAATTATTTGGTGCCCGCGATCATTTTGGTATTAAACCGTATTATTATGCTGAAATGAATGGTACGTTTATGTTTGGTTCAGAAATCAAGAGCTTTTTACCTCATCCAGATTTCAACAAAGAACTAAATACAGCCGCTTTAAAACCTTATATGACTTTCCAATATTCACCATTAAACGGTGAAACATTCTTTAAAAATGTTTACCGTTTACCAGAAGGACATTATTATACGTATAAAGACGGTAAACTAACAATTAAAGAATATTGGGATGCTGACTTTACGAAAAAAGATGACCATTCAAAAGAAGAATGGGTAGAAGAAATTGATAAGACAGTTGAAGCTTCAATTGCTGCTCACCGGATTGCCGATGTTGAAGTGGGAGCCTTTTTATCGAGTGGGGTTGACTCAAGTTATGTGACTTCGGTTTTACGTCCGGATCATTCCTTTTCAATTGGGTTTGATGACAAGACCTACAACGAAGCGATTGAAGCACGCAAGTTAACCAAAATGTTGGACTTAAACAATACAGCAGCTGTTATTGATGGCGATATGTCCTTTAAGGCATTTCCATTAATTCAATATCATCTAGATGAACCAGATTCCAACCCATCTTGTGTACCCCTTTATTTCTTGGCGAACCTAGCTTCACAATCTGTTCGGGTAGTACAATCAGGGGAAGGAGCAGATGAATTATTTGCCGGTTACCAAACATATGGTTTCCATACCAACTCTAAAATGGTACGCGTTTTTGCCCAAGGATTAAAAAAATTACCAAAAGGGATGCGCTATTCTATTGGTCGCAAGTTTGGGAAAATGAGTAATTTCCATGGTCGTATTCATTTGTATGAAGCAACCGCACCAGCACGCGATTTCTTTATTGGCCATGCTAAAGTTTTTGAAGAACAAGAAGCGGCTAGCTACTTGCAGCCAGAATTTCAAAATGCGCCTTCTGTCAAAGAAATTATGAATCCTCACTTTGATCAAACAAAAGGAATTGAAAGTGAAGTTAATAAAATGCAATACGTGGATGTCCACCAATGGATGCCAAAAGATATTTTATTAAAAGCAGACAAACTTTCTATGGCCAGCTCCCTTGAATTACGAGTGCCACTGTTGGATATCGAAGTGATGAAATTAGCACAACGCATTCCTGCAAAATATGTAATGAATCAAAACAATACTAAGGATGCTTTCCGCCAAGCAGCTAATCGTCACTTGCCAGAAGAATGGGCAAATCGGGAAAAATTAGGTTTTCCTGTGCCAATTAAAGCTTGGTTAAAAGAAGATCATGGTTATGAAGAAGTTAAAGCGTTGTTTACGGCTGATTTTGCTAAACAATTCTTTGATCAAACAAAAATCATGAAATTATTAAACGATCATCACGAAGGTAAAGCCGAAGTACAACGTAAAATTTGGACAATCTTTACTTTCCTAACTTGGTATAAAGTTTACTTTATCGATGAAGAAATTCCTACCGCAAAAGCAATTACTTACGAAACACTATAATGAAAAAACCAAACGTAAAACTTTTCAAAAGGCGCGTCTGAAAGACTAACTTTTAGGCGTTGCTACTTGAAAGGTCAAGCGTTTGGTTTTTTTATCTGACAGATTTGCAAATTTTTGCTTATGACTTATGGCTAGGGAGTCCATTAACTTTTCTAATTGTGATAAAGCTTAAGAGCGGTCGCAAAGTTTTTTATTTTAAAGGCGCATCACTTATACCGATATCGACAACGTGCAAATTACCACAGGCGTTACTTCCTGGTGAGACGGTGAAGCCAGTTTTCTTAAATTGAAAGGTGATTGTTGTGTCCGCACGAATAAATGCACCTAGGGAGCTACCAGTTGAAGCATCAATGCCAGAAGGGACATCAATGGCTACGATGGGTAATTTGCTGTTGTTTATTTGCACGATAACATTTTTTGCCTTTGTGCTTAGCTCGCCTGTAGCGCCAATTCCTAAGAAACTATCGATGATGATTGTAAAACCTAAGAAAGTTTCTAAGTGGTGTAAAATAGGAATTTGATAATATTGGCAAATATTATATTGTTGTCGGCATTCTTTTGTTTGATGATCTAAATTTCCGGCAAAATAAATCGTAACATTTTTGCCGGCAAGGTGAAGTAAACGCGCAAGTGCAAAACCGTCGCCGCCATTATTGCCACTGCCACAGAGTATGAGAATTTGCGAAAGATCATTCTTTTTTTCATTTGTTAGTTTTGCAAAGACTGCTAATGCGGCTTTTTCCATGAGGACCATGCTAGAAATACCGATCGTGTCAATGGTGTATTGCTCACAGGTCTTCATTTGTTGTACGTTCACTAATTGGGTCATATTAATTCCTCCTACTTTTTATCCTTTAGCTAGATTGTAACGAAAACGTGGCTTTTTTACCAAAGAAGTCCTTATAAGCGCCGCTTTCTAAAAATAGCTAAACTTAAGCCAATAAATAAAAGAATAAGGAGAATAGCCAGCATAACACCAGGCCAATAGGGGGTAAAATCACTTTTACCGGTTAACCAATTAAGAGAATTAGTACCCAAGATAAAAGGATTGTAATGGTCTATTTTCTTAAAGATACCACTCAAACTACTAATTAAATAAAAGACTGCGACGATCAAAAGACTTTGGCCCATATTTTTGGCCAAGCTAGAGGCGAAAATAGTAGCGGCTAAAATGATGCTGCCATATAGCCAAAAACCAAAAAGTGGTAACAAAAGATGCGGGCTTTTGCCATCATTAAAATAATATGCAGTGTAGCCCAGATTGGTCACAAACGACAGAAAAAGCGTAAAAGTCCAAATAAAAAAGAGATATAGTGCTTTACTTATTACCAAAACAGAACGGGATAATCCTTTTGTGATAAAAGGAATAAGCGTGCCTTTTTCAACTTCAGTACTGATTATACCCGTTGATAATAAGACGATTGCCAATAAAAGAAATTGTGGCAAATTTTTATAATACTGTGTCCAACTATCAATAGAAGTAGATGCAGGTAAGGTGATAGTCATTTTTTCTGGCAGTAATGAAGCCATCATATCTGGCATAATTTTGGCTAAAAAAGGCGATAAAATACCAACAGCAAGAGCAATGATAAATAAAATCGGAATTTTTTTAGTCCGCCAATTAGCAAAAAATTCTTTAGCCAGGAAAAGTTGGAGTTGTTTCATTTTGTCACCACCTTTAAAAATATAGCTTCTAATGTTGGCTCGACTAGTTTAAATTCCAACGGCACTAGGTTTAATGTAGCGACTCTTTTGATAATTTGTAAGCCTAAATCTTCTTGCGGTAAACTTGGTAAGACGAGTTTTTGCGCGACTTGCTGCCAGTCTTGTGGATTTTGCTTTAAAAAAAGAGCCGTATCAGCGGGACTTTCAAAGCGTAATTCATAGTGATTAGGCTGAGCTGTTTTAATTTCTGCTAGTGGGCCAGTTAATTGGATTTTTCCGTCATTTAAAATGGCCACATGATCACATATGGCTTCTACATCAGCTAAAATATGAGAAGAAAATAAAACTGTGGTTTCATTTTTTAAACTTGCTAGAATGTCTAATACTTCTTTGCGTCCTAATGGATCGAGGGCGGAAGTTGGTTCATCACAGATTAATAACTGCGGTTCATTTAAGAGAGCTTGGGCTAAACCTAAGCGCTGTTTCATTCCCCGTGAGAAGCCACTAATTTTTTGATTTGTTGTTTGTAAACCAACTTTTGTTAGTAAGGAGGGGATTTTCAGCTGCAGTTCACTTTTTGACATACCGCTCGTACGACCACATAAACTTAAATATTCTGTAGCCGTGAGGTAATCATAAAATGCGGGCACATCGGGAAGGTAGCCGATTTTTTGATTGGTTGTGGTATCGCCGTATTTTACTGTCTGTCCGGCAATAGTAACAGAACCACTATCAGCAGCTAAAAGTCCTAAAATAATCTTCATCGTGGTTGTTTTTCCGGCTCCGTTTTCACCAACAAAGCCAAAAATACTGCCTTTGGGGATGGTTAAGCTTAAATTATCAAGAATAAGGTTACTACCAAATTGTTTTTTTACATTTTGCAGGGTTAACATGGAAGTCATTTAATCTTCTCCTTTACCAAAAGCAAAATAGACAATCGGTCCGATAAAAGAAAATACAGCACAAATAATAATCCAAACAATTCGATTACCAAATTTGTAGTGGGGATGTTTTAATACGTCGATAATAGCGTAAATTGCCAGGCCAAGTTGTAAAATAATCAGTGGTATTAAAATAGGTAAATATTCGTGGACATTTAATTGCATGTAAATCACTCCTTATTTAGTTAAATTATTTTAATTGTATAGTTTGTATTAATAATTATAATACAAACTATACAAAGCTGCAAAGAAAAAAGGTTGGGAATTCTCATTCTGAAAATTCCCAACCTTTTTTTCTCTAGAAGTCTTAAATAGCAAGGTATTTTTCCAAATAATCTGCTAAACCATCTTCATCATTACTTTTAGTTGTAATATCATTGCTAATTGCTTTTGCTTCAGGACTCGCATTTTTCATTGCGACGCCCCAACCTGCGTAATCAAGCATCTCCAAGTCATTATGCTCATCGCCAAACGCGATGATATCTTTTCGATCGATTGCCATAGAATCAGCGATAATTTCAACACCCCGCGCTTTTTGAATTCCTTTGGCTACGATTTCCAAAATTGCATTAGGACCACCCCAAGTTCTAACGTCAATGTAGTCAGAAAACTGCGCTTTTAAGGTATCTGAAACCGTTTGTGCCAATTCAGTTTTGGTTTGAATCAACATCGAAGTTGGATTTGATTTTAGATTTTCTAACAAATTATCAGGGGTTGGTTTCTGATTATCAAAGAGATATTCACTGCCAAAATCCAAACGATCGACATAGAATGTGTCGCGATTTTCAGCGGCAACAAAATCTAATTGAAGATCATTTTTTTGTTTTAAAATTTCAAAGACAATATCACGGCTAAAGAGTGTTTCAGATTCTGCAGCCCACTTTGTATAAGGCACGTGGACTAAAGCACCATTAAAATTAACCATTGGCGTATTTAAAGCCAATTGGTGATAAAACTTTTCACTAATGCGAAATGGGCGACCAGTCGCAATGCTGACGATGTGGCCAGTTGCCATCGCTTTTTTTAAAACAGCTTCAGTTTTAGGACTAATTTGGGATTTAGCATTTAAAGTTGTACCATCTAGGTCAATGGCAATTAGTTTTTTATTCATATATATTCTCCCCTCGTATAAAAGATACGCTGTTTTAGTTTAACATATTTTATATTTTTCACAAGCGGACTGGTTCATAACAAAGATACCTTTAAAAAAAATTAGCGAAGTGAAATAAAGGGGGAATAATTTATTTTCGCAGCAAAACACGAACATTATCAAGGCGGTGATCAAAAAACATCGAGAAAAAGATTGTTTTATTTTTACTGAGAAATTATAATCAGTCTTTGTTGGATGATAAATCCGAAATATGCCCTTATTCTTTTGTAGGAGTGAACATTTTAATGGAAAAGTTTTTTAAATTGAAGGAAAGTAACACAAATGTTTCAACGGAATTTGTCGCAGGTTTAACGACTTTCTTTGCGATGAGTTATATTTTATTCGTAAATCCGACGATTCTATCAGCTTCTGGTATGCCGTTTCAAGCGGTGTTCCTTGCGACAATTATTGCGTCAGTAATTGGAACTTTAGTAATGGGACTTTTTGCCAATGTGCCATATGCACAAGCACCTGGGATGGGGCTTAACGCCTTTTTCACTTTCACGGTTGTTTTTGGCCTTGGTTACACGTGGCAACAAGCCTTGGCGATGGTCTTTATTTGCGGCTTGATTAATATTTTTATTACGATTACCAAAATTCGTAAAATGATTATCCACGCAATTCCAGAAAGTATGCAGCATGCTATTGGTGGCGGAATCGGGATTTTCGTTGCCTATGTTGGGTTGAAAAACGCGAACCTTTTGAGCTTTAGTGCGGATTCTGCAACCATTACAAGTAGTGTTGTGGAAGGGGATAAAGCCGTTAACGTTACGATGAATGGTGGGATTGTCCCAGCTTTAGCTAACTTTAATAATGCTCCGGTCTTATTAGCTGTTATTGGGTTAGTGTTAACGACGATTTTAGTCGTACGTAATGTTCGTGGTGCTATTTTAATTGGGATTGTGGCAACGACAATTTTAGGTATTTTCATGGGTGTTGTTGATCTTAGTGCAATCGATTGGAAAGCTAATTCTTTAGGCAGTTCCATTAACGAGTTAAAAACCACATTTGGTGCAGCTTTTGGTAGTGAAGGTATGCAATCACTGTTTCGTGATGCTGGTAAAATTCCACAAGTTTTAATGACGATTATTGCCTTTAGTTTATCCGATACTTTTGATACGATTGGGACATTTATCGGTACTGGTCGCAGAACCGGAATTTTCTCTAAAGAAGACGAAGATGCTTTAGAAGACAGTCGTGGTTTTAACACCAAAATGGACAAAGCCTTATTTGCAGATGCGATTGCAACTTCAATTGGTGCGATTTTTGGTACGTCAAACACGACTACTTATGTTGAGTCTGCAGCCGGGATTGGTGCTGGCGGACGGACTGGTTTAACATCTGTTGTTGTGGCTGGTTTATTTGCAATTAGCAGTTTCTTTTCACCTTTAATTTCTATTGTACCTGCGCAAGCGACAGCACCGGCTTTAATCTTAGTTGGGGTCATGATGATGGCTTCTTTCAAAGATATTGAGTGGACTGATTTAGAAGAGGCAGTACCAGCTTTCTTTGCTGCAATTTTTATGGGCTTTTGTTACAGTATTTCTTACGGTATCGCAGCTGGCTTCATTTTCTATACAATTGTGAAAGTAATTAAAGGCAAATTTAATGAAATTTCTCCAATTCTTTGGGTTGTAGACATTTTATTTATCTTAAACTTTATTATTTTAGCTGTAATTGCTTAATTAAAAATTACTATCTCATTTATAAGATAAAAATCTAGGGAAAAAGTCGTTTTGGCTTTTACTCTAGATTTTTTTGTCGATTAATTCTTTAAAAATATTTCATGGAAGATAAGCGAATTCATTAAAAAATTGCTGTCTTTTTGCCACATATCTTGGCTTTCCAATTCACCTCTTGTGGAAAATAGGCTATAGTAGTAATGAAAGAGGGTTGACTATGAAGTTAGATTGGAAACGAAATTTATTTATCTCGTGGATTGGGTGTTTTTTTACCGGTGCTAGTTTTAGTTTGGTGATGCCCTTTATTCCTATTTATATTGAGCAGTTGGGAACACCCAAAAATCAAGTAGAATTGTTTGCTGGTTTGGCAATTTCCGTTACAGCCTTTGCCTCGGCCATTGTTGCACCTATTTGGGGGAATTTGGCAGATCGCAAGGGTCGCCGCTTAATGATGATTCGTGCTGCAATTGGGATGACGTTTACGATGGGCTCGTTGGCTTTTGTACCTAATGTATACTGGCTTTTGATTATGCGGTTTATGACGGGGATTTTATCAGGTTATATTCCGAATGCAACGGCATTAATTGCCTCCCAAGCACCAAGAGAAAAAAGTGGATGGGCACTTGGAACATTGTCTACTGGTGCAGTTGCGGGGAATTTAATCGGTCCATCAATGGGAGGAGCATTGGCTCAGTGGTTTGGTATGGAAAATGTATTCATTATTACCGGGACGGTTTTAGCAATTACGACTATTTTAACGATTTTCTTTGTTAAAGAAGACTTTGTACCAATTGAAAAAACCGACTTATTGACTGTTAAGCAGATATTCAACCGAGTCTCTAACCTTCAAGTATTGATTGGTTTATTTATCACTTCGTTAATTTTACAAGTTGGGGTAACGAGTATTAGTCCCATCTTGACGCTTTATATTCGCCAATTAAGTGGCGATAGTAGTAACATCTTATTTGTCAGTGGCTTAATTGTTTCAGTCGCTGGTGTTTCTGCTATTATTTCGTCGCCAACATTGGGAAAATTAGGGGATAAAATTGGAAATCAAAAAATTCTACTCTTTGGCTTAGTACTGTCCTTTATTTGTTTTATTCCAATGGGATTTGTTAAAACACCGTTTCAGTTAGGTGTTCTACGTTTTATTCTCGGTTTTTCAACCGGAGCTTTAATGCCTTCTATTAATACGTTGATTTCAAAAATCACACCACCAGAAGGCGTTAGTCGAATTTATAGTTACAATCAAATGTTTACAAACTTTGGTCAAGTACTAGGCCCAATGGTGGGTTCAACAGTGGCACACGGGATGGGGTATCGTGCTGTTTTTTGGGTAACCAGTGGTTTTGTGTTCTTAAACATTTGTTTGTCGACTTTTAATTTTCGCAAAGTTTTAAACAAAAGACTTTAGTCTGATTAATTCAGCTGAAAAAAGCTATTTATAAAAAAAGTTATTCATAATAAAAGGCTGTGATACGGCTTTTATCACAGCCTTTTAATTGTTTGTTGCAACGAAAGCCAGGATTAAACTTGAACAAAAGTAAATTTGTTTAATGAAGCAAAAGAAACAAAAAAAGATTGCAACAAACTGCAATCTTTTTGAGTCAAGTTGTGTAAAAGACACAACTGTTTGTTATGCGTGTTTCTTTTTGGGCGTAGCCACTTCGGCAATTAGGATAATGATAACTCCTAAAATTAGGGAAATGATTGAGCTAAGTTTAAAATCATAAGTGCCGCTGTTTAAAGCACTACCCAGGTAGCCAACGACTTGACCTAAGATATACGTCCAAAACAAAGTAACCAAATATTTCATAGCAGACACCTCTTCTCTTGCTCATTTCTCGATTACAGTTTACCATATTTTTCTTGAATGTAAAGTTTTCAAGTGTTTTCAAAAAGGAGGACATACAGTGCTGCCACAATTATATACCGTGACTGCTTATTCTTTGTTGCAAAGTACAATTGAGATAAATCGGCTCGTGCAAACGGCTAAACAAAGAGGCTACGATACATTAGGAATATGTGATCGCAATGTCTTGGTTGGAGCAGTCACTTTTTATAACGCATGTCAGCGTGCGGGTCTAAAATCAGTGATTGGTTTGCACTTAGATTACTATTCACCTGTTCAAGCAGGTGAAAATGAGATCTTATTATTTGCTAAAAATTTTGTTGGTTATCAACAGCTGATGGCTTTAAGTAGTCAAAAAGAGATCAATGGTCAAGTTGATTTGGCTGATTTTGCTCCACTGGATAATTTATATGGTGTTTTACCACTAAGAAATGAAGTCGATTACTTTTTTTCAAAAGATGTTGCTAAAGCAGAAAACCGTCTTAATTTTTTTCAGGAACTATTTCCTAAAGAACAATTTTTTTATGGTGTTTCTCCTCAAAAACAATTAGCGGAAGAATTGGTGCATTTTTATCTTCAACAAGGCGTAGCACCTTTTGCTATTAATGAAGTAAATACAATTGATCCAGCGGAAAAAGCAGCAATTGCAGTAATGCAGCACCTAAAAGGCGGCACGCAAATGCAAGATATTGCCGAATTGGAGCAAGGAAGTGGCGAATACTTAGTTAACGCAAGTCAACTAACGGAGTATTTTCGCCAGAACCAACCGCAAGCATTGGAAAATGCGCAAAAAACTGCAGCGGTTTGTAGTCAGTTTGAGCTACCCTTACACCAAAAACTATTGCCCCACTATCCTGTTCCTCAAAATAGACCTGCTGCTGAATTTTTGCGACAGTTGTGTGAAACGAAGCTGAAACAGCGGGTTGAAAATATCACGGCTGAATACAAACAGCGCCTTGACTATGAATTGCAAATTATAAACCAAATGGGTTTTGATGACTATTTTTTAATTGTTTGGGATGTAATGGATTTTGCTCACTGTAGTAATATTGTGACAGGTGCAGGCCGGGGTTCTGCGGCAGGATCCCTCGTTGCTTTTGTATTAGCAATTACAGATGTTGATCCGATTGAATACGACCTGTTGTTTGAGCGCTTCTTAAATCCAGAGCGCTACACAATGCCAGATATTGATCTGGATATTCCCGATAATCGCCGAGATGAAGTGCTACATTATGTGAAAGAAAAATATGGCACTTTTCAAGTAGCCCAAATTGCTACATTTGGTACAATGGCTGCCAAGATGGTCCTTCGAGACGTTGCTCGGGTTTTTGGTTTATCACAAAGTGAGGCCAATCGATGGAGCAAGGCGATTCCAAATACCTTGAAAATTACGCTAAAAAAAGCACTGGAAGAGTCCAGTAGTCTGCGGGATCTGATTGCATTAAGTGAGCGAAATCGGCAATTGTTTGAAGTTGCTTTAACATTGGAAGGACTACCGCGCCATGTTTCCACCCATGCTGCCGGGGTAGTGATTAGTGATAAAAATTTACTGCAATTAATTCCTTTACAAGCTGGAGCCAATGATATTTTATTAACGCAGTTTACCATGAATGATGTGGAAGCTGTCGGCTTATTAAAAATGGATTTTTTAGGCTTACGTAATCTTTCCATTATTGACGATACGCTAAAGGGAATCAAAAAAGTTACAGGGGATAAACTTTCGCAAAAAGATATTCCCCTAACTGATGAGAAGACGTTGAAGCTTTTTCAAGCAGGCAATACATCTGGCGTCTTTCAATTTGAATCCGCTGGGATAAAAAATGTCTTACGTCGTTTAGGTCCAGAAAATATTGAAGAAATTGCTGCAGTCAACGCCTTATATCGACCAGGTCCTATGCAAAATATCGATCACTTTATTAAGCGGAAAAAAGGACAAGAAAAAGTAACTTATTTGGATGATAGTTTGATACCAATATTAAAAAATACCTATGGCATTATGGTTTACCAAGAACAAGTTATGCAAGTTGCAGCTAAAATGGCAGGGTTCACCTTGGGACAAGCCGATATTTTGCGCCGCGCCATCAGTAAAAAGAAAAAAGATGTTTTAGATGAAGAACGGCGCCATTTCGTTAAGGGCGCTGTAAAAATGGGACATAGTAAAACAAAAGCCAATGAGGTCTACGATTATATTGAACGATTTGCTGATTATGGCTTTAATCGTTCTCACGCTTTTGCTTATTCTTTTGTTGGTTTTCAAATGGGCTTTTTAAAAGTGCATTATCCGGCGCCTTTTTTTGCCGCCTTACTTCACTCGGTTCGCAATAATACTGCTAAAGTCAAAGAATATTTAACAGAGGCGAAAAAACAAGGAATTAGAATTTTGCCGCCTAGCATTAATGCCAGTGGTTTTAGTTTTTATTTGGTGAACAATCATGAAATTCGTTTTGGGTTAAGCAGTATTAAAGGTACTCGTCGTGACTTTATTGCCGCAATTATCGCGGAACGAAAGGAGAATGGTCCTTTTCAATCACTGGATAATTTCTTGTATCGCTTGCCAGCAAAGTGGCTTAAATTGGATTTAATTCAGCCTTTGGTGGAGATTGGTGCTTTCGATGAGGTTGAAAAAAATCGACGACAACTTGTAACAGGCTTAGACAGTAAAATTCAAAATATTGAATATAGTGGCGGCAGTATGGATTTATTAGATATTATGGCACTAAAACCAACTGAAATTAGTGATTATTCGTTGACTGAGCGCTTGAATTTAGAAGAACAATATTTAGGTGTTTATGTTTCCGGACATCCGACTGAAAGTTATCCTGTATTAAAAGCTGCGCGTCAAGTACAGCTGATTAGTGAACTACTACCTAAACAAAACGTGCATCTTCTTTTATACATTCGAGGAATCCGCGAGATTCGCACGAAAAAAGGTGAGCAGATGGCCTTTGTGGAGGCTAATGATCCGACTGGCGAAGTTTCTTTAACTATTTTTCCAAATAGTTATCGTCATGTGCGCCAAACTTTTGCAGTCGATGACGTCGTCTACGTTGAAGGAAAAACTGAAATCAGCACCTATAATCAAGAGATGCAAGTAATTGCAGATCAAATTGTGTTAGCCAAAAAAATTAGCGACATAAAAAGTGCACCAACTTGCTATATTCGTCTAACTGGTATAGCTGATACAGACAAGCAACTATCAGCCTTGTACGCTTTAATTAAACAAGCGCCAGGAGCAAGTAAAATAATTCTTTTTTATGAAAGTACTGGAACAAAAAAAATACTAGCAGAAAAATATCAAATTGCGGAAAATCCTGTTGTAACGCAAGACTTGAAGAATATTTTTGGTGAAAATAACGTAGTTTTCAAGTGACTTTCAGTAAATTTTACTTTTCGCTTTCAATTTTTTCAATTTTCTGCTCGTATCTCAAGACATTTCCATATTTTAATGGTAAAATGGACAACGTGGTTAATGCCAAAATGGTATTATTTAGGGAAACCTAAAAATATTTTAATGAGGTGAAATTGTAGATGAAACGCATCGGAATCTTAACCAGTGGCGGTGACGCACCTGGTATGAACGCAGCAGTCCGTGCGGTGGTCCGTAAAGCAATCTTCGATGGTATCGAAGTATACGGAATCAATTATGGATATGCCGGTTTAGTTGCTGGTGATATTCGCCGTTTAGACGTTGCTGATGTTGGGGATAAAATCCAACGTGGCGGGACTTTTCTTTATTCAGCCCGCTATCCAGAATTTGCTACTAAAGAAGGACAATTAAAAGGTATTGAACAGTTAAAAAAATTCGGCATCGAAGGCTTAGTGGTTATCGGTGGGGATGGTTCTTACCATGGAGCAATGGCCTTAACACGTCATGGCTTTCCTGCTGTAGGAATTCCTGGAACAATCGATAACGATATTCCAGGTACAGATTTTACAATTGGTTTTGATACAGCAATCAATACCGTCTTAGAATCGATTGACCGCATTCGTGATACAGCGACTTCTCACGTTCGTACTTTTGTTATTGAAGTAATGGGCCGTGGCGCTGGCGATATTGCATTATGGTCTGGTGTTGCTGGTGGTGCAGATGAAATCATCATCCCAGAACACGAATTTGATATGGCTGCCGTTGCAAAACGCATTCAAGATGGCCGCGACCGTGGTAAAAAACATTGTTTAATCGTTTTAGCAGAAGGTGTTATGGGCGGCAATGAATTCGCTGATAAACTTTCTGAATATGGTGATTTCCATACGCGTGTTTCTATTTTGGGCCACGTTGTACGCGGGGGTTCTCCAAGTGCTCGTGATCGTGTCTTGGCAAGTAAATTTGGCGCTTATGCAGTAGAATTGCTTGAACAAGGAAAAGGCGGTTTATGTATCGGCATCGAAGACAATAAAGTTGTTGCCGCTGATATTATCGACACACTTGAAAACAATAAACACAAACCTGATTTGAGTCTATATGACTTAAACAAACAATTATCATTCTAATTGACAGCTACTAAAAGTTAATAAAGCAGCAATGTCTGTTTTAAATAAAGGAATAGGAGCGTTTACGTAATGAAGAAAACCAAAATCGTTAGTACGTTAGGACCAGCAAGTAATAGCGTGGAAATTATTTCACAATTAATCGAATCTGGAGCTAATGTTTTCCGTTTTAATTTCTCTCATGGTGACCATGAAGAACAATTAGGCCGGATGAATATGGTAAGAGAAGCAGTGAAGAAAACTGGTAAAGATGTCGCTATCTTATTAGATACAAAAGGGGCAGAAATCCGGACTACTGTTCAAGATACAACTGAAGCAGACTTCGGTCGTGCCGGTTATATCCAATTCAACGTTGGGGATACAACACGTATCGCGATGGATCCAGAATTAAAAGGAACTAAAGAAAAAATTGCTGTAACTTACCCAGGCTTGTTCGATGACGTTCACGTTGGTGGTCACATCTTATTCGATGATGGTTTAATCGACATGGAAATCACTGAAAAAGACGAAGCAAACCGCGAATTAATCGTCGTAGTGAAAAATGCTGGTATGTTAGGTTCAAGAAAAGGTGTTAACGCTCCTGGCGTTTCAATTAGCTTGCCTGGTATTACTGAAAAAGATGCAGATGATATTCGTTTTGGCCTAGATAACGATATTGACTTTATCGCGGCTTCATTTGTCCGTAAAGCACAAGACGTTCTTGAAATTCGTGAAATTTTAGAAGAAAAGAACATGACACATGTTCAAATCTTCCCTAAAATTGAATCACAAGAAGGTATTGATAATATCGATGAAATCATCAAAGTTTCAGATGGTATTATGGTCGCTCGTGGTGACATGGGTGTTGAAATTGCGCCAGAATTAGTACCAATGGTGCAAAAACGTATTATTCAAAAATGTAATGCTGCTGGTAAAGCTGTTATTACAGCAACTCAAATGTTAGAATCTATGCAACAAAATCCACGTCCAACACGGGCAGAAGCTTCTGACGTGGCGAATGCTGTCTTTGATGGTACAGATGCAACAATGCTTTCTGGCGAATCTGCAAATGGTGACTACCCAGTTCAAGCAGTAGCTACAATGGCTCGTATTGACGTTGAAGCTGAAAAAGCTTTATCAGAATTAGGTTCATTCCAAATCAATGAATTTGATAAAACTGATGTTACTGAAACAATTGGTTTATCTGTGGCTCGTGCAGCGAAAAACTTAGGTGTTAAAACAATCGTTGCTGCAACTGAATCAGGCTATACAGCTAAAATGATTTCTAAATACCGTCCAGATGCAGACATCTTGGCTGTTACATTTGACGAACGTACAAAACGCGGTTTAATGCTTAACTGGGGTGTATTCCCAACAGTTGCACAAAAACCAACAACAACAGATGAAATGTTTGATTTAGCTGCTAAAAAAGCTGTTGAATTAGGTTTTGCTAAAGAAGGCGAACTAATCTTAATTACAGCCGGCGTACCAGTTGGCGAACGTGGAACCACAAACGTTATGAAGATCCAATTAATCGGTTCTAAACTATTAGACGCACAAGGCGTTGGTGAAAGAACGGTTGTCGCAAATGCAGTTGTCGCTAAATCAGCTGAAGAAGCAAATTCTCGTGCTAAAGAAGGAATGGTCTTAGTTGTACCAACAACTGACAAAGATTACATGCCTGCATTTGAAAAAGCTGCTGCTGTTATCGTTGAAGAAGGCGGCCTAACTTCTCATGCTGCTGTTGTGGGGATCGCAAAAGATATTCCAGTTATCGTTGGTGCTGCTGATGCAACAACAACAATTCAAGATGGTGAATTAGTCACTGTTGACCCTCGTCGTGGTATTGTATACCGTGGTGAAACAACAGCTATCTAAGAAGCTATTTAGCTTTTTATTACTAGAACGAAGTAGTCTAGGCTACTTCGTTTTATTTTTTGAAAAGGTGTCAAGAAAATTTCATTGACAAGCTAAAATACTCCCTGTATAATAGCTTTTGTTGCTTAGAGGTGATAAAAATGAAGTGGTCTTTATTGGAATTAAACAAATACCATGAAACGCCGTTAACTTTTTCAGAGACATTGGATTTGAAAAAAGAATTAATGAAACGGGACAATCAAATACTAGATATCACTCCCATTGAAGTAAGTGGGCTTGTTACTGTATCAAAAAGTGATTATCTTATTCATTACACATTGAAGGCGACGTTGACGCTTCCTTCATCAAGAAGTTTAGACCCAGTTGATTTACCACTGGATTTAGTTGTTGACGAAGTTTTTATGACGCCTGAGCAGTTGCAAATGCGGACTGAACTGATTTCAGAAGAAGAGGTCTTGCTTATTGAAGGTCAGACAATCGATTTGGATGAATCAGTGGCTGACAATATTTTGTTAGCAATTCCGTTGCAGGTTTTAACAAAAGAAGAAGAACTCTCCAACCAAATGCCTGCTGGGCAAGATTGGGAAGTCATCTCTGAAGAAGACTATCTGCAACAAAAAGAAACAGCCGCACCCAAAATTGATCCTCGTCTTGCGAAATTATCAGAACTGTTTAATACAACAGAAGATGATGATAAGTAAGATTGGAATAAATAGCAATCTATTTATAGTTTGCTTTTCATAAACAAGGAGGTGTAACAAATGGCAGTACCAGCTCGTAAAACATCTAAAGCTAAGAAAAACAAACGTCGTACTCATTACAAATTGACTATCAACGGTTTGAACGAATGTCCAAACTGTGGTGAATTGAAAAAAAGCCACCACGTATGTGCCAACTGCGGTTACTACGATGGCAAGGACGTAACGACTAAAGAAGCATAATTCATTTTTTTGAGAAAATGAATGAAGAAAACCCGCAAAGCTAACCATGGAGCTTTGCGGGTTTTTATTTTGTATTTTTTAAAACACGAGCAAAGACAAAGCAAGAAACAATAGTCGATTTTTGGCTATGTTGTATTTTATTTACCCCATTGTAATTTATAGCCTCCTTTAGTTTGAAAGCAAGGCTTTTTACGTTATAATAGAAAAGATTAAAGCTACTAGGAGGAACTCAAAATGACAAAACAGCAAATTGGTGTTGTCGGCATGGCCGTCATGGGGAAAAACTTAGCCCTAAATATTGAAAGCCGTGGCTATTCAGTAGCGTTGTTCAACCGAACAGCTGCGAAGACAGAAGCGGTAGTAAAAGAACATCCAGATAAGAAATTTAAAGCGACGTATACAATTGCAGATTTTGTCGAAGCAATTGAAAAACCACGCCGGATTTTGCTAATGGTTAAAGCAGGCGCGGCAACAGATGCGACAATTAAAGAATTATTACCTCATTTGGATAAAGGTGATATTTTAATCGACGGTGGCAACACTTTCTTCAAAGATACGATCCGTCGAAATGAAGAATTGGCTAACTCTGGTATCAACTTTATAGGTACGGGTGTTTCTGGTGGAGAAGAAGGCGCCTTAAAGGGTCCTTCTATTATGCCTGGCGGACAAAAAGAAGCGTATGACTTAGTAGCACCTATTCTAGAACAAATCTCTGCCAAAGCAGAAGATGGTGCGCCATGTGTAACCTATATCGGACCAAATGGTGCAGGTCATTACGTGAAGATGGTTCATAATGGAATTGAATATGGCGATATGCAATTAATTGCCGAATCTTATGATTTAATGAAAAATGTGTTGGGACTTTCTGTTGCTGAGATGGCTGACATTTTTAAAGAATGGAATGAAGGGGAACTTGATAGTTATCTAATTGAGATCACCGCGGACATTTTAACAAGAAAAGATGATCTTGGTACAGGCAAACCAATTGTCGATGTTATTTTAGATGCTGCTGGTAATAAAGGTACCGGTAAATGGACAAGCCAAAGTGCATTAGACTTAGGGGTGCCACTACCACTCATTACGGAGTCTGTTTTTGCGCGCTATATCTCTGCTTACAAAGAAGAACGGGTAGCTGCAAGCAAAGTCCTACCTGCCCCAGCGAAATTTAACTATCAAGGCGATAAAAAAGAATTGATCGAAAAAATTCGTGAAGCTTTATACTTCAGTAAAATTATGAGTTATGCACAAGGTTTTGCGCAATTACGTACCGCATCAAAAGAATACGATTGGGACTTGCCTTTTGGTGAAATTGCTAAAATTTGGCGAGCGGGTTGTATTATCCGTGCCCGTTTCTTGCAAAAAATCACCGATGCTTATGACCATAAACCAGACTTAGAAAACTTATTACTAGATGATTACTTCTTGGAAATTACCAAAAAATATCAGCAAGCCGTACGCGAAGTAGTTGCTTTAGCAGTCCAAGCAGGTGTTCCTGTGCCTACATTTTCTTCGGCAATTGCTTACTTTGACTCTTATCGTTCGGAACGTTTGCCAGCAAATATTATCCAAGCACAACGGGATTATTTTGGGGCACATACTTATGAACGGACAGATAAAGAAGGAATTTACCACTACAGCTGGTATCATGAAGAATAAGTAAAAAACAATGAAAATTTGAATAATTCTAATTTGTTTATGGGAAAGACTGTTGGTGTTTTTGAAAATATCAACAGTCTTTTTTTATCTTTAGCGAATAAAAGTGGTATCTCGTGTGACTTTTGACGATTATTAACCTACTAATAAGATTTTCAGATACCTCTTTTTTCTTTCATAGTTTCATGGTAAAATGACTATAGTATTTTAATAAAAAAACAACTATTTTTTATTACAAAAAAATATAAAGAAAAGGGATCTAAAACCAAATGAGTAATATTTTAATTATTGAAGATGAAAAGAACTTAGCTCGTTTTGTTGAACTAGAGTTGACGCACGAAGGGTATCATACTGAAGTTCATTACAACGGACGGACTGGTTTAGATGCAGCACTAAATAATGACTGGGATGCAATTTTGTTAGACTTAATGCTACCAGAATTAAACGGTTTAGAAGTTTGTCGCCGTGTGCGCCAAGTTAAAAACACACCAATCATCATGATGACAGCGAGAGATTCTGTTATTGATCGCGTATCTGGTCTTGATCATGGCGCAGATGATTATATTGTAAAACCTTTTGCAATTGAGGAATTACTAGCTCGTTTACGTGCATTACTTCGCCGAATTGATATTGAAGGAGATAAAAATGTCGCAAAACAAACGACTATTACTTATCGTGACTTAGTCATCGAAAAGGAAAACCGTGTCGTTCGTCGTGGCAATGAAGTAATTGAATTAACCAAACGAGAATATGAATTACTATTAACCTTAATGGAAAATGTGAATGTTGTTTTAGCCCGCGATGTTTTATTAAATAAAGTTTGGGGATATGAAACAGAAGTCGAAACAAATGTAGTCGACGTGTATATTCGTTATTTGCGTAATAAAATTGATGTTCCTGGGGAAGAAAGCTACATCCAAACTGTCCGGGGAACTGGTTATGTGATGCGCTCGTGAGCAAAAAAAATAGAACTTTTAACAAAGAACTGAAAGGCCCATCCTTAACAATTAAGTGGGCCTTTGCAAGTTCTTTCTTTATATTTATCGTCTTTACGATTTTTGCGGTTATTACCTATAAGTCGTCGATTAACTTAATCGTAGCTAAAGAACGACACAATGTAGAAGAAGTCATTTCAGAGGTCACTTCCCGCTTGGCTAATGGACAAGAAGAATTGACAACGCAAAGTGCCTATTTTGCGATTGCAAAAATTTCCAATGAAG
This sequence comes from Enterococcus sp. SMC-9, assembly GCF_021011285.1. NCBI lineage: Bacteria > Bacillati > Bacillota > Bacilli > Lactobacillales > Enterococcaceae > Enterococcus > Enterococcus sp. SMC-9. The sequence continues at coordinate 1,843 of NZ_JAILYE010000002.1, read as the reverse complement.
ATCGTACGCCTGATGCTATTTCCCATTTAGATGGCGATATTTTACAACTTGATCAGTTTGTCTCAGAATTAGGGCAACCCGAATTAAACTTGTATGTCTACAACTTGAAAAAAGAGCCCATTTTAAAAACTCATGAAAATGATTTCGAATTAGTGCAGACAAAACGTAAAGAGCCAACTATTATTACGATGAAAGGTTCAACTGGCTTTTTATCCATTCATCCAATCTTTTCCAAGGTGACAAGAGAAAAAATTGGTTATGCACAAACTTTTTATGAGTTGTCTTCTTTTTACGAAATTCGCAGTAAGCTATTATTAACTTTAATTATTTTAGAAGTAGTTTCATTAATTTTATCTAGTTTCTTAGGCTTCTTTTTGTCGACGTATTTCTTGAAACCATTAAAAGTTTTGCGCGATACAATGGATACTATCCGTAAAGATCCAGAATCTGATGCATATATGCCTAAAATTGACACCGATGATGAATTAGCAGATTTGGCGGATATTTTTAATGATATGTTAGAGAGGATGCGGATGTACATTGAACAACAAAAGCAATTTGTTGAAGATGTTTCCCATGAGTTGCGAACGCCAGTAGCGGTTATAGAAGGACATTTAAGTATGTTGCAGCGCTGGGGAAAAAATGAACCTGAAATATTAGATGAAGCCTTGAATGCAAGTCAACAAGAAATTAGTCGCATGAAAAGCTTAGTTCAAGAGATGCTTGATTTATCTCGTGCTGAACAGGTGGAGCTTCATTATGCAAATGAAGTAACGCAAGCAAAAGAAGTGACGTATCAGGTCTTTAATAACTTTAAAATGCTGTATCCAGAATTTACCTTTACGTTGGATGATGATTTAACAAAAGAAGAGACGTTAGCAATTTATCGCAACCATTTCGAACAAATTATTATTATTATTTTGGATAATGCCGTGAAATATTCAACTGAACGAAAAGAAGTACACTTGAAAATTGGAAAAAGTAACCAATTTTTTGAAATTGATATTCAAGACTTTGGCGAAGGCATCTCGGAAACAGACTTAGAAAAAGTTTTCCATCGGTTTTATCGTGTTGATAAAGCCCGTGCGCGCACAAAAGGAGGCAACGGCTTAGGTCTTTCTATAGCCAAGCAGTTAATTGACAGTTACAAAGGTGAAATTGTGGTTGATAGTGTTGTAGGACAAGGAACGGTGTTCAAAATATATATTCCAATTAAATAGTTTATTTCATGTGATAATTTTTCTATGGAATACCTGACTAGATATAGCTTTTTGCGGTTATGCAATAAAAGTTATATCTAGTCGGGTATTTTTTTGTCGTGAGATCTATTTGTTAGATTACGCCTTTAAAAAAATAGAAATCATTCCATAATTTTATGCGAATGATTTGTGAATTAAGAGAATTATTGTACGTCATTTGTTAGATGGAAATGCTTTATACGTCTGGGTTATGATAATAAAATTCGGTCGTGAAAAAAATCAAAATTTATTAGTGTTTTTTGTTGCTTTTTGGATTTAGAATTGCTATATTATTATTTGTTCCGAACAAATGCTATGTCTTAAAAAAAGTTAAAACTTTTACTTGACGTGCTAAATCGGGCATGATATTCTAATAAAGCTGTTGCGAATGAGTTGTTATTTACAACTAACAAAACAGTTCGAAAAAGTTGTTGACATCTGATTTTTAAGATGTTAAACTAACAAAGTCGCTGTTATTAAAAAGCGGGTTGCTGAAATATCATTTCAAAAAGTTTTTAAAACTTTTTGAAAAAACAGTTGACAGAAATTAAGTCAGCTGATAAGATATAAGAGTTGCTGAAACATTTCAAAAAGCAACCAACTGC
>NZ_JAILYE010000013.1:0-2668 GCF_021011285.1 Enterococcus sp. SMC-9 | reverse complement strand
GTCGGTGGTTCAATTCCTTCTAATGGATATTTTAAACCCAATTCTTGCCACTTGTACTTGCCCATCGTGTGGTAGGGTAAAATCTCAACCTTATCGACATTTTGCAACGTCTTAATAAAGCTATCTAAGCGGATCAAATACGCATCATAGTCACTGCGATAAGGAACCAATACGTGACGAATCCAGACCGGTTTATTTATTTCAGATAAATATTTGGCCATTTCCAAAATAGGGGTATTGGCTTGTTTGGTCAGTTTTTTATGGGCATCATTGTCGATATGTTTAATATCAAACAACAATAAATCCGTATACTCCATTAAAGTATTGAATTTTGAAAAGAAAGGTTCTTCTCTGGTAAAAGGTTGCCCACAGGTATCAATGGTCGTATGAACCCCAGCCGCTTTGGCTTTTTTGAACAAATCAATTAAAAAATCAAGTTGTAACAACGGTTCTCCACCACTTACTGTGATTCCGCCTTTTTCTCCCCAAAATTCTTTATATTTTAAGGCTTCTTCTAAAACATCATCTGCTGTACGCTCTTTACCACTGCCAATTTTCCAAGTATCCGGATTATGGCAAAACTCACACCGCATCCGACAGCCTTGGGTAAAAACGATAAAACGAATGCCTGGTCCATCAACGGAACCAAAACTTTCGGTTGAATGAATACGACCTGTCACAGTCATGCTTATGACTTCCTTTCGTATATGAAATACTTGAAACAAACGTCTCAAAAAAGAGGCTAGAAATTTTTTATGCCGCAATTCCAGCCTCTTTTTCACTACGTTTTTTGTGAAGAAGAGGACAAGCAAAAATAAAAAGTGACGGATAGTTTCCCATCCGCCACCTTGTAGTACGTTTAAAATTGAAATTACATAGATTCGTGCATTGTCCGTGCAATAACGTCATCTTGTTGTTCTTTCGTTAACTTAATGAAGTTTACGGCATAACCAGATACCCGAATTGTTAATTGTGGGTATTTTTCTGGGTGTGCTTGCGCATCTAACAAGGTATCCCGGTTGAAGACGTTAATGTTCAAGTGGTGACCACCTTTTGTTGCATATCCATCTAACATGGTTGCTAAGTTTTCTTCTTGGGTTGCTTCGTCACGACCTAAGGCTTTTGGTACGATAGAAAACGTATTTGAAATACCATCTAATGAATAGTCGTAAGGAATTTTCGCAACTGAAGACAAGCTTGCTAACGCACCGTGTGTGTCGCGTCCATGCATTGGGTTAGCCCCTGGCGCAAATGGTTGGCCCGCACGACGTCCGTCTGGTGTATTCCCTGTTTTCTTCCCATAAACCACATTGGATGTGATTGTAAGAATAGATGTGGTGTGTTTTGCATCACGGTAAGTTTTGTTACGTTTTACTTTCGTCATGAAGGTTTTCAATAAGTTCACGGCGATTTCGTCCACGCGATCATCGTTATTGCCGTATTTAGGATAGTCGCCTTCAATCACGTAGTCTTCTACGATTCCATTTTCATCACGAACTGTTTTCACTTTGGCATATTTAATGGCAGATAAGGAGTCAACTGCAACAGAGAAACCAGCAATACCAGTTGCCATTGTACGTAGGATATCTGTATCTTGTAATGCCATTTCAATCCGTTCGTAAGAATATTTATCGTGCATGTAGTGAATGATGTTTAATGTATTCAAGTACAATTCTGTAATCCAGTCCATCATGGCATCATATTTGGCTAAAACTTCATCGTATTCTAGATATTCAGAAGTGATTGGTTGATATTTTGGTCCTACTTGTGCTTTTGATTTTTCATCAACCCCACCGTTAATTGCGTATAACAAGGTTTTCGCTAAGTTTGCACGAGCACCGAAAAATTGCATTTGTTTCCCAATGCGCATTGCCGATACACAACAAGCGATTCCGTAGTCATCGCCCCAATGAGGACGCATCACATCATCGTTTTCATATTGAATCGCAGATGTTTGGATACTCATTTTCGCACAGAAAGTTTTGAAGTTGTGTGGTAAACGTGTTGACCATAAAACTGTCAAGTTTGGTTCTGGCGCAGGACCTAAGTTTGCTAATGTGTGTAAGAAACGGAAGCTGTTTTTTGTTACCATGTGACGTCCGTCTTCACCCACACCACCGATTGATTCTGTTACCCATGTTGGATCCCCAGAAAATAGGGCATTGTATTCAGGTGTCCGAGCGAATTTTACAAGACGTAGTTTCATAACGAAATGATCCACGATTTCTTGTGCTTCTTCTTCTGTAATCACGCCGTTTTCTAAGTCGCGTTCCACATAAATGTCTAAGAAAGTCGATGTCCGACCCAATGACATTGCTGCACCATTTTGTTCTTTGATTGCAGCTAAGTAGCCTAAGTATAACCATTGGAAAGCTTCTTTTGCGTTTGTCGCAGGTTGTGAAATATCAAAACCGTAAATGTTACCTAATTCTTTTAATTCAGCTAACGCACGAATTTGTTCACTTAATTCTTCCCGTTGACGGATGATGTCTTCTGACATTGTGCCGTTCCCACAGTTGGCTAAATCTTTTTGTTTTTCTTTAATTAAAAAGTCTACCCCGTATAATGCAATCCGACGGTAGTCGCCGATAATACGGCCACGGCCATAGGCATCTGGTAAACCAGTAATGACACCTGAGCGACGTGCTGCGCGCATTTCTGGTGTATA
>NZ_JAILYE010000012.1:0-2797 GCF_021011285.1 Enterococcus sp. SMC-9 | reverse complement strand
ATGGTAGTTCTTTCAGATAGTCGAATGACTTGGAAAAGTCAGTCAAAGAGGGTAAAAACCCCGTAGGCGAAATTTGGAAGGCACCTAGGAGGATCCTGAGTACGGCGGAACACGAGGAATTCCGTCGGAATCCGGGAGGACCATCTCCCAAGGCTAAATACTCCCTAGTGACCGATAGTGAACCAGTACCGTGAGGGAAAGGTGAAAAGCACCCCGGAAGGGGAGTGAAATAGATCCTGAAACCGTGTGCCTACAACAAGTTAGAGCCCGTTAATGGGTGATAGCGTGCCTTTTGTAGAATGAACCGGCGAGTTACGATTGCATGCGAGGTTAAGTTGAAGAGACGGAGCCGCAGCGAAAGCGAGTCTGAATAGGGCGAATGAGTATGTAGTCGTAGACCCGAAACCATGTGATCTACCCATGTCCAGGTTGAAGGTGCGGTAAAACGCACTGGAGGACCGAACCCACGTACGTTGAAAAGTGCGGGGATGAGGTGTGGGTAGCGGAGAAATTCCAAACGAACTTGGAGATAGCTGGTTCTCTCCGAAATAGCTTTAGGGCTAGCGTCGAAGTTAAGAATGATGGAGGTAGAGCACTGTTTGGACTAGGGGCCCATCTCGGGTTACCGAATTCAGATAAACTCCGAATGCCATTCATTTATATTCGGCAGTCAGACTGTGAGTGATAAGATCCATAGTCGAAAGGGAAACAGCCCAGACCACCAGCTAAGGTCCCAAAATGTATGTTAAGTGGAAAAGGATGTGGGGTTGCACAGACAACTAGGATGTTGGCTCAGAAGCAGCCACCATTTAAAGAGTGCGTAATAGCTCACTAGTCGAGTGACCCTGCGCCGAAAATGTACCGGGGCTAAACATACTACCGAAGCTGTGGAGTACACCGAAGGTGTATTGGTAGGAGAGCGTTCTAAGGGCGTTGAAGGTAGATCGTGAGGACTGCTGGAGCGCTTAGAAGTGAGAATGCCGGTATGAGTAGCGAAAGACAGGTGAGAATCCTGTCCACCGAATGACTAAGGTTTCCTGGGGAAGGCTCGTCCGCCCAGGGTTAGTCGGGACCTAAGCCGAGGCCGATAGGCGTAGGCGATGGACAACAGGTTGATATTCCTGTACCCGTTGTATTTGTTTGAGCAATGGAGGGACGCAGGAGGCTAAGAAGTGCAGACTGATGGATATGTCTGTTCAAGCAGTAAGTCTTGAGATGAGTCAAATGCTTATTTCTATAAGGACAAGCTGTGATGAGGAGGGAAATAATAGTACCGAAGCTTCTGATGTCACACTGCCGAGAAAAGCTTCTAGTGAGAAGACAACGGCCCGTACCGCAAACCGACACAGGTAGTCGAGGAGAGAATCCTAAGGTGAGCGAGAGAACTCTCGTTAAGGAACTCGGCAAAATGACCCCGTAACTTCGGGAGAAGGGGTGCTGACCGCAAGGTCAGCCGCAGTGAATAGGCCCAAGCGACTGTTTATCAAAAACACAGGTCTCTGCAAAATCGAAAGATGAAGTATAGGGGCTGACGCCTGCCCGGTGCTGGAAGGTTAAGAGGAGTGCTTAGCGTAAGCGAAGGTACGAATTGAAGCCCCAGTAAACGGCGGCCGTAACTATAACGGTCCTAAGGTAGCGAAATTCCTTGTCGGGTAAGTTCCGACCCGCACGAAAGGCGTAACGATTTGGGCACTGTCTCAACGAGAGACTCGGTGAAATTTTAGTACCTGTGAAGATGCAGGTTACCCGCGACAGGACGGAAAGACCCCATGGAGCTTTACTGTAGTTTGATATTGAGTGTCTGTACCACATGTACAGGATAGGTAGGAGCCGTAGAGATCGGGACGCTAGTTTCGAAGGAGGCAATGGTGGGATACTACCCTTGTGTTATGGCCACTCTAACCCGCACCACTAATCGTGGTGGGAGACAGTGTCAGATGGGCAGTTTGACTGGGGCGGTCGCCTCCTAAAAGGTAACGGAGGCGCCCAAAGGTTCCCTCAGAATGGTTGGAAATCATTCGCAGAGTGTAAAGGCAGAAGGGAGCTTGACTGCGAGACTTACAAGTCGAGCAGGGACGAAAGTCGGGCTTAGTGATCCGGTGGTTCCGCATGGAAGGGCCATCGCTCAACGGATAAAAGCTACCCTGGGGATAACAGGCTTATCTCCCCCAAGAGTCCACATCGACGGGGAGGTTTGGCACCTCGATGTCGGCTCGTCGCATCCTGGGGCTGTAGTCGGTCCCAAGGGTTGGGCTGTTCGCCCATTAAAGCGGCACGCGAGCTGGGTTCAGAACGTCGTGAGACAGTTCGGTCCCTATCCGTCGCGGGCGTTGGAAATTTGAGAGGAGCTGTCCTTAGTACGAGAGGACCGGGATGGACTTACCGCTGGTGTACCAGTTGTCTCGCCAGAGGCATCGCTGGGTAGCTATGTAGGGAAGGGATAAACGCTGAAAGCATCTAAGTGTGAAGCCCACCTCAAGATGAGATTTCCCATTTCTTAAAGAAAGTAAGATCCCTGAGAGAAGATCAGGTAGATAGGTCAGGAGTGGAAGTACAGTGATGTATGGAGCGGACTGATACTAATCGATCGAGGACTTAACCAAAGTAAAAGAAAACTCGGAAGAGTTTTGAAAAACTTCAAGATCCAGTTTTGAGTGAATGAAATTCACTTAATTAAATAGTGTGGTGGCGATAGCGAGAAGGATACACCTGTAACCATGCCGAACACAGAAGTTAAGCTTCTTAGCGCCGATTGTAGTGAAGGGTTTCCCTTTGTGAGAGTAGGACGTCGCCACGC
>NZ_JAILYE010000011.1:0-36401 GCF_021011285.1 Enterococcus sp. SMC-9 | reverse complement strand
GGTCCCGTAGTGTAGTGGTTATCACGCCTGCCTGTCACGCAGGAGATCGCGGGTTCGAGTCCCGTCGGGACCGCCATTATAAATTTTAAATTGGCTCGGTAGCTCAGTTGGTAGAGCAATGGATTGAAGCTCCATGTGTCGGCAGTTCGATTCTGTCCCGCGCCACCACGGAGGAGTAGCGAAGTGGCTAAACGCGACGGACTGTAAATCCGTTCCTTAGGGTTCAGTGGTTCGAATCCACTCTCCTCCATTTTTATTAGGGGCATAGTTTAAAGGTAGAACAGCGGTCTCCAAAACCGTTAGTGTGGGTTCAATTCCTGCTGCCCCTGCCATTAATTTAATACGGCGATCGTGGCGAAGTGGTTAACGCACCGGATTGTGGCTCCGGCACTCGTGGGTTCGATTCCCATCGTTCGCCCTTTTCATTGGGGTATAGCCAAGCGGTAAGGCAAGGGACTTTGACTCCCTCATGCGTTGGTTCGAATCCAGCTACCCCAGTTGGTTTCACTTGAAATCATATTTGTTATAATAGTATAATGGCGCTATAGCCAAGTGGTAAGGCAGAGGTCTGCAAAACCTTCATCACCGGTTCAAATCCGGTTAGCGCCTTAGACTACTATTAATAAAGACATGCCGGCGTGGCGGAATTGGCAGACGCGCTGGACTCAAAATCCAGTGCCCTCACGGGCGTGCCGGTTCGACCCCGGCCGCCGGTATAAAGAGCTAAGATGTTATTTCATCTTAGTTTTTTATTTGAAATTAAATAGGGTAATGGCGATCGTGGCGAAGTGGTTAACGCACCGGATTGTGGCTCCGGCATTCGTGGGTTCGATTCCCACCGTTCGCCCTAAGTAAAGAGACTAGACATCTGTTTAGTCTCTTTTTTTATTATTCAATCTGGTAGATTGAATAATACGGGGAAGAACAAACTAATAAAGAGAAAGAAAAGAAGGTAAGATAATGAGTGACATGCAAGAAACCATGAAAAAAATTAATAAATTTCGTGATGAAAGAAATTGGCGTCCTTTTCATAATGAAAAAGACTTGGCTCTATCTATCTCGCTAGAGGCAAGTGAGCTGTTGGAAATATATCAATGGAAGACCTCGCAACAAGGAAATCTTGAACGAGAACATCTCAAAGAAGAAATAGCAGATGTACTCATTTATAGCTATATGTTAGCAGACAATTTAGGCTTTGATATTAATGAAATTATTGCTGAAAAACTAAAGAAAAATGCGATTAAATATCCTAAGCCGATTGTTGATTAACCATTAAAAAAGTCTATTATTTCTTATAAATAAATTGTGGAATGGATTCAAGCTAGTAACCCGCTGTAGAAAGTGATATAGTATTTCTGAACATCTTTGAAGGGAGTTATTTGATGAAATATCAAAAACCAAAAGGAACCATGGACATTTTGCCAGGAAATTCAGCTAAATGGCAATATATTGAAGATACTGCTCGCAAAGTCTTTGGCGAATATAATTTTCGTGAATTACGAACACCAATTTTTGAACATTTTGAAGTTGTTGCCAGAAGTGTCGGCGAAACTACAGATATCGTAACAAAAGAAATGTATGATTTCTACGATAAAGGAGAGCGCCACATTACATTGCGACCAGAGGGAACAGCACCATTGGTCCGCAGTTATGTAGAAAATAAATTATTTGGTCCAGAACATGTAAATCCATTTAAGGGCTATTACATGGGGCCAATGTTTCGTTATGAACGACCACAAGCAGGACGTTTACGTCAATTCCATCAAATTGGGGTGGAAGTTATCGGAAGTAAAAATCCAGCTACAGACGTTGAGACAATGGCGATGGCGTTGGATTTTTATCAAAAATTAGGTGTTCGTCATGTGAAACTGGTTATCAATACCTTAGGTAATAGAGAAAGCCGTATGCGTTATCGTGATGCTTTAATTGCTTACTTGGAAACTGTGGAAGAACAACTTAGTGAAGATTCCAAACGTCGACTACACCAAAATCCATTACGAGTTTTGGATAGTAAAGATAAAAAAGATAAAGTAATCGTGGAAAACGCACCTTCGATTTTAGATTATTTAGATGAATATAGTGAGACTTTCTTTAATGAAGTAAAAGGCATGTTAGATGCCTTAAATATTCCCTATGTTGTCGATCACCGAATGGTACGAGGCCTCGATTACTATAATCACACTGTTTTTGAAATCATGAGCGAGGCAAAAGGTTTCGGCGGTGTATTAACGACGATTTGTGCTGGTGGACGTTATGATGGTTTGATTAGTGAGTTTGGCGGACCGGCTGAAAAAGATACAGGCTTTGGCTTTGCATTAGGGATAGAAAGAGCTCTGATCGCAATCGAAGCAGAAGGGGCGGAAATCCCAGTAGATGAAACTATCGACGTTTACGTAGCTTGTATGGATCAATTAGGGAATGTTTTAGCACAAGCTGCTGCCCAAAGTGCACGTCATGCAGGTTTAGTTTGTGAAAGAGATATTGATTTTCGTAAATTAAAAGCACAATTTAGAACCGCGAATCGCTTAGGAGCAAAATTAGTAGTTGTAATTGGTGAGACCGAGGTACAAGAGCAAAAAGTAGTTATTAAAGATATGGAAAAAGGAACAGAAGATAAAATTGCTGTTGCTGATTTAGATGATTACTTTAAAAATTATTTGAACTAATTAAAAGAGACCCATGTCATGTATTAATGCGTATGGATGTTCCAAAACTTAGATTTTCGGTCTAAGTTTTGGAAATCATTCCATCATCAGTTTACATGATCTGGGTCTTTTTTAGTTGCGGTAAAAGCGGATGTTATCTTCAATTTTTGCAATACTAAATGGTAGTTCATCATTAAAATTTGTTGTTTTGTTGTAATCAACATATTCATTAAACATTTTTTCATAGGCTGAGATCGTCAGCTTAGTGCGTTGTAATAATAGAGCTTGATGATAATCTTTCAAAAGATGTTTTTCATAACCAGATTGTAATATACCAGTGAAAAACTGTGAAACTGCTCCTGAACCATAACTAAAAAGACCTAACTTGTCACCAGCTTTTAAAACAGTGCTGTTTTCTAAGAGGGAAATCAAGCCTAAGTATAAGGAACCAGTATACAAGTTACCAACACGTCGACTATAGGTAATACTTTCATCATAGCGCTCTAATAAGCGAGTAGCATCTTGTTCTGATGCTTGTGGTAGAACTGATTGCAATGCCTTTTTACCCATTTTTGTGTAAGGTATATGAAAAGCTAATGCAGCAAAATCGCCAAAACTTTCTTGGTATTCTTTGCTATAACGATTATAAACCTTATTAAAAGAGTTAATATACGTTTCATTGGATAAAGGTCCGTCGACTAATGGATAAGCGTGGCCAGTTGGACGCCAGAAATCGTAGATATCTTGGGTTAAATTAATCGTATCATCGCTTAGGGCTAGGATTTTCGGTTGGCTACTAATAAGCATTGCTACCGCACCAGCGCCTTGTGTAGGTTCACCGCCGTTATTTAAACCATAACGGGCAATATCTGCAGCGATAACTAACGCTTTACTTTCAGGATGACGAGAAATATGATTTTTTGCAGCTTCTAAACCAGCCGTTGCACCATAACAGGCTTCTTTAATTTCAAAAGAACGGGCAAAATCTTGGATGCCCAACAGGCGATGTAAAATTACAGCACTAGCTTTTGATTCATCAAAGCTAGATTCAGTACCTACAATCACCAAATCAATTGCCTTTTTATCTTCATCGGTTAAAATTTTGTTTGCCGCATTGGCAGCATAAGTAACGATATCTTGGCTACTTGGCCCAATGGCCATTTCAGATTGTCCAATTCCGATCAAATATTTTCCGGGATCAACATTTCGCACTTGCGCTAATTCGGTCATGTCAATGTAATAAGGTGGTACAAAAAAACTAATTTTATCTATTCCGACGTTCATAAACAAACCCCTATCTTTCTAAATTTCTCTTTGAATTTGTTACTCGTGCAGTCATATTTGCTCTTATAAGGTAGCATAAAAAAAGCTTTTTGACGAAAAAATTATTTTATAATTTAAAGTTTATTTAAACTTTCTTTGCAAATGGTCAGAATTAGTTAAGGTTGTTTTTTTTTTATGAAAGAAATGATATATTTCCTAATGGAGGTGCTACATTTGAAAAGAGTAGTCATTGTTGCTGCCTTGCGCAGTCCGATTGGAAAATACAAAGGGGCATTGACCCAATATAGTGCTGTTGATTTAGGTACAAAAGTTACACAGTCGTTATTATCACGTTATCCTAAAGTAAAAGATGACATAAAACAAGTGGTATTTGGCAATGTTTTACAAGCAGGAAACGGCCAAAATGTGGCAAGACAAATTAGTATCAATAGTGGTTTATCGTATGAAGTACCAGCAACTACAGTAAATGAAGTGTGTGGCTCTGGGATGAAAGCTGTGATCATGGCGTGGCAAAGCTTACAATTGGGCCAAGGAGAAGTTGCGATTGCTGGTGGTACTGAAAGTATGACCAATGCACCACAATTGCGTCATTTTAATTATGAAACAAATGCCTACGGTGAACCTTTATCGGCGATGATTTTAGACGGTTTAACAGATGCCTTTAGCCAAAAGCATATGGGATTAACTGCTGAAAAAGTAGCAGAAGATTTTCATGTTTCCCGCAGTGAGCAAGATGAATTTGCTGTTAATTCCCAACTAAAGGCAGCAAAAGCACAAGCCAAAGGGGCTTTTGCAGCAGAAATTGTTCCGATAAAAACCATTCATGGCCTAATGGAACATGATGAAGGCATTCGTGGGAATAGCTCGGTTGAAAAGCTAAGTCAATTAAGGACTGTTTTTAAAGAAAATGGCACGGTGACAGCTGGTAATGCTTCTACTATTAATGACGGCGCCGCTGTTTTATTATTGGCAACAAAAGAATATGCAGATCTACATGAACTACCTTACCTAACTGAAATCTGTGGATTTAGTGAAGTCGGCATTGATCCGGCTATTATGGGAGTAGCTCCGATTAAGGCTGTGACAGAATTATTAGCAGCTCAAGAAAAAACAGTTGCAGATATTGATTTATTTGAGATAAATGAAGCTTTTGCAGCTTCTTCTGTGGCCGTAGAGAAAAAGTTAGGCTTAGATAGTAACAAAGTTAATCCTTACGGCGGTGGAATTTCGCTGGGTCACGCAATTGGCGCAACTGGAGCTCGGTTGTTGACCACACTTAGCCATCAGCTACAACAAGAAGATAAAGAATATGGTATCGCTTCTTTATGCATTGGCGGTGGCCTCGGCCTTGCTATGTTATTGAAAAGTCCAAGTAAAGAAAATTCAAAAAAAAAATTTTATCAAATGAGTCAAATTGAACGGCTTGAAAAATTACAAGCAGACAAGAAAATTGATCCTATTCAAGCAGCGGAGCTGTTAAATACTACGCTTGATTCAGATGTGGCAAATCACATGATTGAAAATCAAATCAGTGAAAGTGAAATACCGATGGGGCTTGCTTTAAACTTAGTAGTAAATGATAAAGAATATGCTGTTCCCCTAACGACGGAGGAACCTTCTGTTATCGCTGCTTGTAGCTATGGCGCGAAGATGGCTGAGAAATTTACTGCTGTTATTAAAGAACGTTTGTTACGAGGACAAATCGTGTTTTATGACGTTGCAGATGAAAAAACGTTAATTGAATGGTTGGAAAATAATTACGCAAGCTTATTTGAAGTTGCAAATGTAAGCTATCCGTCAATTGTGAAACGTGGTGGCGGCTTGAAAGATGTTAGTTGGCGAAAAATTGAGGGAAATTATTTGTCCTTAGATTTAAAGGTTGATGTAAAAGATGCGATGGGAGCTAACATTGTCAACGGCATACTTGAAGGGGTAGCGGCGAAATTGCGTACCGTTTTTCCAAGTGAAAAAATATTATTTAGTATTTTAAGTAATTTGGCAACTGAGTCGTTAGTTGAAGTACGTTGCCGTGTGCCCATTGCGAATTTAGCTAAGGGTGGTAATGGGCATGTCGTGGCTGAAAAAATCGCCATTGCTGCAGATTATGCAAAAAAAGATCCTTATCGGGCTGCTACGCACAATAAAGGCATTATGAATGGTATTGACGGCGTTATTTTAGCTACAGGTAATGATACGCGAGCTGTTGCAGCAGCGGCTCATGCCTACGCAGTAAAAGACGGACAGTATCAAGGTTTGAGTGATTGGAAAGTCGTTGATGACTATTTAGAAGGACGTCTTGTTTTGCCACTTGCGATTGCCACAGTCGGTGGTGCCACAAGGGTTTTGCCAAAAGCACAAGCTGCACTGAATATTTTAGCCGTAGAAGATGCCAAAGAATTAGCTGCTGTGGTTGCGGCAGTTGGTTTAGCTCAAAACTTAGCTGCTTTGCGGGCGCTTGTTTCAGAAGGGATACAAAAAGGGCATATGGCACTTCAATCTCGTTCTTTAGCAATGACGATTGGCGCAGTTGGCAGTGAAATTGAAGTGGTCAGTCGAAAATTGCAAAAAGAGACGACTATGAACCAAGCAACAGCAGCTAAAATTTTGGCTACATTGCGAGCAAGTAATTAAAATCTATGCAAAAAAAACAAGTCACTTAGAAAAGTGACTTGTTTTTTTATGCATTTGGCTAGGTTATAACGCATTTTTTAGCGATAGAATTTGGTGTAATGCAGTTTTTTACAGGATTAGCGAGCTGAAATTGGTGTTGCAGCAAAAGCTTCAATGACAGGTATCACTTCTGTTTTTAACTTATACTTTCTTTCAAGAGCTTTTTCAACTGTAAATTCGTTACTATCTTTTGCAACAGTCGCCAATAAACGTTCTTCTTTTGGTGTTTTTTCCACGACTTCATACCCGGCGTCTGTTTGGTTAACCACAAACTTAGGAAAATTTGCAATTGCTTGAGTAAAGTCTGTTACTGTCATTGGCGCGTGAACTTCTTTTTCTTTGTCAGCCCCATCTTTTTCAGCTTCTTTTTTCACGTCTTTGTCAGTAACAGCTTCTTTTTTCACTTCTTTTGGCTGTGTTTCAATTTCCACGGGCTTTTTAGCAGCAGCTTTGTCTGCTTTATCTTCTTTGGCAGTTGTACTTGATAAGCCTTGCGGCAAGTTAGGTTGTAAGTAAGAGGCAATACTATCAGCTAAGTTTGTACTAAAACGAGCGAGTAAGCCTTTTTCTTGTTTTTGGATGCGTTTAACCACAGTGTTAAAGTTTTCATCCATCGGTACAGTAAACTGTTGCACTTGAGCGCCATTGTTAAAAGCAACAGTCATATCGTCTTTTTTCTTAGGATCAATAAAAATATCCAATACTAAATTATAATCTTTTTTGGCTTTTGAAACGATTTCGTTAAACAGTTCTAAACGTACTTGTTCGAAGTTAGGTCGAAATTGTTTTAGCAATTTTTGCTTTTGTTTCTTCTTCATAAATATCTCCTTTTCTGAGTTGAGTCCTTTATGATTATAAAAAAAGTTCGGGTAAATGAAAAGCAATATTGTAAAAAAAATGAAAATAAAGGCATCGATTGTCGTTTTCAGCTAAAATACGACAACCAATGCCTCTATTTTATTGCTTCATTCCGGGTAAAATCAAAATCAACTCATTATTTTCTTCATATGCTACTAGATAACCATTAAAAGTTGTGTAAAGAGGGGTTGTAAGGTACTCTGAAATAGTTTTCTGAAACTGGGGTGTTGCCCAATTTCTAGCTGGAAAATGTTGGACCTTATCAGGCCATACTAAGAAAACAAAATCAGAACTAATGGCTGTCGTAATTTCTTTTGGTAAGTTTAGCAGTCGTTTTTGGATTTTTTCTTTTGTCATTTTAAAAATTCGCAGTATCTGGATTTTTGGCTTTCCCTACGACACCATCTAGTTTGTCAATTGTTGCCATATCTTCATCTGATAATTCAAAATCAAAAATTTCACTATTTTCTTGAATGCGGTTTTCATGAACAGATTTTGGTAATGGTAAAAAGCCATGTTGTAACGACCAGCGTAAAGCAACTTGGGCAATTGATTTGTTGTGTTTTGCCGCAATTTCTTGCATTTCTGGTACACTAAAGATTTTACCTGTACCAAGTGGGCTATAAGCTTCTAGCAAAATATCATTTGCTTGTGCATATTTCACAACTTCAGGTTGCAACTCACCTGGAGCTAAGAAAACTTGATTGACTTGTGGCATAATTTTAGCTGTTTTCTTTAGTTCATCTAAATGATGTGGCAAAAAGTTGCTGACGCCGATTGCTTTGATTTTACCTGCTTCATATAACTCTTCCATTGCTTTCCAGGTACTGGCGTTTGCTTCTTGCCAGTTATCGCGGAAAGTTACGGGGTTTGGCCAGTGGATTAAGAATAAATCAATATAATCTGTCTCTAGTTCTTTTAAAGATTGGGCGAAACTTTCCATCACTAAATCATAGCTATGGTTTTCATTCCATAATTTCGTCGTTAGAAAAATTTCAGAGCGAGGAACACCACTTTCTTTAATCGCCTTACCAACACTTTTTTCATTGTGGTAGCCTTGGGCCGTGTCGATATGGCGGTATCCAACTTTTAAAGCGGATTTAACTGATGAAACCGCCACATCGCCATCGGGTGTTTGCCAAGTACCAAAGCCGACTTTAGGAATTTTAACGCCATTTTTTAATGTGTAAGTTGATGTAAGATTTTCCATCTATAATGCCTCCAATTCTTTTTTGCTACTTCTAGTTTAGCGTAATTAGCGATTTTTTTCTTTCATTTTGTTTTAGTAAACAAATTTTAGAGTTTGCAGTATAATCAGCAGCAGGAAAGAGGCATTTAGATGAAAAAAAAATATTGGTTTGTAATTGGCATAATTATAGTATTGTTCATTATTTTTGGTGCTAGTTGGCAAATGGCACACAAGACTACCACAAAAGCTCCGGCAGAAGAAACATCTGTCTCGCGCATTTTAGCCCAGAGTAATCCGCTTTTTAAAGCAGATATCAACCAAATGGTACAAAAAGAACATTTTAAAGGTGTCATACTCGTTGTAAAAAATGGAGAAGTTATTAATCGTAGTGCCTATGGTTATGCTGATTTTGGGCGTTTGAAAAAGAATAATATTCGGCTTTCTTATCCGATTGCTTCTTTACAAAAATTTATGACCGGCAGCCTAATTGCTCAACTAGTAGCTGCAGGAAAGCTTTCCTATGAAAGTAATTTGGCTGCTTTTTATCCTAATCAGCCGGAGTTGGCAAATATCAAGATTCGGCAACTTTTAGATCATACTTCGGGTATTCAAATGGCAGAAAGTAATCCTGGAAAACTTTTGGGTCTAGAAGAAGATCAACTCAACTATGTTTTGTCAGAAATGAACGTTACACAAGATCAAAGCTTTTCCTATACGAATGCCAATTACACCTTGTTATCAGGGGTGATTAGTCAAATTACTGGTGAAAAATATGAGACGGTATTGGAAAATAAAATTATTAAACCTTTGCATTTAAAGCGAACTTTTTCTTGGGAAAAACGGCCGCCTAAGATGACCTTGCCAATTGCGTATCGTTACGAAAATGAAAAAGATTATCAAGATGATGAATTTCATGCGGATAAAGAATTATTTTCAAGTCTGCTGGGGGCTGGCAATTTATTTATGAGTATTGACGACATGTTAAAAGTGCAAAAAGGCTTAACTAATGGGCAAATCCTAACCGCAGCAGAATATAAGGAGTTGGCGCAAATTGAAGATGCTGGATATGCTGGGGGCATTTGGCACGATGAGGGGATTAAGAGTATCCACGGCTCTTTAGGCGGCTATGATACTTTTGTTTATGGCGATGAAAGCAATGAAAACCTCGTATTACTCTTTGCCAATCAACCGGCGATTAACGGTGATGATTTATTGGCAACGGATATTTATAATTTTGCGACTTCCTTAGATTAAAATAAAAGCAATGAAAAGACTTGTCTTTTCATTGCTTTTTTCTGTACACTGAATCAGAACTTTAAATTAAGAAAAGAGCGAAATAAAATGGATATCTATTTGAAAAAGGCAATTTTACACATTATTGATCGCCAAAGCGGTGATCCTGTTTATTCACAAATGGAATTGGATTTAACGACGGAGTATATTCGGGATTATTTGACTAAAAAAATTCAAAAATTGGCAAGTGCGCAAACAAAAACTGGTAGTTTAGTTGTTGGCTCTGCTTTTGAAGCATTAGCCAGTCAAGCACAAAATGATTTTGTGCAAGTTTCAGAACAATTGGTTGCCCGTTGGTATGACGTGTATAGTCAAAGTGAAGATGCTCCTAGTGCCGATGTTTTTGTCGTGTTATATGAGTTGGATACAAAAATGCAGCTGGCTTTTTTGAAGGTTAATTACAATGACGGCTTTACGCATTTTGTGGATTCATCAGAAAGTGGGCTAAATAATCAATTAATCATTAATCGGGCAATTTTAGCCGGTAAGTCGCAAAAAGCTGACGAAGGCATCACGATTGATTTAACCGATATGGTTTATGAATTGATTGAAAAAAAATATACCTTTTCTGGGGAAAAGAACTTCTATTTTTCAACCCGTGTGATTGAAAGCCAGCCTATCCCATCACTAGAAGAAAACGTCAAAGTAATCAAAAAAGTAGCCGAAAAAATCGGTAAGAAATTTGAAGCTGCTAGTCATGATGTGGTAGCTGATGTCAAAGACGCTGTCTATGAAGCAATAGAAGAAAATGGTCAACTTGAAGTAAAAGAAGTTGCCCAAAAAGTTTTTAAAGACAACATTACAGCTCAAATGGCCTTTGAAGAAGAAGTAGTAGAAAAGGGGTTTGTGAACCAAGCCCCATTACTAAGGGAAGTAAAAGAAATTACGGAAAAGAAATACAGTAAGCAAAAATTAAAACTTTCAAACGGGATTGAATTAATAGTTCCGTTAGATGTTTATCGAGATCCCAATTTAATTGAATTCACTAATAATCCAGATGGGACGATTTCAGTGATGATTAAAAATGTGGAAGATGTGATTAATCGGTTGTAGATAGAATTTGTTCAGTAGCCGGTTGCGAGTAGTTTTGTAAAAAGTGGGGATAGTATGGAATTTTCTGAATTAGAAATTATTTTGCAGCAAGAAAATGAAATTGAAAAAATACAGCGAAAAGAAGGGTATAATGTTAACGATCAGAATTTACCCTTCGAAAAGGTTGCTGTTCCTAAAATGCCGCAAGAGTCTTTTTTCAAAGAAGGAAATATTTTTATCAATAAGCATCATCGTTATTCTGTTATGCCGGCTCATACGCATTCTTTTGTTGAGTTCAACTACATGCTTTCAGGAAGTTGCATTCAATATGTTAATGGAAAAGAAATTATACTAAAACAAGGCGAACTTCTTTTATTAGATAAAGATATTGTTCAAGAAATCAATAGTCTCAATAAAGAGGATATTTTGATTAATATCTTGCTAAAAGATGAATCCATCACGACTGAATTAATTGTTAATATGGTGAAATCTAATGGTGTTGTAGGTGAATTTTTGATGAATGCTTCGAATCAGTACAGTAGCCATGATTCTTTTTTACATTTTCACTGCGGCGAAAATGAAGCTGTCCAATCTGTGTTACACCGTTTAATTTTGGAATATTATAATAAAGAGAACTTTTATATGCGGGCGATTAATTTACTAATGTCACTTTTAATTATTGAACTGACCCGAAGCATTGAAAGTCAACAAGAAGACGAAGATGAGGAACTTTTGCAATTATTACGCTACATTGAAATTCATTATCCACATCTGACCTTATCTGAAGTATCGAAAGAATTTGGTTATAACCCAAATTATATTAGTAATAAATTGAAAAAACAGACAGGCCGTTCTTTTAAAGAATTAACTAATTACATGCGTTATCAAAATAGTCTAGAATTGATGCGGGAAACAAATAAAAGTTTTTTAGAGATTGCTTATGAAGTTGGCTACGAAAATTTATCCTCGTTATACAAATTATTTGCCAAATACACAAGAGATACACCAAAAGAGATTAGAAAAATGATGGAAAAATCGAATTTTCAGGGGAATGAGTAAAAGACTCATTCCCCTTTTTCTGTGGTTTGGATAAAAATGTTGTTGGATTGTGCTATAGTTAGTTGCTTGTTATCCGCTTACAATCTTAGTAGTTAAATGAATTATTTCATTACAAATGAAGGAGTGGAAAACGTGAATAAGAAAGTGAATAAGAATGAAGAAAAATCAGATTTATTAAAGGAATACTCACCATTAGCAACAGCAGCTGGAATCGGCTCAATGCTGGGATCTGGATGTATCGTTGGATTGTCTGCTACTATTCCGGTCTGGCAAAAAGGTTTGGAGTTAACAGCTGGACAAGTGGGAATTATTTCAGGTGCGTTGACGTTTGCGATTGCCTTTGGTTCGCTATTTGCAGGAAATATTACTAAACTATTTGGTTTAATTAAATCTTTTAATTGGCTGAATCTCTTTTATGCAATCGGGGCTGGAATTTGTGTTTTATCAAATAACTTTAATTTTTTGTTAGTTGGCGTAATTATTATGGGATTTGCTTCTGGAGCGGATTTACCAATTAGCTTGACTGTAGTTTCTTATGATGCACCCGACGAAACAACATCAGCGAAATTAGTATCTTCAACACAAATTTTTTGGCAAATTGGCGTATTTATTTCGTATATCTGCTCGTTTTTATTATCCGGTATTAGTGGAGTTTTAGGAGCTAGAATTGTTTTTGGGATTTTATTTTCTTTTGCTTTGGTGACCTGGTTATGGCGATCTTCATCGAAAAAATTCAAAATGTTTCATGAACGCGGTGCAAAAAATCAAGCAGCTAAAAAAGAAGACGAGAATGCAGAAGTATCGTTTAAAAATGTATTGTTTGGCTCAAATAAAGAAAAATACTTAGGCTTTTTCTTTGCCATTTTAATCTTTTATGTTTGTTGGAATTTGTTAGCGAATACATGGGGACAATTTCAAACATATGCATTAACAAATGCAGGAGCAACACAGACACAAGCAACTGGTCTGGGCATTATCTTGAATGTTGTTTCACTATTGACAACTATTGCCTTTACTTCTGTAGCTGGTGGAAAGTATCGTAATAAAGCATTTTTCTTAGGTGCCTTTGTTCAATTTGCGGCGATGTTGGGGATGGCTTTAATTGGCGGAGGTGCTGGTTTCTTAGCGTTAGCGGTTACAATCGGATTTTATAATTTTGGCAATCCACTAGCAGGAGAAGCCATTTACAAAGTTTGGACACAGGAGTCATTTCCAGCAGAAACGCGGGCATCTTTACAAGGATTTATTAATGGTTTTTCAAGAATGTGTTGTGGTCTGTTTGCTTTTGTTACACCATTTCTTGTTGCGCCAGGAAGAATCCAATATTCAA
This sequence comes from Enterococcus sp. SMC-9, assembly GCF_021011285.1. NCBI lineage: Bacteria > Bacillati > Bacillota > Bacilli > Lactobacillales > Enterococcaceae > Enterococcus > Enterococcus sp. SMC-9. The sequence goes on along the minus strand of NZ_JAILYE010000011.1, from coordinate 23,041 downwards.
TGTATGGTTTTGCAGGTATTGTTTTTCTTGCAACGTTAGCTGGAATTATGATGATGCGTCTACAAAATAAATATCGTCATGGTAAAAAACCAAAAGCAGAACAAGAAAAAATAGTAGCGTAAAACGAATTGGAGGGATTATTGTGACTTTTACTTATCAAATTAATGATGATGTAGTTTGGAATAAAGATAAAAAATTATTGGACAAGGCTGATAGAAATAAACCAGAAATACTAAAAAGTAAAATTCAGCCGGTTGCTATCGTCGAAATATTGCCGGATGAAAAGAAAATTAATGGCTATAAATCAGCGGTTACAAAAACGAAAATTCAACACCTTCCGCAAGTCTTATTAAAACGAGATGATAGCATTATTTTGGATTTGGGTGATCATTATGTAGGTACTTTTGCTATTGATATTCAGTCCATTGGTTCTCCAATGGATGCTCCTTTATTTTTGAAAGTGAAGTTTGCGGAGGTTGCTGCTGAAATTGCAGCTGATTCGGCTGCATATGATGGTTGGCTTTCTCGCTCCTGGATTCAAGAAGAATACATTCATTTAGATGTATTGCCGACGACATTAAAAATGCCTAGAAGATATAGTTGTCGATTTATTGAGTTATCTGTAGTTGATACATCACCAAAATGGCAAGTTTCATTTCAAAATCCGGTTTTTACAGCTGAGAGTAGCGTTACGATGGAACAATTACCAAAAGATACACTAGCAGATGCTGAATTAGAAGAAATCTGTAACGTTTCAGTAAAAACTTTGATGGATTGTATGCAAGATGTTTTTGAAGATGGACCCAAACGAGATCGCCGTCTTTGGCTAGGAGATCTTCGTTTACAAGCGTTAGCCGACTACTATACCTTTAATGACGTTAGGCTAATTAAACGAGGCCTTTATTTATTTGGTGGAATGACGACAAGTGAAGGAAAAATTCCTGCCAATGTTTTCATTACTCCGCAATTGACGCCAGATGATACTTTTTTATTTGATTATAGTCTATTTTTCGTAACAACATTATTTGATTATATCCAACATACAAATGACGTAGAGGTACTAGAGGACTTATATCCAGTAGCTAAAAAGCAAATTGATTTGGCAATGTTATTAGTAACTGAGCAAGGAAAACTATGCTTACAAGATGAATGGCCAGTGTTTATTGATTGGTCAAATGATTTTAAAAAGAATACGGCTGGTCATGGCGTTATGATTTATGCGCTAAAAAGATTTGTAGAATTAGCAAAACGCCAAGAAGATGTTCAATTGCAATTCTATCAGGAGAAATTGGCACAATTAGTTGCATATGCCAAAGATTATTTGTTTGATGCAACAAAAAACCTATTCATCGTTGCAGAAAACGAAGAAATAAATATTGTTAGTCAAGTTTGGATGATTTTATCAGAAATCATGCCACCTGAAATGAATAAAAAAATTCTTGAAAATACGGTGAAAACATTATTTCCTATTGAAGGGATCGCAACACCGTATACGTATCACCATGTAGTTGAAGCCTTTTGTATTGCTGGTATGAAAAAAGAAGCAGTTACATTGATAAAAGATTATTGGGGAAAAATGATTGATATGGGAGCAGATACATTTTGGGAAGCGTTTAAACCCGAAGACCCAAACTTTTCACCTTATGGTAGTCCCATTGTTAACAGTTATTGCCATGCATGGAGCTGTACACCGCCATATTTGATTAGAAAATATCTACTGACAAAAATCAATAAGTAATGGGGGGATTTAGGTGGAATCTACTAAAGGGATAAAACATGATGTACGTGGGATTTCCAAATGGCGTCAACGTTTAGGCTATGGCATTTCTGATTTAGCGTGTAATCTAATTTGGCAAATGATTTCTTTATACCTTCTCTATTTTTATACAGATATTATGGGATTAAATGCCGCTGCTGTTAGTCTAATGTTTGTCATTACCAGGATTATTGATGGCGTGACAGACTTATTAGTAGGATATCTAATTGATCACACCCATACACGATGGGGGAAATCGCGCCCATATTTTCTTTTTGGAGCAATTCCTTTTGCCTTTTTTGCATTCTTATGTTTTAGTGTGCCGAATACTTCCGTTGCTGGCAAAATGGTTTATGCTTATGTTACTTACATTGGCTTATCTTTTTCTTATACGTTGGTCAATGTTCCGATGGCTTCAATTTTGCCAAGTTTAACAACAGATGCAAAAGAAAGAACGGCACTCTCTACATCTAGAAAATTTTTTGGTTTTCTCGGTGCAACTGTTGTAAGTTCTTCAGCTTTAGTTTTAGTTAATCTTTTTGGTGGTAACAATCAAGCTTTAGGATTTAAAAAAGTAATGTTTATGTTTGGTTTAATTGGCTGTATTTTATTTTTTATTACCTTTCTTTCTGTTCGTGAAATACGTGTCGAAGAAAAACAAACACTAACAATGAAAAATATTATAAAAGCATTGCGGCAAAATACCCCCTGGTTAATTTTTGCATTGAACATTTTATTTATGTGGACAGGCTTTTTCTTACAAACGAGCTCTTTGGTTTATTATTTTGTTGTAGTGGTGGGAGACAGAGGCCTTTCAATTACAATTGCTACTATTATGTCAGTTGTACCTATGTGTGCCAATTTTTTTGTTCCTTTTTTGGCTAATAAAATGGGGAAGAGAAATCTTTTTATCATAGCTTCGCTTATCCAAGCAGGAGGAATAGTCATTATTCTGCTTGGGACTATAAATCATTTTATAATTATAGTTGGTGCACTAGTGTCCGCCTTGGGATACGGAATAAAAGAAAGTATCTATTTTTCTATGCAAGCAGATCCTGTTGACTACGGCATATGGAAAAACGGAATAGACGTTTCAGGTTCTCTATCTGCTATCAATGGGTTCTTAGGAAAAGTTGCACAAGCTGTTGCTGGAGGGATTGCTGGGATATTGCTTGCTTGGGGAAGCTATGCACCAAATGCTGTAGAGCAAACGAACCAAGCCACTTTAGCCATTAAGTTAATGTATGGATATATTCCTATAGCGCTCATTGTCGGTTCTGTCATTGTGATGTCTTTTTATAAATTAGATCAAGAATATCCGCAAATACAAGTTGAGTTAGCACAACGAAGAAAAATTTAAATTTTTTTATTGAGTAAAAGGCAGATAGAAGGAAAACTTCTATCTGCCTTTTTTGCTATTATATAAGGTGTTTAGATGGATTAATTCGGTTATTACGTAGCTGTATTTTTGAGCGAGACATATTTTTTGACTTTGACTAAAATTGACCTATAATAAGGGTCAGATCGAAACTTATAAAAAGTAAGCAGTTTACAAGCGTAAATTTTTTACAATTGTAAGGAAAAGTCTATAATAGGTATCAGAGAGTCAGCAATGTATGACCCGCTGATAATAATTATTGGAGGTTTTATTAATGGCAAAAGAACATTACGACAGAAGTAAACCACACGTTAATATCGGTACCATCGGACACGTCGACCATGGTAAAACGACATTGACTGCCGCTATCACAACTGTTTTAGGTAAAAAAGGATTAGCAAACCCACAAGATTACGCAAGTATCGACGCAGCACCAGAAGAACGTGAACGTGGTATTACAATTAATACTGCTCACGTGGAATATGAAACTGAAAAACGTCACTATGCCCATATTGATGCGCCAGGACACGCGGACTATGTTAAAAACATGATTACCGGGGCAGCTCAAATGGATGGGGCAATTTTAGTTGTATCTGCAACTGATGGCCCAATGCCTCAAACGCGTGAACATATTTTGTTAGCCCGTCAAGTTGGCGTTAAATATTTGATCGTTTTCTTGAATAAAACAGACTTAGTTGATGATGAAGAATTATTAGAACTAGTTGAAATGGAAGTTCGCGAATTATTAAACGAATATAACTTCCCAGGGGATGATATTCCTGTCATCCGCGGTTCTGCTTTAAAAGCTTTAGAAGGAGATCCAGAACAAGAAGAAGTTATCATGCACTTGATGGATACAGTGGATGAATATATCCCAACACCAGAACGTGACAATGATAAACCATTCTTGTTACCAGTTGAAGATGTCTTCACAATTACTGGTCGTGGTACTGTTGCTTCAGGTCGTATTGATCGTGGTAAAGTCAACGTTGGTGATGAAATCGAAATTATCGGTATTAAACCAGAAACACAAAAAGCTGTTGTAACTGGTTTGGAAATGTTCCGTAAAACTTTGGATTATGGTGAAGCCGGCGATAACGTTGGGGTATTGTTACGTGGGATTACCCGTGACGAAGTTGAACGTGGTCAAGTATTAGCTAAACCAGGTTCAATTACACCACATACAAAATTCAAGGGTGAAGTTTATATCTTAACAAAAGAAGAAGGTGGACGTCATACACCATTCTTTAATAACTACCGTCCACAATTTTACTTCCGTACAACTGACGTAACAGGTAACATTGCATTGCCTGAAGGTACTGAAATGGTAATGCCTGGTGATAACGTTACAATCGAAGTTGAATTGATTCATCCAATCGCTGTTGAAAAAGGAACTACTTTTTCAATTCGTGAAGGTGGACGTACTGTTGGTTCAGGTATGGTTACTGAAATCGAAAACTAATTTTAGATTTAAAAGACACGTTGCCAATTTTGCAACGTGTCTTTTTTTATTAAGACAATCAACTTTCCAAATTTTTTGCTGAATTTTATTAATCCCGCACTTTAACGGTCACAGTAACAGAATCCCCAATTGTTTTAGCAATTTTTTGCTGAATGTCTTTTTTAATGCCGAGAATATAACAAATATTTCCCGCTGGATCTTTAAGTCCCATGTTTACAATGCTGCCGGCATAAAAGACGCCATCAAAAGTAGCATTAACCTTAAGGCGTCCTACACCAAATTCTTTTTTCAAATCATAGGGGAAAACGACATATGCGCCACCCTTGCCAATTTTTGAGGGCATTATTTCTGCAACAAAAGTATATTTTAGCTTCATTTTTTCACCTGCTTTGGTTTGTTATCTTTAGTATAGTCTGTAATAAATATATTACAGATAGTTAAAAATGAAAAAGAACACGTTTTAAATTGCCATTATTCATGTTAAAATGCGAAGATGTAGTTTAAATGAGAGGAGTTGTCTAAAGATGACAATTCAATGGTTCCCAGGACATATGGCAAAAGCCAAACGGGAAGTTAGTGAAAAGCTAAAGTTTGTTGACATCGTTTTTGAATTAGTGGATGCCAGACTGCCGCTTTCTTCGCGTAATCCATTATTAGATCAAATTTTACAGCAAAAACCACGCTTAGTGATATTAAATAAGGCCGACTTGGCTGACCCTGAACAAACACAAAAATGGCAGAGCTATTTTGAAGCAAAAGGCTTTGCAGCTTTGGCAATGAATGCCTTGGAAAATCAAGGAACTAAAAAAATTGTGACGAAGGCCAAAACTGTTTTGGCTGATAAATTTGCCAGAGATAAAGCCCGAGGCATTAAACCACGGGCAATTCGCGCGATGGTGATTGGCATACCAAATGTCGGCAAATCAACTTTAATGAATCGTTTAGTTGGTAAAAAAATCGCGCAAACAGGAAATAAACCAGGGGTAACAAAAGGGCAACAGTGGCTGCGTTCTGGTAGTGAATTAGAGCTTTTAGACACGCCAGGGATTTTATGGCCCAAATTTGAAGATCCTGAAATTGGTAAGAAATTGGCTTTAACTGGCGCCATTAAAGACCAACTGTTACATTTGGATGATATTGCACTATTTGGTTTGGATTTTTTCACGCGGTATTACCCGGGGCGCGTAGCCAAGCGCTATCATTTGGAGTTAGTCGACGAGCAATTACCTTTACCAGACTTATTGATGTTGATTACAGAAAAAAGAGGATTTCGTGATGACTATGATCGTGGTAGCGAGTTGGTTGTCGTTGAGATTCGGCAAAGTAAATTAGGGCCTTTTACCTTAGATCGTTACGAAGAAGCAGGAGTTTTCAATGAAAGCACAAGCAATTAAAGATATCAAAATAAAACTAGCGACACTAACCGATGCTAAGGATCCTTATCTAATGGCTTTAGCTCAAGATGAAAGAGCTGGTGTTCAAAAATTACTGCAACAATTTTATCGGCGTTTAGATAAAGAGCAAGCTTTAAAAGATAAATATGTTGAAATGACTAGTTTTGAGCGAACATTACACCAAGAAGGTCATCGTTTTATCGCAGGGATTGACGAAGTAGGACGGGGTCCTCTAGCAGGTCCGGTTGTGGCTGCGGCGGTTATTTTACCTGCAGATGTTGTGCTTTTAGGTTTAAATGATTCTAAACAATTATCGGCTAAAAAAAGAGGGCAGCTATATTGTGAGATTCAAGAAAAAGCGATAGCTGTCGGAATTGGCGTCGTGGATCACGAAGAAATCGATCGTATTAATATTTTGCAAGCAAGTAAAAAGGCGATGCTGTTAGCTATAGATGACTTAGCCGTAGAACCAACACATCTATTAGTAGATGCAGTAAAACTAGACTGTGATATTTCCCAAGACAATCTGATCAAAGGGGATGCGCGATCGGTTTCAATAGCTGCAGCAAGTATTATAGCCAAAGAAATGCGGGATAATTTGATGAAAGAATACCATCAAATCTTTCCTTTTTATGCTTTTGATAAAAATGCTGGTTATGGAACGAAAGATCATCTGAATGGTTTAAAAAATCACGGCATTTGTGCGATTCACCGGAAAACTTTTGCACCAGTTAAAAATTATTTATAAATATTTTTCCTTCTTTTTTGCGTATCTTTATTTGAAGATAACTAGAAAGAAGGTTTTTTAATGGAAAGAGAATGGTTCTTATTAAAATTAGCTTTATTGCAAGGTGCAAGTATTATTACCAAGTGGCGTATTTTGGAATATGCGCAAAAACACCAGTATTTTAATTTTACCGCTAAAGAAGTGCAGCCGTTATTATCAAGAAAATGCGACAGCTTTGTTTTTTACAATGATTGGAACTTTTTGACGCAAGAGGTGCTGCAGCAAAAATTAAACGGTCAAAAATATGTCACGTTAGACTCTCCTTTATATCCAAAGCGATTAAAGGAAATTTACCAACCACCTTTTGCTTTATTTTACGAAGGAAATATTTTACTGTTGCAACAAGAGAAAATTATTGGTTTTGTCGGTTCTCGAAATGTTTCACCTTATGGTAAGGAGATCGTGAAAAAGTTTGTTCCACCCTTAACAAACCGAGGCTACACGATTGCAAGTGGCTTAGCAAAAGGGGTGGATAGTTGCAGTCATTTAACTGCGATGCAGTCTTTTGGTCAGACGATTGGTGTTGTGGGGTGTGGTTTGGACATCTGCTATCCAAAAGAAGTTTTTACCATTTATTGGGAAATGTTAAAAAATCAGTTGGTCATCAGTGAATATCCCTATGGTACACCCGTAAGAAAATATCACTTCCCGATGCGCAACCGGATTATTGCCGGTATATCACAGGCGGTATGCGTAGTAGAAGCCAAAGCAAAAAGCGGTTCACTTACTACGGCACAATTGGCATTAGACACAGGTAAAGAGGTCTTTGCCTTTCCTGGCGATATTTTAAACGGCCGTTCAACCGGTTGTTTGCAGCTGATTCAAGATGGTGCAAAATGTGTAATTTCTTTAAAAGATATTTTAGAAGAGTTGCCAAATTTTGAGTAAGATTAATTGCCTTCCTTGACAAACATTTTTTTAATGGATATGATTACCTACGATTTAGTTACCAAAATTTAGGTATAATATAGTAGTAAATTGTTAGGAAGGAGCCATCAATTATATATGGCATATAAATATTTAGTAATTGTTGAGTCACCGGCAAAAGCCAAGACAATCGAGAAGTACTTAGGTCGCAACTATAAAGTTGTTGCCAGCGTCGGCCATATTCGCGATTTACCAAAAAGTAAAATGGGAATTGACGTTGAAAATAATTACGAGCCCCATTATATTTCCATTCGCGGAAAAGGCGATGTAATTAAAAGTTTAAGAAGTGCCGCCAAAAAAGCACAAAAAGTTTATCTCGCAAGTGACCCGGACCGTGAAGGGGAGGCTATTGCATGGCATTTGGCACATTTATTAAATCTTGATTTAGAAGACAAAAATCGCGTAGTCTTTAACGAAATCACCAAAGATGCCGTTAAAGCTGCTTTTAAAGAACCACGAACTATTGATTTGGATCTAGTGGATGCTCAACAAGCACGGCGCGTTTTAGACCGTTTAGTGGGTTACTCTATTAGTCCAATTTTATGGCGTAAAGTCAAAAAAGGCTTGAGTGCTGGTCGCGTACAATCCATTGCGCTAAAGATGATTATCGATCGGGAAAAAGAGATTCGTCAATTTATTCCGGAAGAATATTGGTCGATTGATGGCAATTTCCAAAAAGAACGAAAAAAATTCAAAGCTAATTTTTGGGGCGTCGATGGCAAAAAGAAAAAATTACCTAACGCTGAAAGTATTAAAGAAGTTACAAGTCGTTTAGATGGTAAAGATTACGATGTCGTGAAAGTCGAGAAAAAAGAACGTAAACGCAATCCAGCTGCGCCTTTTACAACCAGCAGTATGCAACAAGAAGCAGCCCGCAAATTAAACTTTAGAACACGTAAAACCATGATGGTCGCCCAACAACTTTATGAAGGAATTGCGCTAGGTAAACAAGGTACCGTCGGTTTAATTACCTATATGCGAACCGATTCAAAACGGATTGCAGACTCTGCTAAAGCAGAAGCAGCAGAATTCATTAAAACAACTTATGGTAAAGAATATTCTTCTCATAGTCACAAAAAAGTTAAAAATGCGCAAGGCGCGCAAGATGCCCACGAGGCAGTTCGTCCAACCAGCGTGACACGAACACCAGAGGAAATGAAGCAATATTTAGATAAAGATCAATTAAAACTTTATACGTTGATTTGGTCTCGTTTTGTTGCAAGTCAAATGACACCAGCTGTTTTAGATACAATGAAAGTCACTTTAGAGCAAAATGGTGTGATCTTCATTGCCAACGGTTCTAAGATTAAGTTTAAAGGTTTTATGCAAGTTTATGTCGAAGGTACCGATGATGGTAAAGAAGAAAAAGAAAACATCTTGCCAGAATTAGTTGTAGGTGATGTTGTAAAAGCAATTGATATTGAACCAAAACAACATTTTACGCAGCCACCAGCACGCTTTAGTGAAGCAACTTTAATTCGCACGTTGGAAGAAAAAGGCGTAGGACGTCCTTCAACATACGCCCCAACAATTGAGACGATTCAACGTCGTTACTATGTAAAATTACAGCAAAAACGCTTTGAACCAACGGAATTAGGCGAAATTGTCAACTCCTTAATTGAAGATTTCTTCCCACAAATCGTGGATGTTAACTTTACGGCTGAAATGGAAACAGACTTGGATAAAGTAGAAGACGGCAAAGAAAACTGGGTTAAGGTCGTGGATCGTTTTTATAAGCCATTTGAAACTGAGTTGACAAATGCAGAAGAAAAAATTGAAAAAATTCAAATCAAAGATGAACCCGCTGGCTTTGACTGTGACGTTTGTGGGCATCCAATGGTGATTAAACTTGGGCGTTATGGTAAGTTTTATGCGTGTAGCAATTTCCCTGATTGCCGCAACACCAAACCGATTGTAAAAGAAATCGGCGTTATTTGTCCGGTTTGTCACAAAGGACAAGTTATCGAAAGAAAGTCTAAGAAAAATCGCTTATTCTATGGCTGCTCTCGTTATCCAGATTGTGACTTTACTTCTTGGGATAAACCAGTTGGGCGCGATTGTCCAAAATGTGGCCAATATTTAGTTGAGAAAAAAGTTAAAGGTGGCAAACAAGTCGTTTGTATTAATGGCGACTATGAAGAAAACGTCCAAAAATAAGTAATACAAAAATAAGTGGCGCACTTTTTTACCCGTATCCAATCACTGCTAAAAATTCGCTTAGTGTGGCACTTTTTTTGTTAAAAATATAAGAACGGAAGAATAAAATGACTGAATTTGTAAATGTAATTGGTGCCGGCCTAGCCGGTAGTGAAGCAGCTTGGCAAATTGCTGAAGCAGGGGTTTTAGTACGTCTATATGAAATGCGTCCAGAAAAATCAACTGAAGCCCATCATACTTCAGATTTTGCAGAATTGGTATGTTCTAATTCCTTAAGAGGAAATAGTTTGGCCAATGCAGTTGGCGTTTTAAAAGAAGAAATGCGGCGGTTAAACTCAGTAATTATTCAATCGGCTGACGAAACGGCAGTTCCAGCCGGGGGTGCTTTGGCAGTGGATCGTGATTCTTTTTCCGCTACTGTCACAAAAAAAGTGAAAAACCATCCAAATGTGACCGTTATTTCAGAAGAAATCACGGAAATTCCAAGCGGAGTTACCGTGATTGCGACCGGTCCTTTGACTTCTTCTAAATTAGCAGAAGCCATTAAAGCATTTAATGGCTCTGACGGTTTTTATTTTTACGATGCTGCAGCACCAATTATTGATAAAAGTACCATCGATATGGATAAAGTGTATCTGAAATCTCGTTATGATAAAGGAGAAGCGGCTTATCTCAATTGTCCAATGAACAAAGAAGAATTTGACGCTTTTCGCGAAGCCTTGATTACAGCTGAAGTTGCGCCGTTAAAAACTTTTGAAAAAGAGAAATACTTCGAAGGTTGTATGCCAATTGAAGTTATGGCTGCTCGTGGTGAAAAAACGATGCTTTTTGGTCCGATGAAACCAGTGGGACTAGAAGATCCTAAAACCGGCAAACGTCCCTATGCCGTGATTCAATTACGACAAGATAATGCTGCGGCATCGTTGTATAATATCGTTGGTTTTCAAACTCATTTAAAATGGGGCGAGCAAAAGCGAGTTTTCCAAATGATTCCAGGTTTAGAAAATGCTGAATTTGTTCGCTATGGTGTCATGCACCGCAATAGTTTTATGAATTCACCAGAATTATTACGGCCAACTTATCAGTCAGTTAAACGGGATGATTTATTTTTTGCTGGTCAAATGACCGGCGTAGAAGGGTATGTAGAAAGTGCGGCTAGCGGCTTGTTAGCTGGGCGTAACGCTGCGTTATTAGCGTTGGGACAAGCAGTACAAACCATGCCAAAAGAAACAGTTATGGGTTCAATGGCTTACTACATTACCCATGCAGAAGGCAAACACTTCCAGCCAATGAATGCTAATTTTGGATTATTGCCAGAATTGCCAGAGCGTATTCGCGATAAAAAATTACGCTATCAAACATTAGCAAAGAGAGCCCTAAGTCACTTGAATACCCCAGCAGAAGTAGTTTCAGAATAATTTAGTCTAAAACTACACTAGGCCGTCAACATTTGTTGGCGGTTTTTTACTGCTTATTTTCTTTTGTTAAGTTAGAAGATGGCTTAATAAATTTCTGAGTGTCTTTAGTCAATAGAGCGAAAGTATAATAGAAATAAAAATAAGATTGAAAAAATATGAAAGTTTTGTTAATTTGTAAGGTGCTGATCTGACATCTAAATGTTAGGCTAGTAAATTTTGATTCGTTGAAAATCTTGCTGTGTTAAGCTTATTAAGCTTTATTTTGTCGTGAAAAAAGTATGACAATATTGTGTAAATTGTGACGAAAGAAGGAAATATTGTTTAAATTCTGACAATTTGTTTGTTTTTTAATTCGTTGTATGCTACATTAATTGCGGACAGAAGTGAGGTGTAAAATGACAGCTTTTGACTGGCCACAAGAATTTTTACGCTACTTGCAATTTGAACGGGGGTATTCGCAACTAACGACAGCGGCCTACCAAGAAGACTTGCAAGATTTTCGTGAGTTTTTAAAAGAAAGTGGCGATAGTGATTTTTTGAAGATTGATCATCGGGATGTGCGGGTTTACCTTAGTTTTTTAAATGAAAAAAAGTACAGTCGAAATTCGATTAGTCGTAAAATTGCCAGTCTGCGTTCTTTTTATCAATATCTGCTAAAACAAGAAGTTATTGAAGAAAATCCCTTTGCCTATATTCATTTGAAGAAACAAAATAGTAAGTTACCACGGTTTTTTTATGAAAATGAAATGGCAGCGCTCTTTCAAGCCGCACAAGGGGATAAACCTTTAGAAATTCGCAACCGTGCCTTATTAGAAATTATGTATGGCGCAGGCTTACGGGTTAGTGAGTGTGCTAATTTAACCTTGGCTGCCGTTGATTGGCAAGGAGAGGTTTTATTAATTCATGGTAAGGGCAATAAAGATCGTTATGTTCCTTTTGGCACTTATGCCCAAGTAGCATTGCAAGAATATTTAACCCTAGCCAGACCGCGTCTAATGGAAAAAGTGGCGGATCATGCTTTTATTTTTGTAAATCAAAGAGGAACTCCGATTACAAGTCGCGGCATTGAATACGTTTTTAGTCAACTGATCAAAAAAAGCAGTTTAGATAGTAAAATTCATCCCCACATGTTACGCCATACATTTGCTACCCATCTATTAAATAATGGTGCGGATATGCGAACGGTTCAAGAATTACTCGGACACGCTAATTTATCGTCAACCCAAATATATGCCCACGTCACAAAGGAGAGTTTACAAAATAATTATCGTAAATTTCATCCGCGGGCGCATGAATAAGCTATTTCACAATTTAGGAGGAACAAGATGGAATCACAATTTCATTCCACCACAATTTGTGCAGTGGAAAAAGATGGCCAATTTGCTATGGCTGGTGACGGTCAAGTCACAATGGGAGAACAAGTAGTTATGAAGGGCACAGCCCGTAAGGTTCGCCGTATATATAACGGTGAAGTTGTTGTTGGCTTTGCCGGCAGCGTAGCTGATGCGTTTACTTTGGAAGAAAAATTTGAAGCAAAATTAAATGAATATAATGGCAACTTACAACGTGCTGCTGTTGAATTAGCCCAAGAGTGGCGGACACAACAAGCCATGCAAAAATTAGAAGCGATGTTAATTGTAATGAATAAAGAAGAAATGTTGTTAGTTTCTGGGACAGGGGAAGTTATTACACCTGATGATGGTATTTTGGCAATCGGCTCTGGTGGTAATTATGCACTAGCTGCGGCAAGAGCGATGAAAAAATACAATACCGATGAAATGACAGCAAAAGAAATCGCAGAAAACGCACTAAATATCGCCGCAGATATTTGTATTTTTACCAACCACAATATTATTGTGGAAGAAATGTAGTGAGGGATTTTTTATGAATGAAATGACAAAATCACCCCGCCAAATCGTGGCGGAATTAGATCAATATATCGTAGGACAACAAGATGCAAAAAAAGCAGTTGCTGTGGCTTTACGCAATCGTTATCGTCGCTTGCAATTAGACGAAGAAATGCAACAAGATGTGACACCCAAAAACATTTTGCTAATTGGTCCAACAGGTGTCGGTAAAACTGAGATTGCACGTCGGTTGGCAAAAATTGTTCAAGCTCCTTTTATTAAGGTGGAAGCTACTAAATTCACGGAAGTCGGCTATGTTGGCCGCGATGTTGAATCAATGGTGCGCGATTTAGTCGAAAGTGCCATTCAAATTGTTAAAAAAGAACAATACAGCCGTGTTTATACTCGTGCCGTGAAAAAAGCCAATCGTCGGTTGGTCAAAGTTTTGGTTCCTGGTATTAAAAAAGAACAGAAAAAATCGAGCAATCCTTATGAGCAGATGATGAACATTTTTAATACGCAACAAGAAGAACCAAAAGAAGAGTTGACTGAGGAAATCAAAACCAATCGACAAGCAATCTTTGAGCAATTAGAGCGCGGTGTTTTAGATGATCGTGAAGTTACAATTGAAATTGACGAGCCAAAGACCAAAGGCCCAATGATGAACAATGGTTTAGAACAAATGGGAATTGATTTAAACGAAACACTTGATGCTTTAAAACCGCAAAAGAAAGTTGAACGAACGGTAACTGTTAAAGAAGCACGGGAGCTTTTAGTTCAAGAAGAATCTGCTAAACTAGTCAATGACGCAGACATTCACAGCGAAGCCATTAGACTTGCCCAAGCAAATGGGATCATCTTTATTGATGAATTTGATAAAATCACCTCACGTTCCCAACAGTCCGGCGAAGTTTCAAGAGAAGGCGTCCAACGAGATATTTTACCAATCGTAGAAGGGTCACAAGTGAATACTAAGTATGGAACTATTCAGACCGATCATATTTTATTTATTGCCTCTGGTGCCTTCCATGTGGCAAAACCTAGTGATTTGATACCAGAATTGCAAGGGCGTTTCCCAATTCGAGTTGAATTGGATGACTTGACTGCTGCTGATTTTGTTAAGATTTTAACTGAACCGAATAATTCTTTGGTTAAGCAATATATCGCATTACTTAAAACAGAGAATATTAAAGTGATTTTTACTAAAGAAGCCATTGAAAAAATTGCAACAATTGCTTTTGATGTCAATCGAGATACCGATAATATCGGGGCTAGACGTCTGCATACGATTTTGGAAAAATTGTTGGAAGATCTATTATTTGAAGCACCAGATATGCAAATGGGTGAGATCACCATTACTGCAGCTTATGTAGAAGAAAAACTCGACGCTATTGTTGAAAATCAAGATTTAAGCCGTTACATTTTGTAATTACAGGAAGGAAAATGAAAAAGATGACAACTTTATTAGATAAAACTCGCCGTATCAACCAATTATTACAACAAAAAAATACGTTTGATATGACTTTGGATCTACCTTATAACAATATGGCGCTAATTTTAGGGGATATTTTAGATAGCAACGCCTATATTATCAGTAGTGAGGGTGTCTTGTTGGGCTTTAATGAAAAACACGATGTCAACAATGACCGCGTCAAAAATATGTTTGAAGAAAAACAATTTCCACAAATCTATACCGATATGGTAGATCATTTAACGAAAACCGAAGCAAATATTCCAATCTCTTCTGATATGACGGCATTTCCTGTTGAACAACGGGAAAAATATCCCAATGGCTTAACTACCGTTGTCCCAATTTTTGGTGCGGGAGAACGTTTGGGAACTATTATTTTAGCCCGGATGGATGCAGCTTTTAACGAAGATGACTTGGTTTTAGCTGAATATGGCGCCACCGTAGTCGGAATGCAATTCCTATATCAAAAATCTCGTGATATTGAAGCAGACGTCAGAAGTGCAACGGCTGTTCAAATGGCGATTAGTACACTTTCTTATAGTGAATTAAAAGCAGTCCAAGCGATTTTTGCCGCTTTGCAAGGGGATGAAGGACGCTTAACTGCTTCTAGTATTGCCGATGAAATTGGCATTACCCGTTCGGTGATTGTCAATGCCCTACGAAAACTAGAATCTGCTGGGATTATTGAGTCACGTTCTTTAGGTATGAAGGGAACGTATTTGCGCGTTTTAAATAAACGCTTCAAAGAAGAATTGGATAAACACAGTCACTAGGATTATAATGAAGTGTCTGGTAGCAAAAAGGAAATGTTAAATTAGGAGGTGCCGTAAATGACGGTCACAATTGAAAATGATCAACTAAAAGCCCAAATTGCCTTACACGGGGCAGAGTTACAAAGTTTAGTTAGCAAAACAAACGGATTGGAATATATTTGGCAAGCAGATCCGAAATATTGGGGAAAACATGCGCCGGTTTTATTTCCAATTGTAGGTGCTTTAAAAGAAGATAGCTATCGTTATAAAGATAAAACATATCAGCTGCCAAAGCATGGTTTTGCGCGCAATATGGACTTTGAACTTTTAGAAGAGACCGGGGATGCCGCTAGCTTTGTTTTAACTGCTACGGCTGAAACTAAGGCAGTTTTTCCTTTTGATTTTGAACTGATTATTCGCTATGAACTAGGTGGCGATGGTCTAACAGTAAAATATGAAGTGGAAAACTTGGACGAAGAAGAAATGTTCTTTTCAATTGGGGGGCATCCGGCCTTTAATGTTCCTTTAGAAGAAGGATTAAGTTTTGAGGATTACTATTTAGCCTTTTCACCTCGTAAATCGCGGTTAAGCTTGCCTCTTGACGGCAATTATATCAATTTGGAACAACGGACTTTGGGACAAACCAATACGAATTTAGCCTTAACCCATGATATGTTCAAAAATGATGCAGTTATTTTTGAGACAAAAGGATTAAACGCGATTTCTATTTGTAGTGAAAAATCACCCCATAGTGTTACTTTAAGTTATAAAGATATGCCCTATGTGGGTGTTTGGTCACCTTATCCAACTGAGTCACCTTTTGTATGTATTGAACCGTGGTGTGGGATTGCTGATACGACAGACGCAACTGGCGAACTAGTTGAAAAACTAGGCATTCAACAATTAGCTGGTCGCGAAAAATTTGCTACAAAATATGCAATTACCGTTAAATAGCTAATAAAAGACCTCTAAAAGTCTTAAGACTTTTAGAGGTCTTTTTAAACTGTGAAGAGAGTACGAATTTTTTAAAGAAAAAAATTGATTTGACTCTTTTGTGCTGTCTGGCTTCATCCACTAGCTCTTGGCGTCAATAAGTCAAAATATCGAAAAATTTGAAAAGCGATTTAGGAAAATTTCGCCTTATTACTGACAGAAAAAACGAGTTTAAAAAAACTTCTCTTATTCGAGGTAAAAAGGGGTGAGTTTACACTATCTATTTTTTTTACTGTTTAAACCAAAAGGAATCCGACTTTCACTGCCATCTTTAATCCTTTTGATGTTGTCGCGGTGTCGATAAAAAATGAAAAGTGTCAGACCAGTTGCAATAATTGTTAACAGCCAGTTGTGTTGTGGTAAAATTTGTGGCCAGACTAGCGGCAAAATAACAGTTGATAGGGTAATTAGAACGGCTGCAATCATACTTGTTAAGCTCACCATACTTGTGATAAAGAGGCAAACAACAAAAATTGTCGCGGAGTAGATAAAAAAGATAGGGCTATAGCCTAATAACATCCCAGCACTGGTCGCGACCGCCTTGCCACCTTTAAAGCCGGCAAAAATCGGGAAGGTATGCCCTAAAATTGCGCAAACGCCAAACCATAACGGGTTAATATTTGTCACATGAAATAAGCTTGGCAATAGTGTGGCTAAAGTTCCCTTCAAAATATCCATCAGTAAAACGACAGTTCCAGCTGGCTTTCCTAAAACACGAAATGTATTAGTAGTACCAGTATTACCGCTGCCGAACTGGCGAATATCTTTTTTGTAAAATAGTTTCCCAATCCAAA
Source organism: Enterococcus sp. SMC-9 (assembly GCF_021011285.1). NCBI lineage: Bacteria > Bacillati > Bacillota > Bacilli > Lactobacillales > Enterococcaceae > Enterococcus > Enterococcus sp. SMC-9. Next base: position 5,905 of record NZ_JAILYE010000011.1, on the reverse strand, counting down.
CACCAGAAGGAATAGATCCTAATAAATAGGCGATTATCATTAAAATAATTACTTTCATAAATAACCTCAATTCTTCAAACTAGCGTAATTTTAGCATGAAAGAAATGCAGGAACAACTCTTTGCCAATATTTCTTCAATAGGATATAGTCTAGGTGGTTGATAATTAAACTTCTAAAGGAGTGGTAGTATGTTTCAAAATCCTAGTCAAGAAAAAATTTTTCAAATTTTAAAAGAAGCAAAAACGATTGCGGTAGTTGGCTTGAGTCCAAAGGAAGATCGTACCAGTTTTCAAATCGCACGGCTACTACAAAACTACGGTTATCGAATTATTCCGGTGAATCCACAACATGCTGGTAGTGAAATTTTAGGTGAAAAAGTTTATTCTGATTTAGCCAGTGTTCCTGAAAAAATTGACATTGTGGATATCTTCCGGCGCAGCGAGTTTTTGCCAGACGTAGCAACAGACTTTTTAAAGACAGATGCCAAGGTTTACTGGGCGCAACTTGGTTTGGAAAATGAGCAAGCTTGGGAAATGCTGCATGAAGCAAAACGAGATGATGTAATTATGAATCGTTGTATCAAAATTGAGTTAAACAAAATGGGCGCATAATATTTTTAATAAAAAAATCACTAAGCAAACTTGAGGTTAAAAGAGCAGTTACAAAAAGTTTGCTTAGTTTTTTTGTCTGAAAAGGCGTGACTTTGACTGTATAACGGATACGTAAAAATTTGACGTTTAAGTAAAATAAGCTTTATTTTGAATTGTAATTGCATTTATACGTATTTTTCTTTAAAATAAAACAAGAACGTATGTTCGTGTTTTTCTTTGCGGTTTGAACGTCTCCTGTATTCTTGCCTATTTAATACTTTTTTTCACAGGTTTTTTAGAGTAAGATAGAAGGAGCGCTTTTGAATTGCGCTAAAATAGTGTAGTATAACAGGGCTTGTCCCATTACTTTTATCAAAGGAGCGTTTGCTTTGGCAAAAAAAACAACTGAGTATAATGACGCCTCCATTCAAGTCTTGGAAGGACTTGAGGCTGTCAGAAAACGACCAGGAATGTATATCGGCTCGACGGATAGTCGTGGATTACATCATTTAGTTTACGAAATTGTCGACAATTCTGTCGATGAGGCTTTATCTGGTTTTGGTAATGAAATAGATGTTACGCTTAATCAAGACAATAGTATTACTGTTAGCGATAATGGACGCGGCATGCCTGTGGGAATGCACGCTTCTGGTATTCCAACTGTAGAAGTTATTTTTACTGTGTTACATGCCGGCGGTAAATTTGGTCAAGGCGGTTATAAAACTTCTGGCGGTCTTCATGGTGTAGGGGCCAGTGTTGTGAATGCTTTATCAAAATGGCTTACCGTAACCATCGTCAGAGATGGTGTAGCTTATGAAGAAAAATTTAAAGACGGCGGTAAACCCCAAGGAACGTTGAAAAAAATCGGGAAAACAAAAAAGAAAAACGGGACTACCGTCACTTTCTTACCGGATGATAGCATTTTTTCAACAATAAAATTTTCTTATGAGACATTGGCTGAACGCCTGCGAGAATCTGCCTTTTTATTACGTGGGGTCAAAATTACATTGACGGATCTTCGGGGAGAAGAACCTGTTTCAGAAGTTTTTCATTTTGAAGAAGGAATCAAAGAATTTGTTGATTACCTCAATGAAGAAAAAGATACCCTGACACCAGTAATTTATTTTAATGGGGAAAAAGATGGTATTGAAGTAGAAATCGCGATGCAATATAACGACGGCTACTCAGAAAATATTTTATCCTTTGTTAATAATGTCCGCACCAAAGACGGCGGAACTCACGAAGCTGGTATGAAGGCTTCTTTAACGAAAGCTTTTAATGAATATGCTCGTAAAGTAAGTTTATTAAAAGAAAAAGATCGTAACCTAGAAGGTAGTGACTTTCGTGAAGGGTTAGCGGCGGTACTTTCCATTCGAGTGCCAGAAAACTTGTTACAATTTGAAGGACAAACAAAAGAAAAACTAGGCACACCAAGCGCTCGAAATGCAGTGGATGGTGTCTTAGGCGAACAGCTTGGATTTTACCTGCAAGAAAATAGCGAAATGAGTCAAATGCTGGTCCGTAAAGCGATTAAAGCTCGTGAGGCTCGTGAAGCAGCTCGTAAGGCTAGAGAAGAAAGTCGTACCGGTAAAAAGCGTAAAAAAGGTGAATCTTTACTTTCTGGTAAACTAACGCCAGCTCAATCGCGAAATCCAAAGAAAAATGAATTGTATTTGGTCGAAGGAGACTCTGCCGGTGGTTCGGCAAAACAAGGACGAGATCGCAAATTTCAAGCAATTTTACCATTGCGAGGAAAAGTAATTAATACCGAAAAGGCGAAACTACAAGATATTTTGAAAAACGAAGAAATTAACACTATGATTTATACAATTGGTGCTGGTGTAGGGCCAGAGTTTTCTATTGAAGATTGCAATTACGACAAAGTTATTATCATGACCGATGCGGATACAGATGGCGCCCACATTCAAGTGTTGCTGCTAACCTTCTTTTATCGCTATATGAAACCGTTAATTGAAGCAGGAAAAGTTTATATTGCCTTACCACCACTTTATAAAGTTTCAAAAGGTGTTGGCAAAAAGGCAGTGACAGAATATGCTTGGACAGATGAAGAATTACAACAAGTCATTCAACAAGTTGGTAAAGGCTATATGCTACAACGCTACAAAGGGTTAGGGGAGATGAATGCGGAACAGTTGTGGGAAACCACCATGGATCCTGAAACTCGCACGTTAATTCGTGTGCGAATCGATGACGCTGCCAAGGCTGAACGTCGCGTTACCACGTTAATGGGGGATAAAGTTGAACCAAGACGTAAGTGGATTGAAAGCCACGTTCAATTTTCTTTAGAAGAAGATGGCAGTATTTTAGAAAAAAAAGCAGATGAAGAAGTATCTAGTAGTGAAATTTTTGATGAAGAAAAAGCACATGCAAAAAATGCAGATGGTGCCAAAGATAATTTTGCAGAAATCAGTTTATTTGAAGAATAGGAGGTGGCAAAGTGGAACACAATCATAATATTCAAGAATTAACACTTGAGGAAGTCATGGGCGACCGCTTTGGCCGCTATTCAAAATATATTATTCAAGAACGCGCATTACCAGATATCAGAGACGGTTTAAAACCGGTACAACGCCGGATTTTATATGCTATGAACAAAGATGGTAATACTTACGAAAAAGCCTTTCGTAAGTCAGCGAAGTCTGTCGGCAATATCATGGGGAATTACCACCCCCATGGTGACAGTAGTATTTACGAAGCCATGGTTCGGATGAGTCAAGACTGGAAACTACGAGCCATTTTAATTGAAATGCACGGTAACAACGGGAGTATGGATGGTGATCCTCCTGCGGCAATGCGTTATACAGAAGCGCGCTTATCACAATTAAGTGGTGAAATGCTAAAAGATATTGAAAAAGAAACAGTTGATATGGTTTGGAATTTTGATGATACTGAAAAAGAACCGACTGTTTTACCAGCAAAATTTCCTAACCTTTTGGTGAATGGTTCAACTGGGATTTCTGCTGGTTATGCCACCGAAATTCCAACACACAATTTAGCTGAAGTAATTAACGGTACGATTTATCTCATTGACCATCCTAATGCTAGTTTGGATAAATTAATGGAATTTATTCCGGGTCCAGATTTTCCTACTGGCGGAATTTTACAAGGTAAAGCAGAACTAAAAAAAGCTTATGAAACTGGAAAAGGCAAAGTGATTGTCCGCTCTCAAACGGAGATTGAAAAAATCAAAGGGAATAAAGAGCAGATCGTTGTGAATGAAATTCCTTATGAAGTGAATAAAGCTACCTTGGTGAAGAAAATCGATGAAATTCGTTTGGCAAAAAAAATTGACGGAATTGCTGAGGTTCGGGATGAAACAGATAGAACTGGGTTGCGAATTGTTGTAGAATTGAAAAAAGATGCCAACGCCGAGGGTATTTTAAATTATCTGTTTAAAAATACGGAACTGCAAATTAACTACAACTTTAATATGGTTGCTATTGATGAGATGCGGCCAAAACAAGTTGGATTAGTCACAATTTTGCAAAGCTATGTCAAACATCGAAGAGACGTTGTGATAAAACGGAGTCGGTTTGAGTTAGATAAAGCGCAAAAACGTCAGCATATCGTTGATGGTTTAATGAAAGCATTGTCGATTTTGGATGAAGTCATCGCCACGATTCGTGGTAGTAAAGACAAAAAAGATGCTAAAAATAATTTAATTGTAGCTCATGGCTTTACCGAAGCCCAAGCTGAAGCAATTGTTAATTTGCAATTGTATCGTCTAACCAATACAGATATTACGCAATTACAACAAGAGGCAAAAGAATTAGCTGCGTATATTGCGGAATTAAAAAAGATCTTGGATGATGAGACTGAACTTTTAAGCGTGATAAAAAAAGAGCTAAAAGAAGTGAAAAAACAATATGGACAGCCGCGGCTAACGCAAATTGAAGCGGAAATTAAAGAGCTGAAAATTGAGACAGAGGTTTTAGTCGCTCAAGAAGATGTTATTGTTTCTGTTACCCATGAAGGATATATCAAACGCAGTAGTCTGCGTTCTTATGCAGCTTCTAAACCAGAAGAGCTGGGAATGAAAGATGGGGACTTTGTGTTATATACAGGTGAGGTCAACACTTTGGACCATATACTGCTAATTACTAACAAAGGAAATGTTATTTATCGTCCAGTTCATGAACTACCTGATTTACGTTGGAAAGAAATTGGGGAACATATTTCGCAAACGATGTTGAATATGGCAGTGGATGAGGCGATTATTGCCGTTTATCCTTACAAGCAAATAGATCCGGCTAAAAACTTTGTTGTGATAACAAAAAATGGTTTTATTAAGCAGACGAAAATGTCGGAATTTGAGCCATGGCGAACTTATAAGAGTCGTCCGTTAGCGATTGTTAAATTCAAAGATGCTGATGATGTTATAACAGATGTCTTTTTAGTCGATGAAAACGATACGTTAGATGTTTTTCTAGTAAGTCATCGTGGTTTTGGTTTGCGCTATCCACTAAGCGAGGTACCGCTAGTAGGTCCAAAAGCTGCTGGCGTTAAGTCAATTAATTTAAAAGCCGAGGATTTTGTAGTAAACGGCTTGTTGGTATATCCGATGGGGGATAATCCGGTAGTTATCGTAACCCAAAGAGGTGGCGTGAAACGAATGCTAGCTCAAGAGTTAAATCAATTAGGCCGAGCTAAGCGTGGCTTAATGGTGCTAAGAGAACTTAAAAATAATCCTCATCGCATCATTTATATGGGTGATGGTGTGGATCAAACATTGTTATTAACCAATCAAAAAGGGCAACAAACAGAAATTGACGTCAAGGATTTTAATATTTCTGATCGAACTTCAAATGGTTCATTTGTTATGGATGAAAAAAATGGCGGGCAAGTAATCGATGTTAAAGAAATTAAACAGCCGGTTGTTGTCAAAAATTAATCTGTTATAATGGTTGTATTTAAAAAGCATTTCTGTATTGATACAGAAATGCTTTTTTGTGAGCATGAAGAAGAGTGAAAGGGCTTATTTAACAAAATAATAAGATGTTTACATATGGGGTAATCATTGATTTAATGGGGTTTATAAGGACGTTTATAAGATAACGAGGTGAATAGTTCATCTACACACAAGAAAATGCTTGCAAAGTCAAAGTGATGTGTTATACTGTGTTCGTAAAGCTGTTACATAAGTATAGCTAATTTTTAAGGAGGTCCATTCAATGGAACAATGGAACGGATTTAAAGGCAAAGCTTGGCAAAACGAAGTTAACGTACGTGATTTTATCCAAGCAAACTACACACAATTTGACGGCACAGATGAATTTCTAGCTGGCCCAACAGAA